>NZ_JBPWJX010000004.1:0-342188 GCF_051781745.1 Bacillus cereus group sp. Bce019
CACCTTGAGCACCCGTAGCGCCAGTAGCACCCGCTGGTCCTTGAATACCTTGAGGCCCTTGAGGTCCAGTAGCACCTTGAACACCCGCTGGTCCTTGAGCACCTTGAGCACCCGTAGCGCCAGTAGCACCCGCTGGTCCTTGAATACCTTGAGGCCCTTGAGATCCAGTAGCACCTGCTGGTCCTTGAACACCTTGAGCACCCGTAGCACCTGCTGGTCCTTGAGCACCTTGCGCACCAGTAGCACCAGTAGCACCCGCTGGTCCTTGAGCACCTTGAGGTCCTTGAGGTCCAGTAGCACCTTGCGCACCCGCCGGTCCTTGAGGCCCGGTAGCACCAGTAGCACCCGCCGGTCCTTGAGGCCCAGTAGCGCCAGTAGCGCCTGTTGCTCCTGTTGCTCCTCCACCTCCAAGACAACCTGATCCGTATTGAACTAGGATAGTTTGGATCTCTGTTATGAGTCTAACTAGTTTGTCGATCGTACAACAATCTACTTTGAATAACTTAGCGATATACAATAAATAATTAAGCAAGCTTTGTAGCTCAACGTACAATGCTCCGCACGAGAAAGGTGTTGTTCTTAAAATAGTTAATAGATTAGCAATAATAGAATTTCCAATTTGTTTTTGTGCTGGAGATAAATCTAAGCAATTGAGGAATTTTTGTAAGTTATTTAGGGCAGCGATCAAGTTATCTATATTATTTTGAGAAGGGTTTTGAAAGACAGCTTGAATAGCTTGGCCAAGAGCTTGAAGAAGTCTAACGAATTCTGTAAGTTCGGACTTAGAGATGTTAATGTGACTGTAATTTCTGACTTCACAACAATCATTACCATAAAATACTTTTCCTTTATTTTTATTGTTCATCTTTTCATTCCTTTCTTTCATAGAATCAATAGTCATTACTATATATTAAAATGAAATTTCTACTAAATCCGTGCTGGACAAACTACCATTTCTAAAAAAATAAGAAATCGGCCCAGCTAGCAAAAAATAAGTAAAATATAGAGAAGGTTTTATATAATGTAAAGAAGAAAAGTTCAACATAAAAACTGCATGTCAATTGTTGAAGGGTGTAACAATTGACATGCAGTTCGTGGATTGGATTTTATTTGTATTGATTTAATCTTTCAAGGGCTGTTTTAGGTAAGATTGGAATTGAAATAGTAAAAGTAGTACCATTTTCATTACTAGTCATTTTTAATGTACCGTTATGATTTTGAATAATTTTTTTCGTTACTGACAAGCCCAAACCTGTGCCGGAATCTTTTGTTGAGAAGAATGGATCAAAGATATAGTCTTGAATCGCTGGTGGAATACCAGTCCCATTATCAGTGAAAGTAATACGAACAAAATTATCTAGGCGGTAACTAGTGATTTGGATAGAAAGTTTTTTTTCTCCTTGAGCATCGACAGCGTTCTGGAATAAGTTTAAAAAAACTTGCACAAGTTCATGACGATCAATATGAACTAATATATCATCTAATTCGGTAGAAAAATTATAATCAATTGAAATGTTATGTAAAAAGACTTCGCTAGCTAGTAACTGTTGAATATACTCACGTAAAAATGTATTAATGGGAAAGGGTTCTCTTTTAAATTCACGTGTTTTTGAAAGAGATAAAAATTTTGTAATGATACTATTTGCTCGATCTAATTCAGGAATAAGTAAATTTTTAAATAGTTCTTTATTAGATGGAGAAACACTTTCTTGTAAAAATTGTAAGTATCCTCGTACTGTTGTAAGAGGATTTCGTACTTCGTGTGCAATTCCAGCTGCGATTCGCCCTGCTAACGAAAACTTCTCTGCATCACGTTCTGTATTTAAATAATGAAAGACACTAATAACTCTAAAAATCTCCCCGTTATAATCACGAATAATTCGGTTATTTATAATGCCATAGTTTTTGTCTAAAACTTCTTCATTATATATTTCTGTTCCCGTTTTTAATGTTTCAATCGCTTTAATTTTTTCTTCCGGCAAGTTTAGTAATTGTTGAATCGGTTTTCCGATAATATCATTTCGTATTACACCGAAATCATCTGCAGCAACTTGATTACATAAAGTAATATTCCCTTTATTATCGACAAAGGTTACATGATGTGAAAAGGCATCAAAAATATGTACAAAGTGTTTTTCGAGTTGTTCAAATAAAAATAATGAATCACAAGTAAGTTGAAAATGAGCCTCTTTATTCTCTTTTGGTATTTCTTGAATGGAATGGGTTGTTCTAGTTTTCTTTATTCGTAAACCAATATGTGGATTTTTGTATGTGAAATGATGTGGTAATTGATTCACAAGTTCTTCATAAAAACGTACTTTATTTTCTAGTTCTTCAATTCGTTTTTCATGAGATACAGTAGCATCGTTTGGAAGCATAAATAAATAACCCCTCATTTTAAAAATTCTTCCATATAGTATATCATATTTTTATAAGGATACTCTTAAAGAAAAGGCTACATGATGCAAAGTGTTTGGAAAGTGAATAGAAGATGAAGTTAAAAAGGGAGGGGTATATGTGCTGTTTATTGGAGTGACAGGATGGGGAGATCATGATTCTTTATACATAAATCCCTATGAAAATAGAAATAAATTACGAACATACAGCGAGTATTTTCCTATAGTAGAAGTGGATAGCTCATTTTATGCGATGCAACCTGCACGAAACTATACAAAATGGGCAATGGAAACACCGAAAGATTTTTCTTTTATCGTAAAAGCATATCAAGGAATGACAGGACATATGAAAGGTGAAATTCCTTTTTCTACGTTCGATGAGATGTTTGATGTATATAAACAATCTATTCTTCCTTTAATTGAAGCTGGTAAATTAAAAACGATTTTATTTCAATATCCACCATGGTTTGATTGTAAAAAGAAAAATGTAGATTTTCTTCGATATACGAAAGAAAAAATGGAAGGTTTACCATGTGCAATAGAATTTCGAAATCAAACATGGTTTTATCCAGAAATGAGAGATAGGACGTTACAGTTTCTAGAACAAGAGAAATGGATTCATACAATTTGTGATGAACCACAGGCTGGGATAGGTTCTGTGCCAATCGTGTTAGAGGTTACGAATTCAGACATGGCATTAATACGTTTTCACGGTCGAAATGTTCATGGTTGGCTTGATAAAGGAGAAAACTGGAGAGCGGTTCGCTGTTTATATCGCTACAACAATAAAGAACTGGAAGAATGGGTTGAACGATTAGAGCAATTAAAAAAGAAAACAAAGGATATATACGTACTGTTTAACAACAATTCAGGTGGGGATGCAGCAGATAATGCGAAACAGCTTATGAAAATGATGAACATTACATATGGTGAGCCGAAGCCGGAGCAATTAAATTTTTTTGAATGATAATAAACAAGAAAGGCACTGTACAAACAGGGGGAATGTACAGTGCCTTTCTATATGAAAAAGAGGGGTAACAATGTTACTGAGCGTTTGGTTGATTCATCAATTGTTGGCTTCATAATAAATGATAATGGTTATCATTATCATTGTCAATGGTTTTTCTAAAAATATATAAAAAACTTTGTATATTTTAAATAGAGATAAAAAAAGAACAGCATTAATGCTGTTCTTTTCCGTTGACGAATTGTTGTAAATCAAAAGGAGTTATCGCCTGGATAAATTCTTTTGAGATAAGTGTTTGAACGAGAGTGCTCTCAGAGATAGAAGCACCTGTTTTCTTTTCATAAGCTTGTTTTAATAAATCAAGTTTTTCAGCCGTTTCTTTTGGTAATTCAATTGTAAGTGTGTTCATAATTTCTCCCCCTTATTATTAGAGTACCACTACAGTATAGGAGAGACAAGAAAAGAGAATATGAAATATAAAAAAGGTTACCAAATTTTCAAATGGTAACCTTTTTTATGTATAAGAGTTATTAAGCAATACCGATATACTTTAAAGTTTTTGATGGAGTACTGTGATCAAAGAAGTGTTGTAAAAATGCAATATCAACACCTGATTTGTATGCACAATAACCCCAAGTTTTTCGAAGTGTATGTGAGCTAATCCCTTCTAATCCAACTTCTTTTGCAGCTTTGTTTAAAATGTACCATGCATGTTGTCTCGTAATAGATTTTGTTCCTTTTTGAGATTTTAACAATGGTTCATTACGTTTCCAAGTTTTACGTTCTTTCATGTAGTCTTCGATTGCGTGCTGTAAGTCTTCATTTACAGCAAACCATTTATGTTTCTTCACTTTTTCATTGTAAAATAAAATGGAATGGCGAACATTTTCATTTTCATCGATTACATCACTAACTTTTAATTGTAAGATTTCACTTACTTTTAAGCCAGAATTTACAGCTAATACGAATAATAAGCCATCACGTTTCGAAGATTGTAAAAGCATATTTTTGATAGTTTCTAATTGTTTTTCATTTTGAATAGGTTGTCCTGCTTGTTTCATTTCACGCACTCTCCTCTTTTATATGTGTAAAGGAAAGGATTAACTTGTTTCTTACTATAAAGGGAGAGTGTGAATTTCATGTGAACTCCTAGTGAAATTAAGACAAATTATTTGACTTCTTTTACTTTTTGTAAATTGAAATAGAATACAACACTGTTAGTCGTATTATACACACCATATTCGGCATGATGGAGGTCTAAAATGTTTTTTACAATAGATAATCCGAGACCGGTACCTCCAGTGTGACGGCTACGTGATGCATCTAGACGATAGAAGCGATCCCAAATTTTTTCAAGACTTTCTTCAGGGATAGGGTTTCCTGTATTCTCGATTTCGACTTTTACGGTATCTTCTGCTTCTATAATGGAGACTTGTATTTTTTCTCCCTCTGGCGTATAACGGATTGCATTACTTAGTAAGTTCACAACTACTTGCTCAATGCGACTGCGATTTGCTTTAACAAGTATAGAAGGGTCTGCATCGATGTTCACTTGTAAATGTTTTTCTTCCATGCTAAATAATAATTTTGTGTAGACTTGTTGCGTTAATTCACCGATTGAGAACGTCGTCATATCTAGTTTGTAAGTACCAGATTCCAACTTTGCTAATTCTAACATTTCAACAATCAGCCTGTTCATATTTTCTGTTTCTTCTAAAATAACATCAGTATAATACGAAGTATCCTTACTAACACCATCCTTAATTCCTTCTGCAAAACTTCTAATTACACTTAGCGGTGTTTTTAATTCGTGTGATACGCCAGAAATGAATTCTTTTCTTGTTTTTTCTAATTGACGTTCACGTTCAATATCTTGTTGTAACTTTGTATTAGCAACATTTAATCGATCGATTCGATCTTTTAAATTTACAGATAATGTATTGATACTGCCAGAAAGCCCGCCAATTTCATCGTCAGCTGTAACAGGTAATTTCTCGCTGAAATCAAAATTAGCCATTTTTTTTGTAACACGATTTATTTTAATTAATGGCTTAACAATGATTTTTGAGTAGTAGAAGGATAACAAAATAATTACGAGAAACACGATGATTAAGGCATAGACATAATAATCTTTTAAAACGAGCATCGCTTCATTAACAGGCTGCAAAGATGCTATCGCAAAAGCGTATTCTGTAATCCTTCCATTTTCTATAATAGGTTTTACAAAGATACTATTTTTTATATTTTCTCCGCCATCTAATATGAAAGTACTTAATTGGTTCGAGTTAGAAGTGCCCTCTCTAATCATATCTGCAAAATATTGAACGGCTTGTAATGTTTCAATATCATTTGCAAGACGAACCTCCGCTTTGGATGGGAGCTGTAACTTAGTTATAACACCTGTAAAGACGATTCGAGTTGTAGATTTGTATCGGCTTGCAAGTCTGTTCTTAGAAGGGTTACCATTAATTGACTGAAAATCCGAATAGAAATGTTCGTTCTGCCATTGATTATAATTCGTTCCTAATTTTTGTGGTGTGATTATATTATTCTCTTGTACGACTCCATCAACATTGATTATTACATCTTTTTTTAAACCTAAATTTTCGAATTTATTATATTCTTCTGGTGTTAAAAGATTGTTGAGTGGAATGGAATACTGTTTATTATTGTTGGGATTAAATACATCGATATAGTAATTGTTATCACTTTTAATAATACCGTTAGAATCCAAAAACTGCATATCGGCATTTGTTTTATCATGAAATTCTTGTTTTAGTTTTCTAACCTGCTCATAACTTTTATCACTTTTATCATAATTATCTACGAATTTTTCAAAAGCAGTTTGGACTGTTTTTACTTTTTTATTAATATAAAATTTCTCTAAAAATAGAGATTGTCCTAGGAAAAAAAGTAGGAATATGATTGTAAATAAAGTGGATGTTAATAAAAATAGTTTAAAGACGATACTTCTGTTTTTCACTGCGTCACCTCTTATGAGAAATACTGTAAATGATTTCTTTATCCCGCTTTAACGGGCAATAAGACTCCCACTTCAAAATTCGGCGAATACAAGGGAGTCTTATTGCCCGTAAAATCCGATTGGTTCAACTAATAATCAGTGGGGGATGGAAAAAACCTCCACTGATTAAAGTTTCACTTCATTATAACAAACGTTACAAGAAAGTAGAGGGGAGAAATCTGTCTCTTTATAAAGTAGTTATTTATAAAAAGTCACATAAAAAGAACTCGCCAGACGTATGACAAGTTCTTTAGTGTATTATTGTTGAATTGCTGCATCTAAAGCGATTTCAATCATTTCGTTAAATGTAGTTTGACGCTCTTCAGATGTTGTTTCTTCGCCAGTGAAGATGTGATCGCTAACTGTTAATACAGATAATGCATTTACACCGTATTTCGCTGCTAATGTGTAAAGAGCAGTTGTTTCCATTTCTACTGCTAATACACCGTAATCTCCAAGTTTTTTAACCATGTCCATGCTTTCACGATAAAACACATCTGCTGTTAAAACGTTACCGACACGAACGTGTAATCCTTTTTCAGTTCCAGCATCATAAGCTTTCTTTAAAAGGTCAAAGTTTGCAGCTGGTGCAAAATCAAATCCTGGGAATGTTAAACGGTTCATATTAGAATCAGTACAAGCCGTCATTGCGATAATAACATCACGAACTTTTACATCTTTTTGAATTGCACCGCAAGTTCCAACGCGAATTAAATTTTTAACTCCGTAGCTTTGGATTAATTCGTTTACATAAATAGAAATAGAAGGAACACCCATACCTGTACCTTGAACAGATACACGTTTTCCTTTATAAGTTCCAGTGAAACCTAACATACCACGCACATTATTATAGCAAGTAACGTCCTCTAGAAATGTTTCAGCGATATATTTTGCACGTAATGGATCACCAGGTAATAGAATAGATTCAGCGATTTCGCCTTGTTTTGCTTCGATATGTACACTCATAAAAAAGTCCTCCTTATAATGTATTGATAGAAATCAATATCATTTGCATTATACACTACGAATCCTTTCAATTAAAATCTTTTTATTATTTGTAATATGTGCAAAATAGGAGGATTTCATAAATCATAATCTAGAATATATATCTTAAGAAGTTTTGTATGAATAGAGACAATAAAAATGGTAGGTGATGTTTTGAAAAATCTTGTCATTGGGCTTATTGCGTTAGTACTTATTGTGGCAGGAGGATTTTACATAAAAAAATATCAAGAAAACGAAGAGACTGTAGGAGATGTTCAGGAAGTAAAGTGGGATGTTTCAAATGGAAAGGGAAATGAGAAAGTAGATATTGTATTTCAGTTGTTAAACAACAAGAATAATGAAATTCGTGGTGTAAATGATCAAATGCGGGCAGTGATTGTAGATGGACAGTTAAAAAACATACAACAAATTAAACCCACATTTGCAGGGAACGGGTCATATAAGTTATCTTCCAAAATAGCGAAAGACGAAGAATATACAATATTTTTATACGAAGACAAAAATAAGTCCGTAGAGTCATTCGCTAGGAAGAATTTTGGTAGAACGAAAGAGGAGAACAATAAGAAAAAAGTGAAATTTCCAATCGACAGTGTACTTACAAAAAAAATAGGAGAGTATGAAGTTTCTCTTTTATTTGGCGCATTACATCCGAATGAACCAGTTACGTTAACATTTCAGTTTCAAGCGAAAAAGGGTGAAAAATTGAAATTGCATTCAGAGAGAGGAGAAGTAGAGTCACTCTATATAGTGGATGAAACGAAGGAGAATTTTTTATACGCTATGCCTG
This sequence comes from Bacillus cereus group sp. Bce019, assembly GCF_051781745.1. Lineage (NCBI taxonomy): Bacteria > Bacillati > Bacillota > Bacilli > Caryophanales > Bacillaceae > Bacillus > Bacillus cereus group sp. Bce019. Next base: position 8,178 of record NZ_JBPWJX010000004.1, read on the forward strand.
TAGATACGGATGAGCAATTACAATACCGAATTACATTTCCTGCCGAGGGCACGTATAAAATGTGGGGGAATTTCTATATAAATGGTAAGAAGTATGAAAAAGAATTTATTGTACAAGTTCAAAAAAGAAAAAACAGCTAAGAATTTAGCTGTTTTTTCTTTTTCCTATTAATTTTGTTACAGAGAGCATTGTAATTGGTAAAGAATGATTCTTCCTAAATGCTAAATATTTACCGCTCCATGCTGGTTTATATTTTTCTTTAAAATGTCGTAATCCGCTGAAACTATACGTATAACGAACGTTATTAAAGATTGCAGCAGCCACTCGTTCAGACCAGAAAGACTGTGTGGATAAACCAACATTTGAAAGTGGTGCCATACCGATATTAAAGGAGTGGTATTCATTTTCTTTTGCCCACTGGAATAAGTGGATGAAAATTGCGTCCATAATGCCGCTAGGCGCATCTGGATAATATCGCATTAAATCGACAGATAATGATCCGTTTTGATATACAGGCATGAATGTTGTGAATGCAATAATTTTTCCATCCGCATCAGATAATGTTGCGATAGGAGCACGACTAATATATTCACGATCGAAGTATCCGAGTGAAAAACCTTTCTCTTTTTTTCCACCAAGCCATGCATCTGAAACTTTTCTTAACTCTTCATATAATTCGTCGGAGAAAGGTGGCTCATGAATAGAGAATGTATAGCCTTCTCTTTCAAAACGGTTGAAAGTAGCTCGCATGCCAGCGCGTTTCTTTCCTGTTATTGTAAAGGTATTTAAATCAACAACAGCTTCTTCACCAAGCTTAAAGAAGTTATAACCAAAATCGTGGTATAAACTCATCCATTTACTTTCAATTTGATAGAATACACAAATGTATCCAAATCGATCAGCCTCAGCTAAAAACTCTTGCAATACAGTACGATAGGAGGAAGGGGCCCCAATTGGATCACCAAGTACAATAAGTCGTTTTCCAGTTATTGAGAAGAGAATGAGTGCTTTTCCATCACTACTGAAAAAGAACTGTTTATCTCCTAAAAAACCTAAATGACTAAGTACATTTCCACCATGTTCATCTAAGAAGTTTTGTAATCGTTTATCATTAGCTGGTTGCCCGGGAAATTCATTTCGATAACGATTTGCAATGAGTGAACCAATTAGTAAAAAAGTAGGAACAAAAAAGGCAGCTGCTAATGCACTTCGTTTTACTTGTGTAATATTACGAACGACAAAATCAGGTTTGAAAGCTTCTTTTGCACCTGCAAATAAAATACCTAAGTTTTTATATAAATATAACGTTACAAGTAGGAATATAAAAACTTTTACGATATCGGAAAGTGAGACTTCCATTTTCTCACGTACAAACCTTTTACGAAGCATATACAATACAGCGAGTACGATTAATAAAATAAAAGTTTCTTCAACATCAATTCCTTTTAGTGTGTTAAAAATAGCCGCTCCAATTAAAGAAACAATCGTCATATAATAAGAACGTTTTGTTCCGTAATATATCCCCCGCGAAAGAATGAGGAGGAGAATACCGAATGTTAGCGATAAGCTAAAAGAAAATTGAATAAGATGTTTTGGAGCTAGAATATGTAAGGCGTGTGCCCGATTTATACTTGTCGGTAGAATGGTTGATAAAATAACCATTAAGCCAGCAAATACTGTTAAAGCAGCAGATGCCCAAGAACCTAACTTTCCTAGAAAGTCACGCTGCAAAGTCCATATAACACCAGTTGTCTCTAATGCAGGCGCAATAAAAGGTTTATCTTCAAACTTTTTAATGGCTACTCCTGTCATTTCAAAAGCTGCAAAAATGAGACCAAGGCAGAAGGGCAAGATGTAATAGACGAGACGATATAATAACATAGCAGGGAGTAAAACACCTGTATCGATGCCGTATTGCCCAAGCCCGGTTAAGAAGACAAGATCAAATGATCCAAGGCCACCAGGAACAAGACTAACGACACCAGCTAAAGCAGCAATAACATATACGCCTAAAAACTTTTGGAATTCGATTTCAATGCCAAATAATAGTAATATGACGTACATAACAATACCAGCAGATACCCATTCGACTAATGAAACTAATGAGTATAAAACAGTTGGGTTTTTCTCCTCTTCTTCTTGTTCCTCTGTTTGCGTCGCTTTTCTATTTTTTAATTTAGAAAATCCGATATATATAGGGACGAAAAGAGCGAAGAAGATAAGAACAGGCCATAGCCATGGTTTTTCATGCAAAATAAATCTCGTGTCTAATATTCCGATAAGACCAAGAAATGAAAGAATGGCTAATCCATTAATAAAGGCAGTTGTCATCCAAGCGATACTTTTAATAAGTTTTCCATTTTCTTTTATATATGGACGATAAAGCATTGTGCGTACGCCGGCTCCAACAAGACCACCAAACCCGATAAATCCATTTAAAGTATTAGCAATCCACGAGATACGGAAAATCTTTTGGACAGGAATGTCAGCTTTTAAGTAACGAAGCATAACATAGTCATAAAAGAACATTGTTGATACAGCGAATGCACCAAGTGTAATTGCTAAAAAGACTCCTCCAGTTGGAATGTTTTTAATTGTATCAATCGCTTCTAAAAAAGAAATGCCAGCTAATTCTTTTTTTGCTTGAAAGAATACAATTGTTAATACAACAAATGGGAAGATAATTTTCCCGATTTGTAAGAAACGTTTCCATGAAAACGACATAAATACAACTCTCCTTGTATAAGAAAACTGAGACAATAATATTATTATGACAAACTTCAAGAAAAATAAAAAGGTAATTTCCTGTATAGGGGAGCTATTTTTTATATAGGTATATTTAAAAGAATATTTTGTTTATCAGAAAATTAAGTTAGAATAAGGTGAAAGAAGGGTGAGGGGGGAGTATATGATTATAAAAGGTTACGTAGGATATGAGTTAGAAAAAGAGAAACCTAATACATCAGAAGATTTTTTTAACAGATCTGAAGTGACATATATATTAAATGGTAAAGAGAAAACTTTTTCGGTTTTATACGTTCGATATTTTGAAGAAGTTTTACAAGAAATTACTCCTTTTGAAGGAAATCCAGTGTATAAAGTAGAAGAACAAAACATATATTTGCGCGATATTGTAGCGATATGTTGTTTAATGAAAGATAAGGAGCTTCGTGCGCAAAAACGTTTGTATTTAAATAATATGGAAGAATTTCAACAATATTTTGATGAGGGAACGGTGTCGAAAGTACAAGAAATATTGGCTGAATTACATAAAAATAAAAGAGTAGAAATAGCGTGAAATGGCAAAGGAGAGAGAAAAAATGTCTAATTTGATGGTTGAAAATCAAACAGAACAAGTTTCTATATTTTTAGAAGATGCTATTAATTTGATAACCAATTATGTAAATTATCATACGTTACCTTCTTTATTAGAGGAAACACCAGCAGGGAATGAGCGATATTATAAAGGGTTATTAGCATCAATGAGACGACTTCTCGTTTTTTGCGAAGAAGGACAGGATGCATGTTTTGTTTTGTTGAATAGCCAGCCATTTCGAAAAACAGCAGCTGAAAAAATTTTATATAAGATTTACCATCAAGTAATTGCAGAGTTTTTTTCACCGAAGAGTGATCATTGGTATGAAAATAGTCGGTCTGCATATACAGGGAAAAATTCTATCGTTTTTCAACAAACACCACCTGCATCTTTAGAGCAAGTGATGAAGAGTTTAGAAGGTAAATTTCAATTGATGCGTGAAGAACTAGAATATTATGAGACGGATTATCAGACAAAGATGTTACACAAATATTGATTGAGGAAAAGAAGCTAAGGTGACTTAGCTTCTTTTCCTTTTGTACAGTTATATAAGGGATTTTCATTGAATATAGTTAAGTGGATAGCATTAGGGAGGTGCAACATGAATCAGCAAGGTGTATTTACAGATTACTTTCATGAAGTAGAAAATTGGTGTGAAAGTGTTCTTCACGTATTAGATAGTCGTGCAATGGAAGTGTATGATGTCCATATGCTTGCTTATAAAATTCAGACGTTATTAGAGCGTATGAAAGAGCATGAGTATGAAACAGATGCAGAGTTTATGTATGAAATAAGCGATGATGTAGAACATATTCAGCATCACTTGCAGGAAGTATTTATGCAAGAAGAAGAGGAATATGAATTATATGAAAGAGGGGATAGTGAACGAGCTGTCCCAATTGGAGGACATACACTCCCGCCATTACCTTATCCATATAATGCGTTAGAACCGTATATTTCTAAAGAAATTATGATGTTACATCATGATAAACATCATCGGAGTTACGTGGAAGGATTAAATAAAGCAGAGAAGATGATGGAAGAAGCGAGAAAAACAAATAAATTTGATTTAATTAAGCATTGGGAAAGGGAAGCGGCTTTTCATGGGTCAGGTCATTACTTACACACGATATTTTGGAATAACATGAAAAAAGACGGTGGTGGAAGTCCAAGAGGAACTTTTTCACAACAAATTGAACAAGATTTTGGGAGCTTTTTACGTTTCCAAAAACATTTTACAGAAGCAGCCTCTAAAGTAGAAGGTTCAGGCTGGGCAATTCTCGTTTGGGTACCCCGGTCTGGAAGGTTAGAAATTTTGCAAAGTACACTTCATCAATTATTTACACAATGGGATACGATACCGCTCCTTGTACTAGATGTCTGGGAACATGCGTATTATTTACAATACCAAAATCGAAAAGATGAATATATTAAAAACTGGTGGAATGTTGTAAATTGGCCTGATGTAGAAAAAAGGTTTGAAACTGCGAAACAAATTGAATGGACACCATATTAGACGCAAATTCTCTGCGTCTTTTTTTATGGAAGTAGAAGGAAGATTTCGTTCATATTTTAAAAGGCCAAGCATACACTTGTACAAAAAGTGCCAAAAGGACGTGGGGGGAAATATGAGACGAATTTGTGTAATCATTACGCTTCTTATGATGTATGCAAGCGTTATGCCGATTCCTACATATGCAAAGATGAACAGCAATGTTAGTGCTCGAAATGCTGTATTAATGGAGCAACAGTCTGGTCGTGTATTATACGGAAAGGCAGAACATGAGCCTCAAAAAATTGCCAGTATAACAAAAATTATGACCGCCTTATTAGCTGCTGAATCAGGGAAGATGAAAAAAATGGTATCAGTTAGTAATGAAGCGGTGAGGGTGGAAGGATCGGCAATCTATTTAAAGCCTGGACAAAAAGTGAAGTTAGAAGATTTAGTATACGGACTCATGCTTAGATCTGGTAATGACGCAGCGCAAGTAATTGCTGAAAGTGTGGGCGGGAGTATAGATGGATTCGTATATTTAATGAATCAAAAAGCGAAAGAAATTGGAATGAAAGATACGCACTTCTCAAACCCTCATGGCTTAGATGGAGATGGATCACATTATTCGTCGGCTTACGATATGGCATTATTAACGAAATATGCAATGGGAAACGAGACATTTAAGAAAATCTTTGGAACCAAAACATATAAATCAGATTCTTGGGATTACCCGTGGAAAAATAAACATAAGCTGGTAACGTCTTATTATGAATTTGCAACAGGGGGAAAAACAGGCTTTACGAAGAAAGCTGGGCGAACGCTTGTTACAACGGCATCAAAAGGTGGACTAGATTTAATTGTCGTAACTTTGAGTGCCTCTAGTGATTGGGATGATCATATGAATTTGTTTGATAAAGGTTTTGACCGTTTCAAACAAACGAAAGTTTTAGGACAAGGAGCAATTGCTGAAATAAATGAAAAGAAGTATGCCAACCATGTTTATACGAAAAATAGTTTTTCCGTGCCGTTAACTGAAGAGGAAAGAAAGAACGTGTTATTAAAAGTTGAACTCGATAAAAGTATAAAGCTTGAGGATGGAGTAAAGGTTGGAAAGACAGATGTTTATGTTGGCAATGAGAAAGTTGGGGAACGGAATTTATTTTATAGTAAACGGAAGTTAGTAGCTACAACGGGACTTTACTGGAATAATGTGAAAGAAATTTTTTCTTACATGATAGGTGTTGGGAACGATGGTTAATCTCGTATGGGTAGCGATGGCTGTCATTGGGATTGTATACGCCATGATAAATGGAACGATGGAAGAAGTGAATAAAGCTGTATTTGACGGAGCGAAAGATGCGGTAACGATTTGTATAGGACTTATTAGTGTTTTAGTATTTTGGCTCGGTTTAATGAAAATTGCAGAGGAAGCCGGATTGTTAAAAAAATTAGTTACACTTTTTATGCCGATAGTAAAAAGGTTGTTTCCAGAAATACCAAAGGATCATCCGTCCATGGGATTTATTCTATCAAATATGATGGCAAACTTTTTTGGTCTAGGTAATGCAGCAACCCCTCTTGGCATTAAAGCGATGGAACAACTGAAAGAGTTAAATGGAGGAAAGGATTCGGCGAGCCGTTCTATGGTGACGTTTCTAGCATTAAATACATCAGCTATTACATTAATTCCTACGACAGTCATTTCGATTCGAATGACGTATGAATCAGCGAATCCTACTGAAATTGTTGGGGTAACATTTATTGCACAAGTACTTTCTATGATTGGAGCAATTTGGATTGACCGCTATTTTTACCGAAGAAGGAGTAGAAAGGGGCGGAAAAAATGAGCATTGTAAATACAATTTCCTTATGGGTAATCCCTTGTGTAATTGGTTTTATCCTTTTATATGGCACGATAAAGAAAGTGCCGACGTATGAATCGTTCGTTGAAGGAGGAAAAGAAGGGATTCAAATTGCAATTTCTATCTTACCGTTTATGGTTGGAATGCTTGTGTCTATTTCTATATTCCGGTCTTCAGGTGCGTTAGACGCAATGATATCGGTAATGAAGCCAATGTTAGATTTAATCCATGTTCCAGCAGAAATTGTACCCTTAGCACTTATACGCCCTATTTCAGGCTCTGCTGGTTTAAGTATTACGACCGATTTAATTGCAACATATGGGCCAGATTCGTTTATTGGGAGATTGGCTTCTACGATGCAAGGGAGCACAGATACGACTTTCTATATTTTAACTGTATATTTTGGAGCGGTTGGGATTAGAAAAATGGGGGATGCACTAAAAGTAGGACTTTTTGCAGATTTAATCGGGATTATATGCTCAATTGTGTTCGTTTCTTTATTGTTTCAGTAATACTATTCATTTTTTACGCTATTTCGCTTATAATACGTATACGACCACTATTAAGGTGTAGCTTAATAGTGGTTTTTTTATGTGGTATTTTTGACAAAATGATGAACTTTTATTGTGAGAAATATGAAAAATATGGACAATAATAAAGGGTAAAAACATGATTTGACCTTTATATGTTTATTATCATCGCTATGTTGTTTAAGTAAGATGAAGCGAATAGCCGTAAAGCGTATGCGGTTGCCAAGTCTTTCTAATGTAAGGTAAGATAAATTCGAGGTGAAAAAAAGAAATGGAACGATTACAAAAAGTGATTGCGCAAGCAGGTATTGCATCGAGAAGAAAGGCTGAGGAATTAATTCAGCAAGGAAAAGTGAAAGTTAATGGAAAAATAGTGAAAGAGTTAGGGACAAAAGTAACTCCTCAAGATAAAGTAGAAGTAAATAATATCCCTCTTGAAAAAGAAGAACCTGTTTATTTTTTACTATATAAACCAACTGGCGTAATTTCAAGTGTATCAGACGATAAAGGAAGAAGTGTTGTAACGGACTTTTTCCCGGAAATTACACAACGTTTATTCCCAATCGGACGCTTAGATTATGATACGTCTGGCGTATTATTAATGACAAACGATGGGGACTTCGCAAACGTATTAATGCATCCTAGATATAAAGTTGAAAAAACATATGTTGCAAAAATAAAAGGGCCATTAACAGGTGAGAAAATTCGCATGTTAGAACGCGGTGTTACGTTAGAAGACGGTAAAACAGCACCAGCACGTGTGAAAATTATTTCTTGGGACAAGCGTAAAGAGATGGCTATTGTACAATTAACAATTCATGAAGGACGTAATCGTCAAGTACGTCGTATGTTTGAAGCGTTAGACTGTAAAGTAGTGAAATTAAAACGTGAACGTTATGCTTTCTTAGAAGTAGGAAGCCTGCGACCTGGTGATGCGAGAGAATTGACACCACATGAGGTGAAACAATTACGCGCGCTTGCTTCTACAAAGCCAAGATAAGCTATAGAGTTAAAAATTCACCAGTGGAGTGCTCTGCTGGTGATTTATTCAATACAACATTTACAGAAGATAATACATAACATTTACCGAGGAGAGGAGAGGTAATATGAAGAAAAATCGCTTATTATTTCGCGTTATTATTCTACTCATTTTATGTGGTGCTGTAGGATTTACCCTTTATCAAGGATTCTTTGCTAATAAAGAGAAAATGCAAATCGGAAAAGAAGCACCTAACTTTATTGTGACGGATTTAGAAGGAAAGAAAATTGAACTAAAAGATTTAAAGGGAAAAGGTGTATTTTTAAACTTTTGGGGCACGTGGTGTAAACCTTGTGAAAAAGAAATGCCTTATATGAATGAATTATATCCAAAGTATAAAGAAAAAGGCGTTGAAATCATAGCGTTAGATGCAGATGAAACGGATATTGCAGTAAAGAACTTTGTGAACCAATATGGTTTGAAATTCCCAGTTGCCATTGATAAAGGACAAAAGATTATAGGAACATATGGAGTAGGTCCTTTACCGACAAGCTTTTTGATTGATAAAGATGGAAAAGTAGTGGAGCAAATTATAGGGGAACAAACGAAAGAACAGTTAGAAGGGTATTTAAAGAAAATTACTCCGTAATAAAGAAAGCCTTTACATAAGGGGTACGTGTTTATAGTGCCTCTGGTTTAAAAATTCTGAGTATTGCGGTAACTTGAGGTTAGAATATACAATAGTACATATAGATACAGGGGCGGTGAGAGTGTTGAAAGAAATTAAATGTGAATGTGGACATGTTAATCCGATAGGAACCGTTTTTTGTGAAGCTTGCGGGAAACCATTTGAAAGCAATGAAAATGCAAAACTATTGGATATGCGCTATGAGGGGAGTGCACGGAGATCTCTCACGCAGACAAAAACGATAGTCGATAAAATTTGGAGCTTTTTCTCTTCTGTAAAAGTAGGTGTATGGCTAATCGTAATAACTTTAGCTGCATCAGCGATAGGAACTATATTTCCGCAAGAAATGTACATAACTCCAGGTATTGCACCAGCTGAATATTATAAACAAGAATACGGATTTTTAGGACAATTATACTATCAATTAGGGTTTAATAATTTATACGGTTCATGGTGGTATATGATTTTGATTGCTTCTATCGGTATTTCACTTGTGATATGTAGTTTAGACCGCGTTATTCCACTTTATAAAGCTTTAAAAAAGCAAGGCGTAAAAAGACATCCTAGTTTTTTAAAGAGACAGAGATTATATGGGACTGGTACACCGCAAGAAGGTGACCTGGAAAGAGTGCAAGAGAATTTAAAGAAAAGAAACTATAACGTGAAAGTGGAAGACGGAAACGTTTTAGCAGAAAAGGGACGCTTCTCGCGTTGGGGTCCATATGTAAATCATATCGGTCTTATTATCTTTTTATTCGGTGCGATGCTTCGTTTTTTACCGAGTATGTACGTAGACGAAGCACTTTGGTTACGTGACGGTGAAACGAAAGAAATACCAGGGACGGATGGACAATACTACTTAAAAAACGAGAAATTTATAAAAGAAGTTTATGATAAAAGTAAGGACAAGGAAGTTTTTGATGAAGCGATTGATCGTGTAGGCGATAAAATGATTGCGAAAAACTTCCAAACGAATGCCGTATTATATAAAGCAGTAGGAGAAAATATAGCAGGACAAAAACCGAAATTAGAAAAAGTAAAAGAAGCGGAAATTCGAGTGAATGAACCACTGAAATTTAATCAATTTGCAGTGTATCAAGTGGATTATAAAGAAAGTGAATTTAAAAGTATGTCCTTTAACTTGCAAAATAAAGAAAATAATCAAAAGTGGGGACCAATTAAAGTAGATTTAACGAATCCTAAGGAAAAATATGATTTAGGAAATGGTTATTCTCTAGAACTATTAAGCTATTTTCCTGATTTTTATTTTGATGAGAATGGAAAACCAAATACAAAAACGAAATTACCAAACAATCCTGCATTTGTATTTAAAATGTTTACACCTGAAACACCAGATGGTGAAGTGAGTTTTGTTGGTATTCAGCAAAATATAGAACCAGATGGAAACAACAAATATAAAATGTCGTTTGCAGGTGTTGAAATGCAAAATGCAACAGCACTTACTGTAAGAAAAGATTTAACGCTTTGGATTCTCGGCATTGGAGGATTTATATTTATGGTTGGTGTCATTCAAGGTATGTATTGGAATCATCGCCGTATTTGGATACAACGTGTTAATGATGAATGGTGGATTGCAGGGCATACAAATAAAAATTGGTTCGGTTTAAAGAAAGATATTGAAAGAGTACTAGAAGGTACAGCAATTCCACAGCCAAATGATAAAGTAATTGATAAAAAAATTAGTTAAGGTGGGGAAACGATATGGTGCAAATAAGTAGTAACTTTCTCTTTACCGCATTTATTTTATATTTAATTGCCACTCTATTTTTCGGGGGAGCAATTAAAGAAAAGGGTCATAAATGGGCAAATGTAGGAATAACGATTACAATGTTAGGGTTTATTGCACAAACAGTATATTTTGTTACAAGGTGGATTGCATCAGGACATGCGCCAGTTAGTAACTTTTTTGAATTCGGTACATTTTTCGGCATGATGCTTGTAGGAGCATTTATTGTCATGTATTTTATGTACCGTGTAAGCATAATCGGACTATTTGCATTACCAGTTGCGCTTTTATTAATTGCCTATGCAAGTATGTTTCCGAGGGAAATATCTCCGCTTATTCCATCTTTAAAAAGTAATTGGTTACATATTCACGTGACGACGGCAGCAGCAGGACAAGCCATTTTAGCGATTAGTTTTATTACAGGTGTTATGTATTTATTGAAAAATGTAGATCAATCGACGAGAAGTAAACGTACATTTTGGCTAGAGACGGTAGTATTTACACTTGTTTGTACAGTTGGATTTATTGGAGTAACAACGGTATTTTCTAGTATGAAATATGAAGCGAAGTTTCAATGGATTGATAAAAATGAACAACAAGTGGAAATGAAATACAATCTTCCGGCTTTAGTTGGACCGCACGAAGGGAAGTTACTGACAGAAAATAAATTAGAACCGGCAGTTGAAGTTCCAGCGATTGTAAATGCGAAAAAATTAAATACTGTTATTTGGTCAGTGTTAGTTGGAACATTACTGTATATTGTATTAAGACTTGTTTTACGGAAGCGAGTATCGGCGGCACTTCAGCCGTTAGTAAAGAATACGAATAGTGATTTACTAGATGAAATCGGATATCGATCTATTGCAATTGGATTCCCAGTGTTCACATTAGGTGCATTAATTTTTGCGATGATTTGGGCACAAATAGCGTGGACACGTTTTTGGGGCTGGGATCCAAAAGAGGTTTGGGCACTTATCACTTGGCTCTTTTATGCGGCAGTATTACATTTACGCCTATCAAAAGGATGGCATGGAGAGAAGTCAGCTTGGCTTGCAGTAATTGGTTTTGCAATCATTATGTTTAACTTTATTGTAGTAAACTTAATTATTGCCGGTTTACATTCATATGCATAGAGAAATAAAATAGGGGAGTGCATGTCACTTTCCTATTTTATTTTTGTCAACTTTTCTTCTTTTTTGAGAAAAACATGACAAAGTAGCGGTTGATTTTGTAAAATGATGTCGAGGACATTATATGCTGTTCAAAAAAAATACATAGTTTTGGAAAAAAATTGAACAAAATTTATTATTCTTGTGAAGCATAATATGGGAAGTGAAACATTTAGAAGATTGCTTAAATAAACGAGAATAGCGCAACATAATAGTTAAAGAAGGGTAGGTGTGAACCGCTGAGGTGAGAGTGCGCAGCGGGTAGAGATGGAAAATGAATCAAGAATTTTAATTGTAGATGATGAGGATCGTATTCGTCGTTTATTGAAAATGTACTTAGAAAGAGAACAATATACGATTGAAGAAGCAGATAATGGTGATACAGCTTTAGAAATGGCGTTGCAAAATGATTACGATTTAATCTTATTAGATCTTATGATGCCTGGTAAAGATGGCATTGAAGTATGTAAAGGGGTTCGTGAGAAGAAAGCGACACCAATTATTATGCTGACAGCAAAAGGTGAAGAAGTAAATAGAGTACAAGGATTTGAAGTTGGAACAGATGATTATATTGTAAAGCCATTTAGTCCACGTGAGGTCGTACTACGTGTGAAAGCGGTATTACGTCGTGCTGTACCAACAACATTCTTTACACAAGATACAACGACAAAAGATGTTACTGTATTCCCGCACTTAACAATTGATAACGATGCACACCGTGTTACTGCAGATGGTAATGAAGTAAACTTAACGCCGAAAGAATATGAGTTACTATTATTTTTAGCGAAAGCTCCTGATAAAGTATTCGATCGTGAGCAACTGTTAAAAGAAGTATGGCAATATGAATTCTTCGGAGATTTACGTACAGTTGATACACATGTAAAGCGTTTACGTGAGAAGTTAAGCAAAAAATCACCAGATGCAGCGAAAATGATCGTTACTGTTTGGGGTGTAGGTTACAAATTTGAGGTTGTGAACGACTGATGCTTTGGAGAAGTGTAGTAGGGAAGTTATGGATGACCATATTACTTCTCGTTTCGTTTGTTCTTGGATTTGTTGCGATTTTACTTTCACAGTTTTTTAGAACGTATTATGTTGATATGAGTGAAGCTAGGCTTCAAAAAGTTGCAACAAGTGTTTCAGAGTTAATTGAAGAAGGTGCCGATGTAAAAACGATTGAGAATATCGCTTACAAATTCTCTGACCCACTTTCAAGGATTATTATTGTAGAAGATGGTAAAGAAATCTCTTCTTCACCGAAACAAGAAGGGTTAGTCACTCTTACAATGGATGACTTAAAAGAAGATAAAGAATTAGCGGCTGTGTTTACAGACAAAAAAGAAATTAAGAATAATATTAGAAAAGCGTCTAATAGTAGGAAGAATAAAAACACCGAAAATGATATTATGATCGTCGGAAAACCAGTGCAATCAAAAAATCAAAGTGCAGTGTTCGTATATGAATCTTTACAAGTACCGATACAAGGTATGGAAAGAACAACTGATTTTATTTTCTTATCGGCTGGAATTGCGATTATATTAACAACTTTCTTTGCGTTCTTCTTATCTACTCGGATTACAGCACCGCTTCGTAAAATGCGTGAGGTTGCTTTTGAAGTGTCACGTGGGAAGTTTGATGCAAAGGCTCCTATGGTATCTCAGGATGAGATTGGTGAGCTTGCAACGGCCTTAAATCAAATGGGAAAACAGTTGAAGTTTAATATGAACGCCTTGCAACAAGAAAAAGAGCAGTTAGCAAGTATTTTGAGTAGTATGGCAGATGGGGTTATTACGTTAAATCAAGAAGGTGAAGTCGTTGTAATCAATCCGCCGGCCGAACATTTCTTACAAGTTTGGCAAGAAGAAAAAGAGATAGAGCTCAGTAAAAAACTACCTTCTGAACTTGTGGAATTATTCCATCTCGTTGTAGAAAGCGAACAACAACAAGTTGTTGAAATTAATTTACAAAAAGGAAACTATGTAGTTCTTATGACGCCGCTTTACAATCAAACGAAAATTCGTGGAGCTGTAGCAGTACTGCGAGATATGACGGAAGAACGTCGTCTTGAAAAGATGCGTCAAGATTTTATTGCGAATGTATCACATGAACTTCGTACACCAATGGTCATGCTGCAAGGGTATAGTGAAGCGATTTTAGATGATATTGTGCAAACGAAAGAGGAAATAGATGAGTTTGTTCAAATTATTTATGATGAATCTGTTCGTTTAGGTAAACTTGTAAATGAATTGTTAGATTTAGCTCGTATGGAAAGCGGTCATGTAGAGTTACATATTGGTGAAGTGGATATACATCCGTTTGTTGAAAAAATTGGTCGTAAATTCCAAGGAATTGCAAAGGATAAAGAGGTCGCGTTAACGGTTGATTTCAAAGATCCAATTGAACAATACCCGTTTGATGCAGATCGTATGGAACAAGTATTGACGAATTTAATTGATAACGCAATACGTCATACGAATGCAGGCGGACATGTAACGCTTGTAATTGATACGAAAAATAACGGTCTTATTTTTGAAGTACAAGATTCGGGTGCAGGCATTCCAGAAGAAGATATTCCATTTTTATTTGATCGTTTCTATAAAGCTGATAAAGCAAGAACACGTGGGAAAAAGGGTGGAACAGGACTCGGGCTTGCGATTGCGAAAAATATTGTTCAAGGCCATGATGGTAAAATTTCTGTATCAAGTGTTGTTGGAGAAGGAACTACATTCTCTGTATATTTACCGAATCGTATAATTTAGATATGCGTTTTTAAAGTTGATAATGAATAAAGTTCTGCTGTTTTTTATTTTTTTGTAAACTCAATTAAATAAAGAATGGTAGAACTTTTTTCTATGTTGCTCGAATAAAGAATAACAAGAGAGGTGCTGTGAAGAAATGAAATTATATACAAAAACAGGAGATAAAGGAACGACAAGTGTAATAGGTGGCAGGGTTGATAAAGATGATATCCGTGTGGAAGCGTATGGAACAATAGACGAGGCAAATTCTCATATTGGATATGCAATGACTAAGCTTCAAGGCGGGGCTTTTATAGATATTTACAATGAGCTCGAAAATATTCAACATGAACTATTTGATTGCGGAGGAGACTTGGCAATAGTGGAACAAAAAATTCCTTATAAAGTGACAATTGTGATGGTTGAAAGTTTAGAAAGAAAGATTGATTTATATATAGAAGAAGCCCCGCCACTAGAACGCTTTATTTTGCCAGGTGGTAGCGAGGCAGCGGCTACTATTCATATTGCACGTACTGTTGTAAGGAGAGCAGAACGCTCTATAGTATCATTGCAAAAAGAAGTGAAAATAAATGAAGTTGTATTAAAGTATGTAAATAGATTATCTGATTATTTGTTTGCGATAGCTCGAGTAATAAATGCCCGATTACAAGTGAAAGATGTGGAGTATAACCGTAGTGCATTAGTTTTTCGTGATAAGAAAGAGAAGGAAGTGGAGTAATTCACTTTCTTTTTTTGTATACTTTTTTCTGTAATATACCAAAATAGAGAAGGTATGGTGGTAATTAGAAAACGGAGGATGTATATGAAAGTTTTAAAATGCGGTGTCATGTTATTGAGTATACTGTTTGTATCTCAATTACATGTTTATGCAGAAGAAAATCGATGGACATGGCCTGTTGAAGGTCAGATAAGTGATTATTTTGGGACAAGGCATGGAAAACATTATGGTATTGATGTAGCTGCGCCGATTGGAACGCCTGTGGCAGCTATCCAAGATGGTAAGGTAACGAGGTCTTATTATTCAAGTAGTTATGGAAATGTTGTATTTATTAAACACGGAGAATATGAGGCTGTATATGCACATTTAAATAAGAGATATGTGGATCAAGGAGATTATATTTCCAAAGGAGAAAAAATTGGAGAAGTAGGGAACACGGGAGAATCGCGAGGTGCGCACTTACATCTAGAACTTCATCAAGGAAGATGGACGATGGCGAAAAAGAATGCGATGAACCCATTGCTTGTTTTAAGTGAACAAAGAAATGAAGTCGTTTCTTCGTCATTATATGTCGTACAAAAAGGGGATACTTTAGTTAGTATTGCACGGAAATTTAGTATGACACTTAAGGAAATTAAAGAAAAAAATGGATTGCAGCAAGAGCTAATTTATCCTAATCAACAATTATATGTTAAGTAAAGGAAACGCTTCAAAAATTAAACTTTGAACAAATTTATGTTCTTCTTAAATAAGATTCAATGTAAATGAAATTATATGGGCGCTTTTGCTAGAACTATTGAGTGAATCAGAGCATCTATATCTAAAAGAAAACCGTCCCAAAATTTATTTTGGGACGGCTTCTTTTACCAAAAAATAAAGACACATATAAATCCAGAAATAGCTAAATAGCTATATAAGTAAAAAACTTTTGTTCTTGTTTTCTCTTTTGTTCGAAACAGTACGATAGTCGGTTCAATTAAACCGATTGTCAAACAAAGTAGGCCAAGAAGCATACAACCAATCGAGATAGAATACAGGGCGATTTGTGGTGCTTGAAATGGAATCATCCATTTTAATAAAAATGCAATAAGTGCAGTGTAACAAATACTACCGATGTATTTATTCAGTGGTGTATTAGAACGAAAACCAGGAAGTTTTTTTAAGAAAGAGCGGGAAACAACTTCTGTTTGTAAAGATGTATGCTCTTCAATAATTTTTTGAGCTTCTTTTCCTTTTTGAAAAAGAGATAAGATCCAATTTCGCTCACCCTGAAAAATAAATTGAGAAGTTGTCAAATAGTGATCAATCTTCACTTTATTCCAACTCTTCCACGGATGACGCTCACACAATTTTAATTTACTTTCTGTTTTTTTATCATACTGATAAATACTGATGCCATCTTCATCGAAAGTAGCATAGTATGTCTCGTTTGAGAATGTGCCTAAATCAATTGGGCAGTAGAAAAGTAATTCTTTTTTTAAGTAAAAGTATTCTTTTCTTAAGTTTTTTTTCATTGCTTCTCGAATAGAATGTCTCTTGTCTTTTTTCATGACATTTCCTCCATAACTCAGAAAATGTTCTTATCTTAACAATTCAATATCTTATCACTTTTAATTATATATGACTAGGTAATTCAAAAGAGAAATGCCGAATAATAAAAAATATGGATTGTATTGTAAAATATCTCGCAATTTATTTGTTGTTACGAAAAATAAATGACTAATTTTAAATAAGTTACAATTTTTTAGTTCACAATGTTATGAGGTTGTTGTATAATGAAGGGGAAAATAGAATATCGGTCTATCTTCGGGGCAGGGTGAAAATCCCGACCGGCGGTGATGAACTATTTATGATTTTGTTCTAAGCCCGCGAGCCGTTAAGGCAGGATTTGGTGTGATTCCAAAGCCGACAGTATAGTCTGGATGGGAGAAGATGGAGGTTCAAGCGTTCAAAAAAGATATGGATTTGAACGTCTGTTTGATGTGCCTTAAATTCTCCCTTTGTGTAAAACACAAAGGGTTTTTTCGTTCTATGAAAAAATAGGCATAGCAGAACCTTTCCACTTTCCATGAGATGATCGATGGAAAAGGAGAGAGAAAGATGAAACAAAAAAACAGTGTAGTGCAGATGGTGAGTGTAGCGATGCTAAGTAGTATTGCATATTTACTAATGATGTTGGATTTCCCGTTTCCAGGGCTTCCGCCATTTTTGAAAATTGATTTTAGTGATGTACCAGCTCTAATTGCGGCAATTATCTTTGGACCAGTAGCAGGAGTGATTGTAGAGGCGATAAAGAACATTTTACATTACGGGATTCAAGGAAGTTTAACGGGAGTACCAGTTGGAGAAATTGCAAACTTTATTGCAGGATGTTTATTTATTGGACCAGCAGCTTTCTTATTTAGAAAGTATCGTACTGTGAAGAGTTTAACTACAGGATTAATGCTAGGGACAATTACAATGGCACTTATTATGAGTGTATTAAACTACATCATCATATTCCCGGCTTACACTTGGTTTTTAAATTCACCAGCTATGTCTAGCGAAGCTATAAAAACAACGGTTGTAACGGCAATCTTACCATTTAATTTAATTAAAGGGATTGTTGTAACAATTGTATTTGTAGCATTATTCTCACGCCTGAAAGTATGGGTGTTTGCAAAAATGAAAAATGCATAATATATACTAAAACCATTAGTAGTGTGAAACTACTAATGGTTTTTTATTAAGGAAAATAAAATTTAGATACAAAAAACGCCCCTCATCAATAGGAGGGGCGTTTTTTGAAGTTAATAAAAGACTATTCGAATTTTAAAGCGTCTCCGTCGAATGATTCGTCAGCAACTTTAATTGAGTCAGTTGGACAGCCTTCGAATGCATCCATCATATCTTCAATTAATACATCTGGAATTTCAACGATACCTTGGTTATCGTCTAATGTTACAAATGCAATACCTTCATCATCATAGTCGTAAATGTCTGGTGCAGCAGCGCCACAAGCACCACATGCAATACAAGTATCTTTATCAACGATTGTATATTTTGCCATCTTTTTTCCCTCCTGATAATATGTATGTGAAAAGCTCGCCATAAAAATTATAACCTTATTGTAAAACGGTTTGTAAAACTTTTCAACATAAAATTATAATGATAATGCTTATCAATTAGAGTGTCAACTTATTTTTGAATTATGTCATAAGATTTTCAAAATACGTAAATATGATTTCGTTTGATACAATAGAATATATACAAGTATATAGTTCTTATATGATAAGTTTAATGAGCGACAGTAGATAGTGTAATTGTACTGAAAAGAATGAAGTTAAGATTGGAAGGTGGAAGCGGTCATGCAAATACAATATACTTTGTTGCATTGTTTAAAACAATTGAATGGTGAAAGAACCGTTTCTTCTATTTATTATTTACTAAAGGGCAAACGTTCTTCGCAAACTTTACAAGATGGAAATATGTTCCGAATTTCTTTTTTGTTCGGAATATATAAATCATTAAATAGAAATGACTATGATGGTGAAGTTGCAAAGTTGTTGCAAGCGGATTTTATTCAAGAAATACATGAAAATACATATGTGTTAACACCTACGGGTAAAATGCAGTTACATAAATGGGAGGAAGTTTATGCTTTTCCGGCGCATTTGCATGGTTTACATTATGGTGAATTAGGTGAAACATTTTGGAAAAGATTATCATTAATTATTCAAACCATATCAAATTTACAACAGAATAATACGAGGTTTATTCCAATTCAGCAAGATACAGAAATAATGATGTGGGTGAAACGTTTTCTAACAGGAAGGCCATATAAGAGAAGTGAGTTGGCGAGAAAACTATGGACGGAAGTACATAATCTTTTAGAAAAGAGTAATGCGATAGAAGCGACGATTGTAACATATCGATTAACGGGTTATGAACGCATTGGTTGTACATTGCAACAATTAGCAGAAATTACGAAACAAGATATATTCAGGGTGTATTTTTTATTTTGGGGTACAATACATTTCTTTATACAAGAAGTTCGTGATAAAGAAAATGAATTTCCACTATTAGCTGAAATTATATCTTATCCAAATGAGAGAGCTGAATTATTTAGTTTATCCACGAAAAAAACATATAATTTTTGGAGACAAGGACGTTCTTTAGAAGAAATAGCGACGATTCGGAATTTAAAGGTTGCAACGATAGAAGATCATTTTGTTGAAATTGCTTTGCGAGAAAAAGATTTTTCTATTGAAATGTTTATGGAAAAAGAAAAGATAGACAAAGTAATAAAAGTAATTGAAGCATTGCAAACGCGGAAGTTACGTGTTTTGAAACAAGCGGTTGGAGAAGATATCTCTTATTTTGAAGTTCGTCTTGTATTAGCGCGGATGGAGGGTGTAAATGAAACTTGAAGAATATTTATATAAGTGGTTTGGATATTCTGAATTTCGTCCAGGTCAAAAAGGAGTAATTACAGATTTATTAGAAGGAAAAGATGTGATAGCAATGCTTCCGACTGGAAGAGGGAAATCTATGTGCTATCAGTTTCCGGGGCTTATGCGAGAAGGAACAGTGCTTGTTGTATCACCGTTATTATCTTTAATGGAAGATCAAGTGACACAATTAAAGTATGTTGTGAAAAACCGAGTGATAGCATTTAATAGTTTTCGGACATTAAATGAAAAAAGAGAAGCGATGAAAAAATTATCTTCATATAAATTTATTTTTGTTTCACCAGAGATGTTGCAGTCGGAGTTATTAATTAGGGAATTGAAGAAAATTCATATTTCATTATTTGTTGTTGATGAGGCTCATTGTATTTCTCAATGGGGTTATGATTTTAGACCGGACTATAAAAAACTAAATGTAGTTATTGAAAATATTGGTTCTCCTACAGTATTAGCATTGACAGCCACAGCGACAAAAGGGGTACTGCAGGATATCGCAGATAGTTTAAATTTAAAGGGTGCCGCGGAACATGTATACTCTATTGATCGTCCTAATATTGCAATGGATGTGCAATTTGTAGAGACGATAGAAGAAAAGAAAGAGGCGCTTTTAGAGCAGGTGATGTATTTACAAGGGCCGGGGATTGTATATTGCTCAAGTAGAGCGTGGACAGAAAGGTTAACGGAATACTTGAGAGGGAAAGGTGTTACTGGTGTAGCTTTTTATCATGGTGGTATGGAACATGAAGAGCGTATGTTAATTCAACAGCAGTTTATGAACGATCAATTGCAACTTGTAATATGCACAAGTGCATTTGGTATGGGGGTAAATAAGGCGAATACGCGATATATTATTCATTTTCATTATCCAACTAATATAGCCTCTTACTTACAAGAAATCGGAAGAGCTGGAAGAGATGGCGAACCGAGTATAGCTATTTTATTATGTAGTCCGTTGGATCATGATTTACCAATTTCAATCATTGAGGATGAATTGCCAAGTAAGTCACAAATAAAATTTTTATTTTCTTTACTACAAGAAAGAATGTTTCAAACGAAGGAATTACCAATAGAAGATGTAGAAGAAATTTGTTATAATGCAGCAAGATTTAATGAGCAATATTGGCGTTTCGTTCGTTATCATCTCGAACAGGTTGGAATTATACAACAACGAAGATTATTATTAGAAGGTTTGTCAGATGAAATCATGAACCGATTAATAGCTGAAGTAGAAATAAGGTTGCGTAATAAATATAGTGAGCTAGAAAATATGAAGTCATGGATACAAGTTAAAGGGTGTAGACGTGAATATGTGCTGCAACAGTTCGGTTATAGGAAAGAGCAAGAGTTAATTAATTGCTGCGATTATTGCGGTATTACCAAAGAAGATTATAAAAAAAGACGAGCGCAACAATCGGATTTCGACTATAATTGGGAAACAGAGTTACAAAAGCTTTTCGGCCTAGAAAAGATGGAGGAATGATGAACATTCAAAGGCATAATGTTGAAGATATGAGTCCGCAGGAAATAAGGCTGAATCTATATATAACACAGTTAATTATTATCGGTATTGGCTGTTTACTGGCATATATATTATTTCAAGATGTAAAAGAAGTCTTTAATTTATGGAAATGGGAACCAGTATCTATACTTATTATAGGTGGTTTGTTAGCGATTGGTATTGTGTTATTAGATTATGTTGCAATGCGAGTGTTTCCGGAGTCATGGTTTGATGATGGTGGTATTAACGATAAGATGTTTCGAGGAATGTCCGTTCTACACTTACTCGTTATTACGTTCTTGATTGGTTTTGCAGAAGAATTTTTATTTAGAGGTGTAGTACAGACTCATTTTGGAATTGTAATTGCGAGCTTCGTATTTGCAGTGTTACATATTCGTTATATAACAAAGCCATTTTTATTTTGTTTCGTCTGTTTCATTAGTTTTGTCTTTGGTTATGTATTTGAATGGACAGGAAATTTGTTTATAACAATCTTTGCACACTTTCTTGTTGATTTTATAATGGGACTCCAATTAAGAAAATAAATGGAAGGTGGTGGTGAACAACATGAGGAAACGAATTCCTGATTTTGAAGAGGAATTAGAAGTTGAGCGAGTGGAAGAAAAAGAAAGTTTACCGCCGCGTAGTGAAATTCATAGAAATAAAGAGAAAAAACAAAAGTTTAAAATAAATCACATTTTCGTCCGGGTTTTAACATTTCTATTCATTCTTCTGCCGATTAGTATTTTGTGGTACACGGATAAATATATTCAGGTGAAGGGTGATAGTAATAATGCTGGAAAAAGTGCGTTTGAAGTAATCTTCTTTGATTCAGCTAAATCTGAGTCGCAGAAACATTCTGAAAAATTAATAACGCATACTGTGAAAGAGGGAGAAACTTTAGAAAGTATAGCGAAGCAATATTTTTCAGATGGAAATGGAATTGAAGTAATTAAAAAGTATAATAACTTGCAGGAAGATGAAGTGAGTGCAGGTCAAGAATTAAAAATTCCGATAAAAGATAAGTCCACAAAGCAAGAAAGCTAGCGAGTTAAGCGATCACAGTTTGTTATAAAAGCCTAGGATTATCTTTATGAGGAGGGAGTCAAAAATATGATATGGATTATATTATTCAGTACTCTCATAGGCATGGGGATTTTATTACTTTTTGTGATGTATAAAGAAGCGATGCGTAATACGGTGTTGGAACATACTTTAGTATTTAAAGAATTTCCGAAAAGTTTTCAAAAAGTAAATGTGTTTTTTATTTCTGATATTCATAGAAGGGTCATTTCGAATTTGTTAATTGAACAAGTAAAAGGAAAAGTAGATCTCGTAATTATCGGAGGAGATTTAGCAGAGAAAGGTGTCTCTTTATCAAAAATCTCTGCGAATATTCAAAAGTTAAGAGAGATAGGTCCTGTATATTTTGTGTGGGGAAACAATGATTATGAGATAGAATATCATGAATTAGATGCGTTATTATTAGAAAATAACGTAAAAGTTTTAGATAATACAAGAGTGGTATTTGAGTCTGAATTAGGAGAGAAAATTTGTTTGCTCGGTATAGATGATGTTGGATTGCACCGTGATCGTCTAGATTTGGCATTGGCGGATTGTAAAGAAGATGGTTTTCGTATCCTAGTTAGTCACAACCCTGATATAATAAAAAAAATGTCTGGAAATGAACAGATTTCACTTGTGTTAAGTGGACATACGCATGGAGGACAAATCCGATTATTCCCATCTAAAAAATATTTAAAAGGTGGCGTATATAACCATTTAAATACGATTCTCTTTGTTAGTAATGGGTATGGAACAACATTGATACCACTTCGTTTCCGAGCACCTGCTCAAACACATATCATTACATTGTGCGGAGGGAAATGATGCCAACTCTTAGTGGGAAATATAATATAAAAGCCGTTTCGAATATAATTGGAGTTCAGCCGAGTACGCTTCGTGCATGGGAAAGACGATATCAAATTATTGCCCCAAAGCGGAATCAAGCTGGGCATCGCTTATATACAGAAGAGCATATTCAAATTTTAAAATGGTTAATGGAAAAAGTTTCTTCCGGTATGATGATTGGACAAGCAGTTCAGTTATTAGAAGAGAATCGTTTGCAGAGTACAGTTCAAAAAGAGATACATTTCGATAAAGAAGTTGTTTTAGTGGACGATTTGCTACAAGCTTTGTTAAAATTTGATGAAATTACAATTGCTGCATTATTAAACGAAGCTTTTAGTATATATTCAACAGAAAAGGTTGTTGCCAGTATCGTTCTTCGAGTGACAGACAAATTATTAACGTCAAAAAATAATAATGAGATTTCAATGGTGCAATTTCAATATGCACTATCATTTTTACAAACGCGTCTAGGGATGGTGTATCACAATGCCTCAATGTTTTCCTCTTTACACAAAGTTATTGTGTTAGAAAAGGATGCATTGAAAGGATTTATTTTTTCAACTTATTTACGCTTAAAAGGATATGAGGCGATATATATTAGGACAAGCTTAGCTGAAGATGGTATGTTATCAGCGGTAGAGGAAATACAGCCGAAATATGTATTTATATCTTTTGCTGACGAACAAGAAATGAAAAAGACGATGAACTTTATAAATTTATTACAAGAAAAAAGGGAATCTCTTTCTGTTGGATTTATCGGAAAGCTAGGCGTTCTAAACCAGTTGGACATTGAAACAATCTTAATTGGTGATACGAAAGAAGAATGGGATGGATGGTTAAAAATGTCGGAATAGTTGTTCGAAAAGAACCATCTATTTTCTATTTCATATAATAAAAATTAGATGCATTGGTTACGTAGGGAGGGTATGAGATGAGGCTGGAACGATTAAATTACAATAAGATAAAAATTTTTCTAACATTTGATGATTTATCTGAACGAGGATTAACGAAAGAAGATTTATGGAGAAATGCACCGAAAGTACAGCAATTATTTCGTGATATGATGCAAGAAGCAAATAAGGAATTAGGGTTTGAAGCAGATGGTCCGATTGCAGTTGAAGTGTTTTCTCTACAAGCACAAGGGATGGTTGTAATTGTAACGAAAGAAAATCAAGAAATGGATACAGATGATGAGTTCCGTGACGAGTTTATTGAAATGCAAGTGACTCTAGATGAAAGTGAGCATATATTATATGAGTTTGCTACGCTAGATGACGTAATTAACCTGTCGAATCGCTTATATAACCTTGGTGTAACTGGCGGAAAGCTATATACGTGGGATGAGCGCTTCTATCTTTGGGTGGAAGAAGAGGAACAAATTCAATTGTTAAAGGCGGATTTTATAGCTATTTTAGCGGAATACGGTAATCCGTCTACAGCAACCATTTATCGCATCATGGAGTACGGTAAAGAATTAATGGATGTTAACGCGATAGAACAAATACACAATTACTTTGTGAAAAAACAAAACCTCAGCTAATACAACATAGCTGAGGTTTTGTTTTTATTTGGAGAAGGGAAGGGATGATTGTAAATACTCGAACATAATTTTTGAAAATAAAATATGCAGTTTTATGGGAGTGTGGTTGATGAAAATAAAAAATATTTAAATATTTAAGTATTTTACTTTTCTAAAAGTAATAAAAGGACTATAATAATAGTGAAAACGCTTGCAACAGAAAATAGTTTGTATATATTTGTTAGCGTTTTCTATTGCATTCCAAATTTAAGGGTGTATACTAGGCAATGAAGGTTTACTAAACAAGTGAAATTACAGGGGGTTTACTTACTATGGTAGCCGAAAAGGGAACTCAAACAAAAACACAACAACAAAGGGAACAACATTTTGAACTATTGAATTCAACACAAATTGTTATTAGTGAAGCGTTAGAAAAATTGGGTTATCCAAACGAAGTATATGAATTATTAAAAGAACCAATTCGTATGATGACAGTGAAAATACCAGTTCGTATGGATGACGGGACTGTTAAAATATTTACAGGATATCGTGCGCAACATAATGATGCTGTTGGTCCAACGAAAGGTGGAATTCGCTTCCATCCGAATGTAACAGAAAATGAAGTGAAAGCACTTTCAATCTGGATGAGTTTAAAATGTGGTATTGTTGATTTACCATATGGTGGAGGTAAGGGTGGAATTATCTGTGATCCACGTGAAATGTCATTCCGTGAGTTAGAAAGATTAAGCCGCGGTTATGTACGAGCAATTAGCCAAATCGTAGGTCCGACGAAAGATATTCCAGCTCCAGATGTATTCACAAACTCTCAAATTATGGCGTGGATGATGGATGAGTATAGCCGTATTGATGAATTTAATTCACCAGGATTTATTACAGGTAAACCGCTTGTATTAGGTGGATCACATGGACGTGAAACAGCAACAGCGAAAGGTGTAACAATTTGTATTCGCGAAGCTGCTAAAAAACGTGGCATTGATATTAAGGGTGCACGCGTTGTTGTTCAAGGATTCGGTAATGCTGGTAGCTTCTTAGCTAAATTTATGCATGATGCAGGTGCGAAAGTTATTGCAATCTCAGATGCTTACGGCGCGTTACATGATCCAAACGGATTAGATATTGATTATTTATTAGACCGTCGTGATAGCTTCGGTACAGTAACAAAGCTATTTAACAATACAATTTCAAACAAAGAATTGTTAGAACTTGATTGCGATATTTTAGTACCAGCTGCAATTGAGAACCAAATTACAGAAGAAAATGCTAATGATATTAAAGCAAAAATCGTTGTTGAAGCTGCAAATGGTCCAACAACATTAGAAGCGACTAAAATTTTAACAGATCGCGGAATTTTGCTTGTTCCAGACGTGTTAGCAAGTGCTGGTGGTGTAACAGTATCTTACTTTGAGTGGGTACAAAACAACCAAGGTTACTACTGGACTGAAGAAGAAGTAGAACAACGTTTAGAAAAAGTAATGGTAAGATCATTTGATTCTATTTATGAAACAGCACAAGTTCGTAAAGTGAACATGCGCTTAGCGGCGTACATGGTTGGTGTTCGTAAAATGGCTGAAGCAAGCCGCTTCAGAGGTTGGGTATAAAATATTATATCTTGAGAAAACGTGATTTCCTTTCGAGGGAATCACGTTTTTTTGTTGAAGTATTAAATGAGGTGTTGTATATGGAGAATGAAATGCTGGAACGAGTAGAACAATTAGAAGAGAAGGTTAAGAGGTTAGAGGGAGAACTTGCAAGAACGATGAAAGCTCGAAAAATAAGTACCGTTCGGATGTTCGGGGAAGGGCTACTGTTTTTGGTATTTGGCGTGGTTGTAGTAGGGCCGATTATTGCCGTTGTAATCTCGATTTTTACTTGGCTTGCTGAAAAATAAAATAAAAATAAAAAGAACGCTTGTTCTATACGAACAAACGTGCTATACTCTCCTTAGATAAACAAAACGGAAATGATTTTAAGGAGAGATAAATGATGAAAATGACAGTAGACCAAAGATTTATGATGCCAGCAGATGTTGTAGAGCGAGTGGAAGTATTACGAAACAAACAAAGCAAGCGTGGCACATTATTACAATCGGTAAATAAATTTTTCGGTTTAGATACGAAAGAAGATTGTGTTTGGTTTTACGGTTTTTATGGAGTGGCTGTAAGTATCTTGTTGTTTATGGTGTTCACTTCAAATATTTTCGATTTTCTCTTCGCGTAAGAAATATGCGATAAGGACATTGCTACCGAATACATATATAAGGAAGTAAGGTAATCTTCTAGAGCGGGAGTTGGTAGCAATGGCGATGTTTCCTATAGAGCGCAACTATATTGGATATGGAAGTTCACGACCGGGGATTCCTCTGACTAAAGTGAGATTTATTGTAAGCCATGATACGGGGAATCCTGGAAGCAATGCGATAGGGAATCGAGATTACTTTAATGAATTACAACCGAAAGCTTCGGCGCATACATTTATAGATGATAAAACAATATTGGAGATTATTCCTATAAATGAAGTTGCGTATCATGTTCGATATGGTGTGCCGACGGATAATGACTTATATGGCTATGACGCGAATAAGGCGGCCATTGGAGTGGAACTTTGTTATGGTGGTGATGTTAACTTTTGGGAAGCATATAATCGTTTTACATGGTATCATGCGTATTTATGCCAAAACTTTGGCTTAAATCCGAAAAAAGATATCGTGTCACATAAAACGCTTGATCCAGCTAGAAAGATTGATCCTGAGAATGTATTAGGGAAACAAGGTATTAAATTTCAGCAGTTTTTAGCAGATGTCTATCGGATGTACGTTTCGTTTAGATGACAAATATATGAAAAATGAATACAATAAAGATAGGTGCCTACTGCTGTAAGTAGGTTTTTTCTTGTTTTTATAAATAGTGTATTGGTAGAAGACTAGGAGTGGACGAGTATGCAGAAAGAAACAGTTATTATAATCGGAGGCGGTCCGTGCGGATTAGCGGCTGCAATTTCGTTGCAAAAGGTAGGGATAAATCCGTTAGTAATTGAAAAAGGAAACATTGTAAATGCCATTTATAATTATCCAACTCATCAAACATTTTTCTCTTCTAGTGAAAAATTAGAAATTGGTGATGTAGCTTTTATTACAGAAAATCGTAAGCCAGTTCGAAATCAAGCGCTTGCGTATTATCGTGAAGTAGTAAGACGTAAATCTGTACGTGTAAATGCTTTTGAGCGAGTGGAGAAAGTTCAAAAAGATGGAGAAGTTTTTCAGGTTGAGACGACAAAGCGTGACGGAAGTAAGGAAATATATATAGCGAAATATATTGTTGTAGCAACTGGATATTATGATAATCCAAATTATATGAATGTTCCAGGTGAGGAATTGAAGAAAGTAGCTCACTATTTTAAAGAGGGGCATCCTTATTTTGATCGAGATGTAGTAGTTATAGGTGGGAAAAACTCGAGTGTAGATGCCGCGTTAGAACTTGTTAAATCTGGTGCACGTGTAACGGTACTGTATCGTGGAAGTGAGTATTCACCAAGCATAAAGCCTTGGATTTTGCCGGAATTTGAGGCGTTAGTACGAAATGGTACAATTCAAATGCATTTTGGGGCTCATGTGAAAGAAATTACTGAGCATACATTAACGTTTACAGTTGATGGTGAAGCTCTTACAATCAAAAACGATTTTGTATTTGCGATGACTGGTTATCATCCTGATCATAGCTTCTTGACGAAGATGGGTGTTCAGATTGATGAAGAAACAGGACGTCCAATTTATACAGAGGATAGAATGGAAACGAATGCTGAAAATATTTTCATTGCAGGTGTCATTGCTGCTGGAAATAATGCAAATGAAATATTTATCGAGAACGGAAGATTTCATGGAGATGCGATTGCGCAAACCATTGCATCAAGAGAAAAATAAAAAGGAGCTGTCGGGAAAACCTCGACAGCTCCTTTTTATTCGTGCATAAACATATTTTGAATGGATTCATGAGAATTTGTATTCTCTAATGCAACAAGTAATTTAATGCGTGCTTTTTGTGCATTTAAGCCGTATGTGAATACAATGCCCATATCTTTTAAGTGTTTACCGCCACCTTCATACGAATATACGTCTTGAACGATACCGTTGAAACAGCGAGAAACTAATACGACAGGAATACCTCTATTTAATAATCTTTCTAGACTAGGTAGTGTTCTTGGAGGGAGATTACCTTGTCCAAGAGCTTCGATAACAATGCCGTCTACAGGAAGATTTTCGATTGCTGCTAATAATGTATCATCCATGCCAGCATATGCTTTTAGAACAACTACATTTTTAGACACTTTGTTTATCGTATATGTTTCGTGATGTACTAAAGCGTGATGGAAGACAACGCCGCGTTTTGTTACCATTCCAATTGGTCCGTATTGTGGGCTTTGGAATGTTGCAACATTACTTGTATGTGTTTTCGTTACATTTGTAGCGCAATGAATTTCATCGTTTAATACGACTAAAACACCTTTTTCTGCAGCTTCATCACAACTAGCAACTTTTACAGCTGATAAGAAGTTATATAGACCATCAGCACCTAACTCATTGCTAGAGCGCATTGCACCTGTCACTACGATCGGAATAGTTGCTTGTACTGTTAAATCTAAGAAATAAGCTGTTTCTTCTAATGTATCCGTGCCATGCGTAATGACTACGCCATGAATGTGGTCTTGTTTTACTCTTTCATCAATGATGACTTGTAATTGTAACATTTCGCTCGGTGTCATATGAGGAGATGGTAGGTGGAACACATCTTCAACGATTAAATCAACATCGCCTTCTAAATCAGGAATGAATTTTAAAAGAGGATTTTTTTCACCTGGTTGTACGACCCCAGTTTCTTTATCTTCCTCCATTGCAATTGTTCCACCTGTGTGTAAAACTAGGATTCTTTTCAATGCTTATACCCCTTTCAAGTAAAAAAATACATTTAGAACATAACATGTTTTGAGTAAATTCGACAATGGAAATGTATAAAAGTATGCCTCGAAAATGACAATAAAATTAACTGCTATATGTACGATGTATAAAATCATGAAACAAAATGTGCAAATATAGTATAGGAGGGAAGAATTCCGGTGAAAAAGATGGAGAGAATTTTTATTCGTATATTAATAATACAATTCATTTGTCTTTCTGTTGTGCAATTGTTATTTATACATAAGTCATCAGTGAAATATTTATCTAAAATTGTTTATTATGAGGGTGTCATGGTAAAAAACAAAGTGGAAATCTTGCAGGTGAATAGGTAGTTTTCATTTTCTTCTATGAAGGATTATGCTACAATAATTGAGGATTTAATGACGTGAAGCAAATGAGAAGAAGCAGGGTGAACACCTGCTTTTCGTTTTGTTTTATAAGTGAAAAAATGAGGTGTTACAATGGATAAACGAATTTCAATTGCTATAGATGGTCCAGCAGCTGCTGGGAAAAGTACAGTGGCAAAAGTTGTTGCGAAGGAACTTTCTTACGTTTATATTGATACAGGCGCAATGTACCGTACGCTTACATATGCAGCCCTTGAACAAAAAGTAGACATTGAAAATGAAGAGCAGTTAATGGAAGTTGTAAAGAATGTAAATATTGAGTTTCAGCAAGGAGAAAATACACAGCTTGTATTTTTAAATGGACAAGATGTTTCTGAAGTAATTCGTACACCTGATGTGACGAATCGAGTATCTATTGTAGCGAAACATCGCCTTGTTCGTGAAGAAATGGTACGTCGTCAGCAAGAGTTAGCGAAAAAAGGCGGCGTTGTAATGGACGGCCGTGATATTGGTACACATGTATTACCGGATGCTGAAGTGAAAATCTTTATGCTTGCTTCTGTTGAAGAAAGAGCGGAAAGAAGACATTTAGAAAATTTAAATAAAGGTTTCGAATCTAATTTAGAGCAGCTAAAAGAAGAAATTGCTCAGCGTGATAAATTAGATTCAGAACGCGAAGTTTCTCCACTAAAAAAGGCTGATGATGCATTGGAATTAGATACGACTTCTTTATCAATTGAAGAAGTTGTCCAAAAAATTATGAGCATTGTTTCTGGAGTGTTTGCGAAATAAAGAAAGGGGATAGTCCTCTTTCTTTTTTTGTTTAAATAGAAATGTAAAGGATACGTGAATTGTGAGTCTCTTTCCTTGACAAATGAGCTGATTTGTAAGAAGTTAGTTAAAGAGGAATAAAACTGTCAGAATATATTCGCTATTATATTTCAAAACATACTTTTTTCAAGCTGGTTTTGCTGTATACTATTTATATAGGTTTAATATATTTTCTTGTGAATGTTATTGAAAAAGAGTATGTGATGAGAAATTCTTAAACATGCAAATGAAAACTTTGTTTTCATTTCGTATATACATAAAAAATGCTTTGTCAATTCTGTAGGGAGGTATTTCCATGGTAGAGAAAATGAATGAAGAAGTTATGGATTCAAAAGAATTACAAGTTGGTGACGTTGTTACAGGTTCTGTAACGAAGGTTGAAGAGAAACAAGTGCTTGTAAATGTTGGATACAAAACAGATGGCGTAATTCCAATTAGTGAATTAGCTAACGTTCATATTGAAAAAGCAAGCGATGTTGTAGAATTAGATCAAACACTAGAGTTGAAAATTATTAAATTAGAAGAAGATGATCTTGTCTTATCTAAACGTGCTGTTGATGCAGAAAAAGCATGGGTAGAACTACAAGAGAAATTTACTTCTGGTCATGTATTTGATGTTACTGTAAAAGATATTGTGAATGGCGGATTAGTTGTGGACCTTGGTGTTCGCGGTTTTATTCCAGCTTCACTTGTAGAAGTACATTATGTAGAAGACTTTACTGACTATAAAGGTAAAACATTAGCGGTGAAAATTGTTGAATTAGACCGTGAAAAAAATCGTGTAATCCTTTCGCATAAAGCGGTAGTAGAATTAGAACTAGATTCTAAGAAAAAAGAAGCAATTTCTTCATTAAAAGAAGGGGACGTTGTTGAAGGAACAGTACAACGATTAACTGACTTTGGCGCATTCGTTAACGTTGGTGGAGTGGACGGTTTAGTTCACATTTCACAAATTTCACACGAACGTGTAGAGCAACCTTCTGAAGTGTTAGAGCAAGGTCAAAAGGTTAAGGTAAAGGTGTTATCTGTTGATGCTGATACACAACGTATTTCTTTATCAATTAAAGCAGCTCAACCAGGACCTTGGGAAAACGTTGCTGGCGAAATAAAAGCTGGAGATATTCGTGAGGGAGTAGTAAAACGCCTTGTTACATTTGGTGCATTCGTTGAGATTTTACCGGGCGTTGAAGGGCTTGTACACGTATCTCAAATTGCAAATCGTCACGTGAAAAATCCGAATGAAGTATTGGAAATGGGACAAGAAGTAAAAGTGAAAGTACTTGAAGTTCACGTAGCAGAGAAACGTATTTCTTTAAGTATAAAAGAAGCGCTTGAGGAAAATAATGTAACTGAAGATTATAGTCAGTATGAGCCAAATGCTGATTCTGCTACTTTCCAATTAAGTGATATTATTGGTGAACAACTGAAAAAATTAAAGAAATAATGAGGGGTACAAGTGGTAAGGGCAAAACGTAAATTAGATCATATTGAATACGCTCTTTCTACTGGTCAGTCTCGTACGCATGGCTTTCATGATATTGATTTTGTGCATCAAAGCTTGCCAAATTCAAATTATGACACAATAACATGTGAAACAAAAATCGGCGAACTTTCACTAAGTTCGCCGATTTTTATCAATGCGATGACTGGTGGTGGAGGAGAGAAAACGTTACATATTAATGAGCAATTAGCATATGTAGCGAAACATCATAACCTTGCTATGGCTGTAGGTTCGCAAATGGCGGCGTTAAAAGATGAAAGTGAAGCTGCTTCTTATAAGGTGATTAGAAAGGTAAACCCAAATGGTATTTTCTTTGCTAATTTAGGTAGTGAGGCAACTATCGAGCAGGCAGAGCGCGCCGTTGATATGATTGAAGCGAATGCATTACAAATTCATTTAAATGTCATACAAGAGTTAACGATGCCAGAAGGAGACCGTGATTTTACTGGAGTACTTCAGCGCATTGAGAAAATTGTTTTAAATAGTAAAGTTCCTATCATTGTAAAAGAAGTTGGATTTGGGATGAGTAAGGAAACAATGCAACAGTTAGTGAACGTAGGTGTAACAGCAATTGATATTGGTGGGCAAGGTGGTACGAATTTTGCTGCTGTTGAAAACGAAAGAAGACAGCGAATGCTTTCTTATTTTAATAACTGGGGCATACAAACAGCAACCTCGATTATTGAAGCAACCTCTACAAATAATAACCTCTCTTTTATTGCATCTGGGGGTATACAAACAGCGCTTGACGTAGCGAAAGCAATCGCATTAGGGGCGAATACAACTGCGTTTGCTGGTTATTTTTTACGTATTTTAATGCAAGATGGTATCGAGAAGTTAGTAGATGAAATTGAGCTTCTACATACAGATTTGAAATTTATAATGACAGCTCTTGGTGCGAAGACGATAGAAGAGTTGCAATCTGTACCTCTTGTTGTAAAGGGTGAAACATATCATTGGTTAATGCAGCGTGGTATTGATACTGCGCATTATAGTAGGAGATAAAAAATCAACCATTCGGTTGATTTTTTTTTGTTCTATTCTTTTTCGTAATATAAAGTGGAGAATGGAATTAGCATTATATAAAAATATCATTTCGTAAAAATTGTAATTGAAAAAGGGTTGAAAAATGTAGATGGTGTGTTGTCGAATTACTGGAGAGAACTTAATTTTTAATGGGAATAGGTGAAGGTAAAAAGAAGTAATGGGAGGATATAGTGCGCGAAATATTATTTCAATATAAATAGAAATCATTAAACTGATTATGTAAAAGACGGTTTCGTACAATATAGAAACCGTCTTTTTGTATTAATTAGTGCTGGTTTTGTTTTCGAGCCTGTTCTGGTGTATCAAGTCCAGTTGCACCTGGATATTGTAGTGATTGATCACGATTGGATTCAACGCGGCGTGATTCTCGTAGTTTTCGTTCTTGGCGATCTTTACCCATAATGAATAACACCTCCTTGTTAAAAGTGTTGCTGTTATAAGAAAAAACTATGCGTAAATAAAGTGGATTAACTTTCATAAAAAGTTCCCATAATGGAAAACATAGGAGGTGAAGTTGATGGATGGAAGTACTTTTTATTTTGTAGCTTGGATAGGGTGGATTATTGTAACCTTTTTTATGAAAAAGGACCCTATCCGGTGGAAGTTAGGCGCTTGTATACTGATTTTTATAATTTGCTCTCCGTTACATGTAACGATTGCCTCATTCGTGGTATCAGTAAATGCTCTTTTACTTTGTATTATTTCTTTTATAGGGATCACGCTATATTCCGTCTGGAAAAAATTGTATAGCTTACTTTCGGCACTTATTATTGCAATGTTATATACAAGTTTTCATCTGTTAGAAATATATGATCCGATTTGGATTGTGGTGGATAGAGTGTTTCTGCTAAGTAGTGCTCTTGTGTATGCATCGGTATTATTGCATGGGGATCGCATATTACGATTATGTTCTCTATATGTAGGGATGTTACAAGGAGAGCTGCTAGTGACATTTATTTTTAGGAAATTGAATTTTCCATATGATTACGGTAGTTTAGCATTTTTTGATATCGTCGCCATTTCTACATTATTCATGGCAATATTGTTTTGGATTGCAAAAGCATCAGTATACATGGAACGGTTTAAGAGAAAAACACGTAAAAGAAAGGCGAGGGTAATACATGACTGAATATACACCAGCCATTTTATGCGGCGTAATAGCGGGGACAGTTACAAGGGTGCTAATGCTTCGGACGGATACGCGGCAATATCCGACGAGGCTACATGGGAAAATTATTCATATTGCAATGGGGTTAATTGCAGCTGCTTTAGGAGCGATTGCAATCCCGTCTATTTTGAAAAAAGATTTTTCTGCCATTACATTTCTTACATTAGCAGCGACACAATTTCGTGATGTACGTAATATGGAAAGAAATACGCTTCAACAATTAGATGGGTATGAGCTCGTACCGCGTGGAAATACATACATTGAAGGAATTGCATTGGTTTTTGAAAGTCGCAACTATTTGGCAATGTTAACGTCGTTTGCAACGACGTTTGCGTATATAGGATTCCGTTCATGGATTGCAGGAGTAATTATGGCTATAATCGCATTTTTTATCGCGAAAAAATTAATGTCTGGTAAAAGGCTACATGATCTTGTTGAAATTGAGCACGTTCCGCTTCGTTTTGAAGGAGCAGGGCTTTATATTGATAATATTTACATTATGAATATTGGATTGCCAGCAAGACAAGAAGAAATTATGAAATATGGTATGGGTTTTATTTTAAAGCCGAAATCAATTGATGCGATGGTTACAATCTCAAATTTAGGGCAACGACAAGCTATTTTACACGATGTTTCAGTAGCGTTAGGGATTTATAGAGATTCTGGTACACCAGCGCTTGTACCGTTAGCAAAGCGTGATTTAGAGGATGGCAGGGTTGGGATTTTTGTCCTGCCGCAAGATCAAGATGCAGAGAAAGCGATAGGTGTCATAGGAAATGTACCAACGTTAGAAAGTGCTGTCCATATGTCATCGGAAGCCCCAAAAGGAAGGGGAGATAAGAGATGATGTTAGAAAGTGTTATTCTGGCAGTTATAACAACGACTCCAGAAAAATTTGCAGGTGGTGCTCCTTTATTCGTTTGCGAATCGACGGAGGAACTAGAATTTGTTGCAAATAATTTAGAAGCAATTTTAGATGGTATTGCACATCGCTTACAAGAGAATGTATATATTATTGTGAAACATTAGCAACGTGTGTTATAATGTGAGGTGTTTTGATACGTTGAGAAATATTCTGGAATGCAAATCCCTTCTTGCACAAAGAAGGGTTTTTTACATAATAAACAGAAGCAAGTTGAAAGGATGAAAGTATATGCCGAAACCAGTAATAGCGATAGTAGGTCGCCCGAACGTAGGGAAATCTACTATTTTCAATAGAATTGTTGGAGAAAGAGTTTCAATCGTAGAAGATATTCCAGGTGTAACGCGCGATCGTATTTATAGCGCTGGAGAATGGTTAAATCATGAATTTAACATTATTGATACGGGCGGAATTGATATTGGAGACGAGCCATTTTTGACACAAATTCGTCAACAAGCTGAAGTAGCAATTGATGAAGCGGATGTTATCATTTTTATGACAAACGGTCGTGACGGTGTAACAGCAGCTGATGAAGAAGTTGCAAAAATTTTATATCGTTCAAATAAACCGGTTGTACTTGCAGTAAATAAAGTGGACAATCCGGAAATGCGCAGTGACATTTATGACTTTTATGCATTAGGATTTGGCGAACCATTCCCAATTTCAGGTACACACGGATTAGGGTTAGGTGACTTACTAGACGAAGCTGCACAACATTTTCCAAAGATTGAAGAAGACGGATATGATGAAGACACAATTCGTTTCTCTTTAATTGGACGTCCAAACGTAGGGAAATCATCACTTGTAAATGCTCTTCTTGGTCAAGAGCGTGTAATTGTTAGTAATGTAGCAGGAACAACTCGTGATGCTGTTGATACACCATATAGTAAAGATGGAAAAGATTATGTAATTATTGATACAGCTGGTATGCGTAAAAAAGGAAAAGTGTATGAAAGTACAGAAAAATATAGTGTACTTCGTGCGCTAAGAGCGATTGAACGTTCTGACGTTGTTTTAGTCGTTTTAGATGGTGAAGAAGGAATTATTGAGCAAGATAAAAAAATCGCTGGATATGCTCATGATTCAGGGCGAGCTGTTGTTATCGTTGTAAATAAATGGGATGCAGTGAAAAAAGACGAAAAAACAATGAAAGCATTTGAAGAAAATATCCGTGCTCATTTCCAATTCTTAGAATACGCACCAATTGTTTTCTTATCTGCAAAAACGAGAAAACGTACACAAACATTAATACCGGTTATCGATGAGGTAAATGAAAGTCATAGTATCCGTATTCAAACGAACGTATTAAACGATGTAATTATGGATGCGGTAGCGATGAATCCGACGCCAACTCATAATGGTAGCCGTCTGAAAATTTTCTATGCAACACAAGTTGCGGTAAAACCACCGACATTTGTTGTGTTTGTAAACGATCCAGAATTATTGCACTTCTCATATGAGCGTTTCTTAAAGAATCGCTTACGTGAATCATTTGGCTTCGTAGGAACGCCGATTCACATTATCGCTAGAGCAAGAGACTAATGGAGAGGATGTGATTTTATGACAAAAATCACAGTAGTAGGAGCAGGTAGCTGGGGAACAGCGTTAGCGATGGTATTAGCTGACAATGGACATGATGTACGTATTTGGGGAAATCGCCCAGAACTTATGGATGAAATTAATACGAAACATGAGAATAGTCGATATCTCCCAGGCATTACATTGCCAAGCACAATCGTAGCCTACTCTTCTTTAGAAGAAGCATTAGTAGATGTAAATACAGTACTGCTAGTAGTACCAACGAAAGCGTACAGAGATGTATTACAAGAGATGAAAGAAATTGTTACTGAACCAATTACTTGGATTCATGCGAGCAAAGGAATTGAACCTGGTACGTCAAAACGTATTTCGGAAGTGATTGAGGAAGAAATTCCAGAGCACTTAATTAAAGATGTTGTTGTACTGTCTGGACCGAGTCATGCTGAAGAAGTCGGTTTACGACAAGCGACAACAGTTACGTCTGCAGCAAAGCGTATGGAAGCGGCTGAGGAAGTACAAGATTTATTTATGAATAGTTATTTCCGTGTATACACAAATCCAGATATCGTTGGAGTTGAACTTGGTGGTGCGTTAAAAAATATTATTGCATTAGCTGCTGGTATAACTGATGGTCTTGGATTAGGTGATAATGCAAAGGCGGCATTGATGACACGTGGTTTAACAGAGATTGCTCGTTTAGGAAGAAAAATGGGCGGGAATCCGTTAACGTTTGCTGGTCTAACTGGTATGGGAGACTTAATTGTAACTTGTACAAGTGTTCATAGCCGAAATTGGCGCGCTGGAAATATGCTTGGAAAAGGACACTCTTTAGAAGAAGTGTTAGAAAGCATGGGTATGGTTGTGGAAGGTGTAAGAACAACGAAAGCTGCTCATGAATTGGCAGAGAAAATGGAAGTTGAAATGCCGATTACAGCTGCTTTATATGACGTGCTGTTCAATGGGAATAACGTAAAAGATGCAGTAGGCTCATTGATGGGACGTGTTCGAAAACATGAAGTGGAAGCTATACCTGATTTACTGTAAAGAAAAGCGACAGAAGTACATTTGTACTTCTGTCGCTTTTTTATTTTTTGGGTCTTTTCACCATTTTTTCATTTTTGCATAGGATGAAGAGTAACTTGAGGAGAGGGTGAAAAGAATGGATAATAATATTTTTAATAATATTGAGAAGGAAGCGAAAGTAAATAAAGAGGATATTTTTAAATTAGCATCATCCGTGCAAAATGCGAATTTACGTGATGAAACTGTACTTCGTCAATTAATTCATCAAGTGGCTCTTATGGCGGGACGTGAAGTGCCGAAAGAGCAAGAGGATCAAATTGTAAAAGCGATTATTAATAATAATATGCCAACAGATTTTGGCTCGTTAAGCAAAATGTTTAAAAAATAAATTATGAGAAACAAAGAGTTTGGAGATTGCATATGATAGCCATGAAAGAATGGGAATAGAGCTGTTTTTGGGCATATTTGGTCAACCGAAGCGAGAGATACAATCGCTTCGGTTTTATTTTTGCCTAGATTGGTGAGAAATGCTGGAAAACCTATTGATTAAAGTTATATACTTGCGATTTGTAGTAAAATGTTCTTTTTGTATTTGTTTAAAGATTTTAATTTGTTAAAATAGTATAAAAATAGATTAATAAAAAGGGGTGTGTATATGTCGGAAGGGCTTATGAAAATGTGGTTGGCTTTAGGGGCAATTGGATTTATGTTTTTTGCAGTAAGTTTTATTTTATTAAGTAGACATAGAATAAAGAATAAATTTTTGAAAGGGATTACAGCGTTAGTAGCGTACACCCTTATGATTGTGTCAGGAATTGTTATTTTTCTTGTTGTATTTAGTGGACCTGTACAGCAGTAAATGGAATGGTCTCGAAAATACTACATACGGAGCAAATTAGATTAGTATGAAAAGGTGATGCTAGTGAAAAAATTCCATATTATTTTAATATTTTGTTGTATGAGCCTTTTAACGGGGTGTCTGTATCCGAAAGAAAATATGAAGCAAAATGCGGTTCCTTATGAAGATCAGCTACAGGTTGTTCAAAAGGCTGTTGTGACATTTAAGGAGCAAAATGATGGGATATTGCCAATTAAGACGAGGGATATGAGTACACCTATTTATCAAAAGTATCCAATCGATTTTCAACAGATTGCCCCGCGTTACATACAAGAAGCGCCAGGGAATGCGTATGAAAGTGGAGGAGTATATCAATACGTATTAATAGACGTTGAAACAAATCCGACAGTAAAGTTAATTGATGTTAGGATGGCTGAACAAATTCAGGAACTATCTTTAAAGCTTAGGATGTATCGTGATGAACATCAATATCCACCTTTTAAAAAAGTAATTTCAGATGGTGTATATGAATTGGATTTCAAAAAACTAGGATATAAAGATGTGCCACAAGTGACAAGTCCATATTCTGGTAAAGGACTTCCTTTTGTAATTAATGAAAAAGGAGAAGTTTTTGTTGATTATAGAATCGACTTATATGACGCTTTGAAAAAAAATGAAGGGCAGTTTACAGAGGGAGAAGATATTCGAAATATACTTTCGAAAGGTTCCCCGTTTGTACCAGCTTATTCTTTACCGTACACAGTAAAGGACGGAGAACCAATTTTTTTAAAATGATAAGTCATGAACCTTTCTTTTAGTGAATAAGTTCTAGAAGAAAGGTTTTTTATGTTATACAACTTACGATGCAAACAAAAGATATTTTTTAATAGTCATATGAAATTGGACAAAATTATATGATATATTGTCCGAACTTCTAGAATACCATTATATTATATCAGATATTATAGGCAACGTTAGAGAAGGTATTAGTTGACTATAAACGCGGAATTATTCCCAAAAATTTTGAGGGAGGGAATCACTTGGAAAAGGTAGATATTTTTAAAGATATTGCAGAACGAACAGGCGGTGATATTTATTTTGGAGTTGTAGGAGCTGTTCGAACAGGGAAATCAACATTCATTAAAAAATTTATGGAACTTGTAGTTATTCCAAATATTGAGAATGAGTCTGACCGTCAAAGAGCGCAGGATGAATTGCCTCAAAGTGCTGCTGGTCGTACAATTATGACGACGGAACCGAAGTTTGTTCCAAACCAAGCGGTTTCTATCGAAGTAGATGAAGGACTTGAAGTGAATATTCGATTAGTAGATTGTGTTGGATATACGGTTCCTGGAGCGAAGGGCTATGAAGATGAGAATGGCCCGCGTATGATTAATACCCCTTGGTATGAAGAACCTATTCCATTCCATGAAGCTGCAGAAATTGGCACGCGTAAAGTAATTCAAGAACATTCAACAATTGGTGTTGTAATTACAACAGATGGAACAATTGGTGAAATTCCAAGAAGAGATTATATAGAGGCAGAAGAACGCGTTGTAAATGAGTTGAAAGAAGTAGGAAAACCTTTCATTATGATAATTAATACGGTACAGCCGTATCATCCAGATACAGAGCAATTACGCCAAAGTTTATCAGAAGAATATGATATCCCGGTTATTGCAATGAGTGTGGAGAGTTTAAGAGAAACAGATGTATATAATGTACTTCGTGAAGCGCTATTTGAATTCCCTGTATTAGAAGTGAATGTGAACCTTCCGAGTTGGGTAATGGTGCTAAATGAAGGGCATTGGTTGCGTCAAAGTTATCAAGAAGCAGTTCAAGAAACTGTGAAGGATATA
Organism: Bacillus cereus group sp. Bce019; assembly: GCF_051781745.1. Lineage (NCBI taxonomy): Bacteria > Bacillati > Bacillota > Bacilli > Caryophanales > Bacillaceae > Bacillus > Bacillus cereus group sp. Bce019. Next base: position 48,861 of record NZ_JBPWJX010000004.1, read on the forward strand.
AAACGTCTTCGTGATGTGGATCGCGTTGTTTGGCAGTTTAGTCAATATGAATTTATTGATCGAGCGAGCCTAGCTGGCATTGATATGGGGCAAGGTGTGGCGGAGATTGATTTATATGCGCCAGATGAATTATATGATCAGATTTTAAAAGAAGTAGTAGGAGTAGAAATTCGAGGGAAAGATCATTTGTTAAAGCTTATGCTCGATTTATCTCATGCGAAAATAGAGTACGATCAAGTGGCGGATGCACTGCGTATGGTTAAGCAAACAGGATATGGTGTAGCAGCACCTGCATTAGCGGATATGAGCTTAGATGAGCCAGAAATTATTCGTCACGGTTCAAGGTTTGGTGTGAAGTTAAAAGCGGTAGCGCCATCTATTCATATGATTAAAGTAGATGTAGAGTCAACGTTTGAGCCGATTATTGGTACTGAAAAGCAAAGTGAAGAATTAGTTCGTTATTTAATGCAAGATTTTGAAGATGACCCGTTATCAATTTGGAATTCTGATATATTTGGACGTTCACTTAGCTCGATTGTTCGAGAAGGAATTCAGGCGAAATTATCTTTAATGCCAGAAAATGCTAGATATAAATTAAAAGAAACGCTAGAAAGAATTATTAATGAAGGATCTGGCGGATTAATTGCGATTATACTATAAGAAAAAATCCCTCTCATTGTAGAGGGATTTTTTGTTTTTTTTGATTATAAAATAGAAAAATAAACAGTCATTATCTAATACATTGTTGTAAATTGTCAAGTTTCATCAGATTTTCACATTTTAAGAGTAACAATTTCCTTAAAAATATTGAATTATAAAGGAGAATCGTATAATATAGGCGTTGATAATGATTTATCTACATCTTTGTAGTATAGAATTTGCAAAAATTGCCTACAAATGAAAGTAAGACTCATTTTATGATCATTATACAGTCTTATCTTTGGGAGGAGGTGAATGGCATGAACAAGACAGATTTAATCAATGCTGTTGCAGAAGCAAGTTCCCTTTCTAAAAAGGACGCAACAAAAGCAGTAGACGCTGTTTTTGATTCTATCTTAGAAGCTTTAAAACAAGGTGATAAAGTACAACTGATCGGATTCGGTAACTTCGAAGTTCGTGAGCGTGCGGCTCGTAAAGGTCGTAACCCACAAACAGGTGAGGAGATTGAAATCGCTGCAAGTAAAGTACCTGCATTCAAACCTGGTAAAGCGTTAAAAGATGCGGTTAAATAATCCTTACATATTAACAGGGAAGAAGAGTTTCCTTTTTGGGAACTCTTCTTTTTGCTTTTAAAAACATAAATATGCTAGAATGTGTTCGTATCACTTTTAGGTTTTCGGGAGGGCTAGCGGATGGCAAAAGTTAATTTAGAACAAATTGAACATGCAGTACGCCTTATTTTAGAGGCGATTGGGGATGACCCAAATCGTGAGGGAGTACTTGATACACCAAAGCGTGTTGCAAAAATGTACGCAGAAGTGTTCTCAGGTATGCATGAAGATCCGAAAGAGCATTTGCATAAAGTATTCGGAGAAGATCACGAAGAGCTTGTACTAGTAAAAGATATACCATTTTATTCGATGTGTGAGCATCATTTAGTACCATTCTATGGAGTTGCTCACGTTGCATATATTCCGCAAGGTGGAAAGGTAACAGGGTTAAGTAAATTAGCTCGTACCGTAGATACAATTGCACGTCGCCCACAACTGCAAGAACGTATTACATCAACAGTAGCGAACTCTATTATGGAAGTACTAGAGCCTCATGGTGTAATGGTAGTAGTAGAAGCAGAACATATGTGTATGACGATGCGTGGTGTGAAAAAACCAGGTGCGAAAACAGTAACGACAGCAGTGCGTGGTGTGCTTGAAAATGATGCTGCAGCGCGCAGTGAAATTTTATCGTTTATTAAAACGAAGTAAAGAAAAGCGGGAAACTGCTTTTCTTTTTTTTTTTAGTAAATAAATGATATAGTTTTAACTAGACAGAGTGAGATTAGAAAGATTGCTTACATGAATGGTAGGTGTAGCCAAGTTTTGGTTATAGAAAATAGAGTGTATGTGTTATAATAAGTTTTATGAATTAGAAAACAAGGGTGATTTTTTGTGTGTGACATCTACGGAGGGTATGCGGGTATAAAAGAAAAATTGATGGAGAAATTACGCCATCCTTATTTTATAAACTATATTGAAGAACCATTTATTGATGAAGAAAAGATAGCATTGTTATATGGTGCTTTAAAGAGTGCAAACTTACATATAGAACAAATTGAGCATTACGTAGTAACAATTATGCTTGTACAAATTGCGCTTGATACGCATGAAAGGGTATCAAATAAAGCAGGCGAGGAAGAGATTGAATTCCATAAATGTCGTCAATTAACAGTACTTGCAGGCGATTACTATAGTGGACTATATTATTATTTATTGTCTATGAATCGTGATATTGTTTTAATTCGTGCACTTGCTGAAGGAATTAAAGAGATAAATGAACACAAAATTATGTTATACCAAAAAGCGCATGAAACGACGGATGACATAATGAAAAGCATAGTAACGATTGAGTCTGCGCTCCTTCAAAAAACATGTGATCATTTTCAGTTATCACATTGGAAGCCATTTATCACATACGTATTAGGTGGAAATCGCCTTCAAAAAGAAATTCAATTGTATGCTGATAAGCAACATTCACCTGTTTTTCAAGCTATGCAAGATGCTTTAGGGGATAAAGCAGAAGTAGTGATTAATGGTTGGATGAAGGAATTGAGAAAGAAAGAAAAACAATTTTTAGAAAATCACACAGACATAAATGAAATAAATTCTGTGTTAAGGAATAAATAGAAGACATAAGCAATTTTACATTGGAAGAAGGTACGAGCATGCAACAATCAAAAGAAGAAAGAGTACATGACGTATTTGAAAAGATTTCTGATAAATACGATGTGATGAATTCTGTAATTAGTTTTCAAAGACATAAAGCGTGGCGGAAAGAAACGATGCGAATTATGGATGTACAACCAGGCAGTCAAGCGCTTGATGTATGCTGTGGAACCGCAGATTGGACAATTGCGCTAGCTGGAGCCGTAGGTGAGCAAGGAAAGGTTGTTGGCTTAGACTTCAGTGAAAATATGTTATCTGTCGGTAAGCAAAAGGTAGAGGCGTTACAATTAAAACAAGTAGAACTTCTACATGGGAATGCAATGGAACTTCCGTTTGAAGATAATACGTTTGATTATGTGACGATTGGGTTTGGTTTACGTAACGTACCGGATTATATGCACGTATTAAAAGAAATGACGCGTGTAGTAAAACCAGGTGGAAAAGTAATCTGTTTAGAAACATCTCAACCAACAATGATTGGTTTTCGACAAGGGTATATTTTATACTTTAAATATATCATGCCGTTATTTGGAAAGATGTTTGCGAAAAGTTATAAAGAATATTCATGGCTTCAAGAATCTGCTAGTACGTTCCCAGGGATGAAAGAATTGGCTCAAATGTTTGAGCAAGCTGGACTTGAACGTGTGCAAGTGAAACCATTTACTTTTGGGGTAGCAGCAATGCATTTAGGAATTAAACCAGAATCAAAATAGAAAAAAGAAGTTTTAGGTTAAGGTGAACAATATGAAGTTACAACTTATGTACTCTTTTTTACGATCGGATATTAATGTGATAGAAAAAGAATTAAAAAAGACAGTCGCTTCTGAACAGCCATTAGTAGAAGAGGCAGCATTACAGCTTATTGAAGCTGGTGGGAAACGAATTCGTCCTGTATTTGTGTTGCTTGCAGGGAAATTTGGAGATTATAAGTTAGATGCGATTAAGCATGTTGCTGTTGCGTTAGAACTTATTCATATGGCTTCTCTTGTTCACGATGATGTTATTGATGCTGCATTTTTACGACGCGGCAGTGCGACTGTGAATGCGAAATGGGGAGATCGTATTGCGATGTATACAGGGGACTATCTGTTCGCTAAGTCTCTTGAATGTATAACCAATATCGAAATTCCAGAGGCACATCAAGCGTTATCACATACTATTTTAGAAGTCTGTAAAGGTGAAATTGAACAAATTAAAGATAAATACAATTATGACCAAAATTTAAGAACGTATTTAAGAAGAATAAAGCGAAAAACAGCATTATTAATTGCCGCGAGTTGTCAATTGGGAGCGATTGCTGCTGGTGCTAATCGTGATACGGTAAATCGTCTATTTTGGTATGGGTATTTTGTAGGAATGTCTTATCAAATTATTGATGACATTTTAGACTTCGTTTCTACAGAAGAGAAACTTGGAAAACCTGCTGGTGGAGATTTACTACAAGGGAATATTACACTTCCTGCTTTATATGCGATGGAAGATCCCGTACTTCGTCAGAAAATCACATCTGTACATGAAAATTCAACAGCAAGTGAAATGCAAGAAATTATTGATGCTGTAAAAAATAGTACAGCAATTGATCAAGCATTTGCGTTTAGTGAACGTTATTTACATAAAGCTTTAGAAATAATAAAACCACTCCCACGTGGAAAAGCAAAGTACGCATTACAAAATGTTGCAAAGTATATTGGAAAACGAAAATTTTAAGGTTTATTCTAAAAAATAAAATAATCTCTCTATTTCAAAACTATTGCACAATTGTGATAAGGGTGATAATATGTGTGTGGGGATATACAATTACATACATAATTCAGAAGTGGAGAGATTTTTTATGGAAAAAACATTTCTAATGGTAAAACCAGACGGTGTACAACGTGCCTTCATTGGGGAAATTGTAGCTCGTTTTGAGAAAAAAGGCTTTCAATTAGTTGGTGCAAAATTAATGCAAGTCACTCCAGAAATTGCTGGACAACACTACGCTGAGCATAAGGAAAAACCTTTCTTTGGTGAGTTAGTAGACTTTATTACATCTGGACCTGTATTCGCAATGGTATGGCAAGGTGAAGGTGTAGTAGATACAGCTCGTAACATGATGGGGAAAACAAGACCACATGAAGCAGCTCCTGGAACAATTCGTGGAGATTTCGGTGTAACTGTTGCGAAAAACATTATCCATGGTTCTGATTCTTTAGAAAGCGCAGAGCGCGAGATTGCTATTTTCTTTAAAGAAGAAGAATTAGTTGACTACTCAAAATTAATGAATGAATGGATTTACAAATTATTTTGAAATAATTTGTAAACGCTTTAATCACTGTGATAATAGTAAAAAGTGCAAGGAGAATAGGGGTATTCTTCTTGCACTTTTTTTATTTTCAGTTAGTTACGAAGTTTGAACTGTTATGATATCTTGATATTTAAATTAGGACTATCGGAAATATAGAATAAGAAAATGGTCGATTTATGATATAATTTCTTTAATATTTTTAGAATGATAAAAGTTAATATAGTGAGATAAATACATATACGAAAAGAGGAATAACGTATGCGATATATTACAGCTGGTGAATCTCATGGTCCACAACTTACAACGATTATAGAAGGTGTTCCGGCAGGATTGTCTTTAGTAGCAGATGATATAAACGAAGAGTTAGCTAGAAGGCAAAAGGGATATGGGCGCGGTAGACGCATGCAAATTGAAACGGATCAAGTGCAAATTTTAAGTGGTGTTAGACATGGAGAAACATTAGGTTCCCCTATTGCACTTGTTGTTGAAAATCGTGATTTTGCACACTGGACAAAAATTATGGGGGCGGAGCCTTTAACTGAGCAAGAAGAAAAAGAGATGAAAAGGAAAGTGACAAAACCAAGGCCTGGGCATGCTGATTTAAATGGTGCGATTAAATATGGTCATAGAGATATGAGGAATGTACTGGAACGTTCGTCAGCGCGCGAAACGACGGTGCGTGTTGCTGCTGGTGCGGTTGCTAAAAAGGTGTTAGCAGAACTTGGTATTAAAGTAGCGGGCCATGTAATTGAAATTGGCGGTGTACAAGCTAAGGAGATTACGTATAGTTCAATTGAAGAATTAAAGAGTATTACCGAAGCATCTCCTGTACGTTGCTTAGATGACGAAGCTGGTAACCAAATGATGAAAGCGATTGATGATGCGAAAGCAAATGGTGATTCAATTGGTGGAATCGTTGAAGTAATTGTGGAAGGGATGCCAATTGGAGTAGGTAGCTACGTGCATTATGATCGAAAACTGGATGCGAAATTAGCAGCTGCAATTATGAGTATTAATGCTTTTAAAGGTGTCGAGATTGGAATTGGTTTTGAAGCAGCGCATAGACCAGGAAGTGAAGTTCATGATGAAATTCTGTGGAATGAGGAGCATGGATATACACGAAGAACAAATAATGCAGGTGGATTAGAAGGCGGTATGACGACTGGAATGCCAATTGTTGTGCGCGGTGTGATGAAACCGATACCTACACTTTATAAACCTCTTCAAAGTGTAGATATTGATACGAAAGAGCCTTTTACAGCGAGCATTGAACGTTCAGATAGTTGTGCAGTGCCAGCAGCTAGTGTCGTTGCAGAAGCGGTTGTGGCTTGGGAATTAGCGACAGCTTTAATAGAACAATTCGGATTAGATCGTATGGAACTAATTCGTGAAAATATTGAGAAACATAATGAATATGCGAGGGGATTTTAATGGGAAACATACATATTCAAACGAAATCAAAAGAATATGATGTACATGTTGGTAAAGAAGTGTTGTCAAACTTAACAACGATCGTTCAAAATATGCAGCCAGCGGTATCTAACGTAATGATTATTTCAGATGAAGCTGTTGCATCACTACATTTACAGACAGTTATCGATGCATTACAAGTAGAGCAGCACGTGTTTTCGTTTGTTGTACCAAGTGGCGAAAAAGAGAAGTCTTTCGAAAATTTCTATGCGGCTCATACGTCAGCTCTTGAAAATAAATTAGATAGAAATTCTTTAATTCTTGCACTTGGAGGCGGAATGATTGGAGATTTAGCTGGTTTTGTTGCTGCATCGTTTATGCGTGGTATTCGCTTTGTGCAGGTTCCGACAACTTTATTAGCGCACGATAGCGCAGTGGGTGGGAAAGTAGCGATTAACCATCCGTTAGGTAAAAATATGATTGGTGCATTCCATCAGCCAGAAGCAGTTGTATATCATACACCGTTTTTACAGTCTCTTCCTGAAAAAGAGTGGCGTTCAGGTTATGCAGAGGTGATAAAGCATGCTCTTATCGGTGATGTGGAGCTATACCATTGGTTAAAAGAAGAAGTGCAAACATTAGCGGATCTTCATGATGAGAAGTTAATCCATATATTAACGAAGGCGATTCCTGTAAAGGCAAATGTTGTGTCACAAGATGAAACAGAGAAGGGTGTACGTGCTCATTTGAATTTTGGACATACGTTAGGACATGCTCTTGAAAAAGAGCTAGGGTATGGAAATATTACTCACGGTGACGGTGTAGCGGTTGGAATGTTATTCGCCATATTTTTAAGTGAGCAAGTGTACAAGGTTGATCTTGCTTATGAAGATATGAAGCAGTGGTTCTTGAAATACGGCTATCCAAAAATGCCAGGAGATTTGAATGTAGAGCGCCTCGTTCAATTGATGAAACAAGATAAGAAAGCAAATGCAGGAGCAATTCATATGGTGCTTATGCAGGAATATGGGGTAGTGAATGTCGTATCTATTTCAGATGAGACTGTTCATATTGCGTTAGAGGCATTTCAAAAAGATATGGTTTAAAATGATAGCGAAGTGCTGTGAAGTGCTCATTTAGAGGTATTCTCGTAATAGTGACGGTTATGACAAAAGATTACAGTAAGGGGCTATAACCGTATTGTAATCAAATTGAATGAAATGACTGGGGGAAGAAAAATGAGAGTGAAAGAGCAATTGTTAACTTTGAGAGCGTATGTGCCTGGGAAAAACATTGAAGAAGTAAAAAGAGAATATGGTTTATCAAAAATTGTGAAATTAGCATCCAACGAAAATCCATTCGGTTGCTCAGCACGTGTGACAGAAGCATTAACTTCTTTAGCGAGCCAATATGCCCTTTATCCAGATGGATATGCCTTTGAACTTCGGACAAAAGTAGCGGAACATTTAGGTGTAAAAGCAGAACAACTACTATTTGGTAGTGGATTAGATGAAGTCATTCAAATGATTAGCCGAGCGTTACTACATGAAGGAACAAACGTTGTAATGGCGAATCCTACGTTTTCACAATATCATCACCATGCTGTTATTGAAGGAGCAGAAGTTCGTGAAGTATCACTTAAAGATGGTATTCACGATTTAGATGCAATGCTAGAGCAAGTAGATGAGAAAACGAAAATTGTATGGATTTGTAATCCGAATAATCCAACAGGTACATATGTTGAGAAACAAAAATTACTTTCATTTTTAGAATCAGTTCCTAAGTCGGCTCTCGTTATTATGGACGAAGCATATTATGAATACGCGGAAGCAGAAGACTATCCGCAAACATTACCACTTCTTGAAAAGTATGAAAATCTTATGGTTTTACGCACGTTTTCAAAAGCATATGGTTTAGCTGCTTTTCGTATCGGATATGCGATTGGGGATGCGAAGTTAATCGGACAGCTAGAAGTAGCTAGGTTACCATTCAATACATCAACTGTAGCCCAATCTGTAGCACTCGCTGCATTAGAAGATCAAGCTTTTTTACAAGATTGTGTGCAAAAGAATGCTGAAGGTTTAAATCAGTATTATGCATTTTGTAAAGAATATAACGTATTCTATTATCCATCTCAAACAAATTTCATTTTCTTAAAACTCGGTATACCAGGTAATGAAGCTTTCGAACGATTAATGAAAAAAGGATATATCGTTCGTTCTGGTGCTGCATTTGGTATCGATGATGGTATTCGTATTACTGTCGGTTTGAAGGAAGAAAATGATGAAATTATAGAGTTACTGAAAGAGCTTGTAAATGAGCAAGTACAGAAAGAAGAAACATATTCTTAAGAGATTGTGAAGGCTCCTATTATAGGAGCCTTTTTTATCGCATTCAAAATAAAGGTTGAAGACTGCTAATTAAGTTATTCTGTAAACCACGGTTTGTATGGCTTGATAATTAGTGAGAGAAGTTATTTGCACGGTCATAAAAGAAAGCGGTACAATAGAAGATGATGATAAGGTATCGGTGTCATATCCGAACCTTTTGAACAATTAACTACTCTGTAGGAAGAAGTATAAGAAGAAGCATGCTCATTCTAAAGGTTGCGTTCTAACAGTGAGTTGCTTATGATAAATGAACAGAAGAGAATATTTTTTAGAATTAAAGGAGACGTTTATGCAAAAGTTTGAACAAGCTGTTTCATATATTGAAAATGGTGAAGCAGAAAAAGGATTACAATTATTAAAAGAACAATTAAAAATTGCGAATGATGAAGAGAAGTATGATATCGCTCGTTACTATCATACACTTGGATTTACAGATGAGGCATTAGCAATTACTGAAGACTTACGTTTACTGTATCCAGAAGAAAGTGAATTCACTGTATTTTTAGCAGAATTATATATTGATCTAGATAAAGAAGATGAAGCGATTGAAGTGCTTCATGATATTCCAGAAAATGACGATTTATATGTTCAATCGTTATTACTTGTTGCAGATTTATTCCAAATGCAAGGTTTTGATGATGTAGCAGAGCAAAAACTATTAAAGGCGAAAGAAATGATGCCTGATGAACCTGTTATTACGTTTGGGTTAGCAGAATTATATAGTAGTAAAGGTGAAGAACAAAAGGCAATTACTTATTATGAATCGCTATTAGCGGAACATAAAGTAATGGGTGGTGTTGTGATCGCACTTCGCCTCGCAGAAACGTTAAGCGCGATCGGAAACTGGGAAGAAGCGATTTCTTATTATGAAGCAGGCCTAGAGGAACAAAAAGATATTCACTCATTATTTGGATATGCCTTCACATTATACCAAGGTGAAGAATATCAGAGAGCAATTGGTGCTTGGCAAGAACTAAAAGAATTAGACCCTGAGTACGCATCACTGTACATGTATTTAGCGAAAAGCTATGAAAAAGAAGGAATGCTTCAAGAAAGCTATGAAACGCTTCATGAAGGAATTAAAGTAGATGAGCTTTCAGTTCCATTTTATGTAGAGTTAGCGAACATTGCGGCGAAATTAGGAAAAATAGTAGAAGCAGAGGAAGTTCTTCAAAAAGCGCTTGAGTTAGATCCAGGGCATTTAGGTGCAACATTAAAATATGCATATATCTTAAAAGAACAAGAAAAGTACGAAGAGTTAATTGCAATTGTAGAGCGTGCTATTGATAGTGGAGAACCAGATACACAACTACTTTGGGATCTTGCGTATGCAAAAAAACAATTAGAAATGTATTCGGATGCATTAAAACACTATGAAAGTGCATATACTTCTTTTAAGAATCATCCAGACTTCTTAGAAGAGTACGGTTATTTCTTATTGGAAGAAGGAAAACGAAAAGAGGCGAAAGAAGTATTTACCCAGTTATTACAACTAGACCCGACACAAATTCATATTGAAGAGTTGTTATATAATTTAGAGGATTTTTCATAAGTTGGAAGGAAACTGAATGCCGCTTCTTGAATCTAAAAAGAAAAGAGAAAGACAGAGGAGGGACTTAATTGCTATGAATACCCCTGTTTCTGTAAACGAGAAGAAGGATTTTGTAAAATGGTTTTTGAATAATTACCAACTGAAACAGCGTGAATGTGTATGGATTCTGAATTATTTAATGAGTCACGACCAATTGATGCATAAAGTCCACTTCGTAGAGCATGCAAAATATTGTCCGCGTGGCTTAGTGATGTCAGCGAATTGTGTGAAAGACACACCGTTTCACTTTTTTAAACAAAATGTTATGACAACAGATGCTGAAAAATCGTTTCATGATATTCGTTTAAATCGAGATGAGGATATTTATATTCAACTCAACTTTAAATCATCGTTTCAAAATGCGAATTATGTAGCTGTATTAGAAGAAAACCCATATCTACCAAAGCATATTGAAGTAAATGAAAAAGATCGTTTACTTGCAGAAAGGTTTTTGGAAGAAAGTGTATTTTCGTTTAGGAGAGAACGCCTTTTGAAACAAATTGATGAAGCGTTAGATAAGCAAGATAAGGAAGCGTTTCATAGATTAACGGCAGAGTTAAAAACTTTATAGAATTTATTTGGATTAATAAATTTTTACAAATTTCAGACTTTCATCAAGAAAAACTACCTATATTGGGTAGTTTTTCTTTTTTTACCTCTTTTAGTATGGTTTAATATATATAAAGTGAAAGTTCTGTCATTTGTAAGTGAAGGAGGGAAGGAATTTGAAGTGGATTGTAAAAGATGTGGAACAGTTTGAGCAAGCAAGAGAGTATGTTGATACAGGAGTAATACCGCTGTTATCAATTTCGGCAGCAAAAGAAATGAAAATGGTTGTAGAACAAGGTGAATTTATCGAATTGTTGAGCACGGAATTGGAAAGAGAGTATAAGGGAAGAGTGCTTTTACTGCCTGCGTTTACGTATTTGGTAGAAAGTCAAAAGAATGAAAAAGGTCGTTTGCAAGAATGGACAAATCATTTACGAAGTGAAGGTTTTAAGCATATTGCTTATGTTACAAGTGATTTTTCATGGAAAGAGGATATGCAAGAGTTACAGGGAGATTTGTTTTGGTTTCCTTCATTAGCATTAGAACAATTTAGTGATCAAGCAAAAAGAGAAGTTATTCATGCACATATAAAAAATATAATGGTGATGTTGGAAGAGAAATGGGGAAACTCATAATAAACAGAAAGTTCTTATTATTATGAGTAGTATGATATTGACCTGTGCATGAGCGTATTATATCATGATAGTGTCCTAGTTTTTATTTTTTATATAATTTATCACGAGGGGACAATTTCTGATAGAGGGGGGAAATTTTCGTGAGCGAGAAAGAACATCGCGTGTCAAGAAGACAATTTTTAAATTACACACTCACAGGGGTAGGAGGCTTTATGGCTGCCGGTATTTTAATGCCGATGACGCGATTTGCGCTTGATCCGGTGTTAAGAAAAGAAGCGGGAACGGATATGGTTGCTGTTGCGCAAGTAAAGGATATTACAACAGAGCCGAAGCGTTTCGATTTTAAAGTGAAGCAGGTTGATGGTTGGTACAAGTCTGAAGAACCAAAATCAGCTTGGGTTCATAAAGATGAAAGCGGAGACATTGTTGCGTTCTCTCCAGTATGTAAACATTTAGGATGTACAGTTAACTGGAATTCGGACAAAGCACATCCGAATCAATTCTTTTGCCCATGTCACGGGGGTCGTTATACAAAAGATGGGATTAACATTAAAGGTACGCCACCCCTTGCTCCGCTTGATGTGTACGAGTCTAAAGTGAAAGATGGAACGCTGTATCTAGGAAAAGCGAAGCCAAGAGGGGGTGCAAAGTAGATGTTAAATAAAATTTATGATTGGGTGGATGAAAGATTAGATATTACACCAATATGGCGTGATATCGCTGATCATGAAGTACCTGAACATGTAAACCCGGCACATCACTTTTCTGCATTCGTCTATTGCTTTGGAGGACTTACCTTTTTCGTTACTGTAATTCAAATTTTATCTGGAATGTTTTTGACGATGTATTATGTGCCTGATATTAAAAATGCTTGGGAATCAGTTTACTATTTACAAAATGAAGTTGCTTATGGGCAAATTGTTCGTGGTATGCACCACTGGGGTGCTAGTCTCGTAATTGTAATGATGTTTTTACATACACTCAGAGTTTTCTTCCAAGGTGCGTATAAAAAGCCCCGTGAGTTAAACTGGATTGTTGGTGTTCTTATTTTCTTTGTTATGTTAGGTCTTGGTTTTACCGGATATTTATTACCGTGGGATATGAAAGCTTTATTTGCTACAAAAGTAGGGATTCAAATTGCAGAGCAAACACCGCTCATTGGTCCTTATATTAAAACATTACTCGCTGGTCATTCCGAAATTGTTGGCGCTCAAACATTAACTCGCTTCTTTGCTATTCACGTCTTCTTCTTACCAGCAGCACTTCTAGGTTTAATGGCCTTCCACTTCATCATGATTCGCAAACAAGGTATTTCCGGTCCACTATAAGAGATTGCTAAATTAAAGGGGAAAGAACTAAAGGAGGGAGATTATGCACCGCGGCAAAGGGATGAAGTTTGTAGGAGATTCTCGGGTACCAGTAGCTCGGAAACCAAATATTCCAAAAGACTATTCTGAATACCCAGGGAAAACAGAAGCATTTTGGCCGAACTTCTTGTTAAAAGAATGGATGGTTGGTGCAGTTTTTTTAATCGGTTATTTATGTTTAACAGTGGCGCATCCGTCGCCGCTTGAGAGAATGGCGGACCCAACAGATGCTGGATATATACCACTTCCAGATTGGTATTTCTTATTCTTGTATCAGTTATTAAAGTATTCGTATGCTTCCGGTTCATTTACTGTAATTGGAGCATTTATTATGCCAGGGATTGCGTTTGGAGCATTACTGTTAGCTCCATTTCTTGATCGAGGTCCAGAAAGACGTCCATTGAAGCGTCCTGTGGCAACTGGATTTATGCTTTTAGCAATTGCATCGATTATCTTTTTAACTTGGGAATCTGTAGCACACCACGACTGGGAAGCTGCAAAAAAACAAGGAGCAATTGTAAAAACAGCGCCAGTTGATAAAAATGATGATGGCTATAAATTAATGCAAAAAAATACTTGTTTAACATGTCATGGTGACAATTTACAAGGCGGGGCAGCAGCACCGGCACTGCAAAACTTAACTTTAAAGCCAGAAGAAATTGCTAAAATTGCGAAAGAGGGAAAAGGTTCAATGCCTAAAGGTGTATTTAAAGGTACGGATGAGGAACTGAAGAAGCTTTCGGAATTCGTTGCAAAGTATAATAAAAAATAATAAAAAAGCTGACTACAAAATTTGTAGTCAGCTTTTCTATTTAGTTGGATGAAGTTTGTTATAATAGAGTAGGATTTAGTGAATGAATTACTTTGCTTGAAAGGTGTTGGACATACGGATTGGTGTACTTGTATGCAATGTTAAGACAACGCTCGGTATTATTATTTTTATTAATTGTTAACTTATTAGGTACAATTTATGGATTTATATGGTACGGAAATCAATTGAAAGAAACGTCACCTATATTTTGGCCGTTTGTACCAGATAGTCCTATGGCGACTCTCTTTTTTGTCTTTGTTTTAATTGCTTTTTTGGCAAAGAGAAACTGGGGATTAATAGAAGCGTTAGCGATTGTAACTTTAATAAAATATGGTATTTGGGCTGTTGTTGTAAACGCGATTATGATTTACGTAAAAGGGCCTATAGGCCTTATGGGCTACATGTTAATGCTTTCGCACTTCGCGATGGCAATACAAGGATTTTTATATGCTCCATTCTATCGTATAAAAAAATGGCATTTTATAGTAGCAGCTGTGTGGACGTTGCATAACGATGCAATTGATTATTTATTTTGGCAAATGCCGCGATATGGAATTATGCATTTGTTTGTAGAGGGAATTGGTTATTTTACGTTTTGGTTAAGTATTGCTGTACTATGTATTACATATTATTGTTGCTTACGTGAGCAAAGAAAACAATTTTCTTTATGATGGTTAGAACATTTAGGGGGAGAACATGGAGAAAAATAAGAGTGGTACAAAAATATTGGATCGATTGATTACTTTAGTTGTTTCATATAGCATAGCATTTTCTATTTTTGCACTCGCAACAACGGCAGTTGTATATGGAAAATGGTTGTATTATTTTGAAATTGATTTTTTAAATATTCCTGATTTAGCGGATATGACGAAGGATGAAATTAAAAGAAATTACGATGTGCTTATTACATATTTATCCCCGTTTTATGACGGAGCATTACATTTGCCCACATTAGATATGTCCACAAATGGCCGTATTCATTTTGTAGATGTTAAAAATATTTTAGTAAAGATTCAATATGTGATGTATGCGACAATTATGATTGCAGTGATAGGCGGAATTTATTTATTAAAAAAGAAAAATGAAAAGTTTTTACTGCACGGATCGATTTTAACAATCATTTTTCCGATAGCGCTTATGTTACCAATTGCTATTAATTTTGAAAAGAGTTTTGTATTATTCCATAAACTTTTATTTAGTAATGATTATTGGGTTTTTGATCCTGAAAAGGATCCAATTATATTAATGTTACCAGAAGAGTTCTTTATGCATGCTGCGTGTGCTATTTTATTATTCATTTTAGGTGGGAGTATACTTTGTTACAGCTTATATAGATATCTCGTAAAAAAGAAAAGGATGTCACAGAAAAAATTCTCTGCTTAAAGAGAATTTTTTTCTTTGTAAAACGATAATATATTTTTCGGTCTAGTTCTGTTCTATTCTTGTCCAAATTAACATATTTTGTACTAGTAGTTAAGGGGGGACCGGGATGAAGAGAACATTAATTGGATTGATAGCATTTCTAATTATAATGTTTCCGTTACGTATATATGCTGAAGAGTGGAATGAGCTAACAGGGTTGTTAGACGACTCGTTACAGTTAGTGAAGCGTAATGAAGATGAAAAAGCGGTACAAGTATTACAACATTTCTCGGAGCAGTTTTTAATAAAGGGGAATGAAAAGAAGCAGGAAGTAACACCAGATCAAGTTAGAGTTATTTCTTTAGCTTACGATAAGGCGCAACAATCGCTCTCTGAAGAAGGTTTAGGTAAGCAAGCTAAAATTGATAATGTGCTGGCATTACAACTTGCTGTTGATGCACAAGTATCGAAATATCAACCACTTTGGATGGAAAGAGAAAGGAAAGTAATGGATGCCTTTTCTCAAATGGAAAAAGCGATGGAAAAAGAAGATGCTGGGCAGTTTCAACAAACGTTAAATACGTTTTTAAATGAATTCAATATTATTTATCCAAGCTTAATGATTGCTTTGCCAGAAAACGAGGTCCAGCGTGTAAATGTTCATTTATCTTATTTAGATGAATTTCGTAACGTTATGTTAAAAACGAAAGGCGGCCAAATGCAATTAGGGATTATTAAAGGGGATTTGCAAAAGATATTTCACACAGTAAAAAAAGATGAAATTGCACCCTCTCTCATTTGGTTTATGACAATTACTGGGGGACTTATTTTATTCACATTAACTTATGTTGGATGGAGAAAGTATAAAGGAGAGAGAGAAAAAAGAAAAAGTAATGTACATTCTAAAAATAGATAATGCAATAAATAAAGATATGGATTGTAAGGTTTATTCATTGACAATAGTGGCAGAAGAAAATAGAATGAGAAGTACTATAATTAAAACTTCAATGGAGGTTCATGATGTTTTATTTAATTTACTTCGCGATCATAATGATCATACCGTTGTATGCACAGTCAAGAGTACGTAGTGCCTATAGCAAGTATTCACAAGTTTATTCAACATCAGGTATGACAGGAGCGGAAGTGGCTCGAAAAATTTTAGATGAAAATGGATTATACAACGTAGCTGTAGAAGAAACACCAGGTCATTTATCAGACCATTATGATCCAACCGCTAAGACGGTTCGATTATCAACAGATAACTATTATGGACATTCAGTTGCTGGTACAGCAGTTGCAGCACACGAAGTAGGACACGCAATTCAAGATGCACAAGATTATAACTTTATGCGTATTCGTCATTCGTTAGTTCCTGTGGCTAATTTTGGATCGAATATATCATGGGTATTTATTATGATTGGTATATTTGCGACAATGTCAAAACTATTGTTATTAGGTATCATTTTAATGGCAGCAGGTGTTGTGTTCCAGCTCGTTACATTGCCAGTTGAGTTTGATGCGTCAAAGCGCGCAATGCAACAAATTGAAGCGTTAGGTATTGTATCAACAGATGAATATGGGCAAGCTCGTAAAGTATTAAATGCGGCAGCATTAACATATGTAGCAGCTGCAGCTGTAGCGGTATTTGAATTATTACGTCTCGTATTAATGTATACTGGTATGCAGCGTAGCGACGACTAAAGACTATCAATTTTGATAGTCTTTTTTTGTTGTGTGGATTGAATTATATAATGTATTGCAAATAGAAATAATAGAAGTAATGCGGAAAGGTGGTGGGGGAAATGAAATATCCAGACCATTTAGTAAAACAAGTACAAGAGCGTAGTGCTCCTTATCAACTAGAAGGTTTTTTAAGTGGACAAGGTCCTGAAAATCCCAAATTTATGTTGTTAGGAGAAGCACCTGGTGAAACAGAAATTCATAATGGGATTCCGTTTAGCGGGAGGGCGGGAAAACAATTAATGGTTTTTTTAGAGCGTATCCACGTTACAAGGGAAGAAGTATATATTACGAGCGCTGTTCGGAGTAGACCTTATAAATGGCGAGAGAAAAAAGAACGAAATGGTGAAATCATACAAAAAAAGTATAATAGAACGCCAAATCAGGGAGAAATAGTTGCCCATGCGCCTTTGTTAGATTATGAATTAGAGAAAATACATCCGAAGCTTATCGTCACGCTTGGAAATATCGGTCTTCAACGTTTAACAGGAAAAAATAAAAAAATCACAGATGTACACGGGCAATTATTAAAACAGCCCATTCAAAAATTAAAGGATATGCAAAGTGCAGAGTTTACATGGTCAGAGAAAGAATATCATGTTTTTCCGACTTTTCATCCAGCTTCCATTTTTTATAATCGGAGTTTATTGGAGCTTATTCATGAGGATTTTGAGAAGCTTAAAAGACTTGTAATAAAAAACTAGAAAAGCTAAGGCGCTTTTCTAGTTATATTTAATTATGTAAAGGGTTTTTATTTTCATCTAACGTAAACCCTTCACCAACTACATCATGTACATCACTTACAGCGACAAAAGCATGAGGATCTACAGAAGTAATGATATTCTTTAATTTCACGATTTCATTTTTAGCAACAACGCAATACAATACATTACGTTCCACTTTTGTATACGATCCAACAGCTTTTAAAAAGGTTGCTCCGCGCTCCATTTCAGATAAAATTTTGGCAGCAATTTCATCGTTTTTCTCTGAGATAATAGTCGCTCCTTTGGCAGCATAAGCTCCTTCTTGCATAAAATCAATGACTTTAGCACCGATAAAAACAGCAACTAGCGTATACATGCCCTCACGGTATGATAAATAGGTAAGAATAGAGACGACGATAACGACAGCATCAAACATAAACATTGTTTTCCCCATACTCCAGCCAACATATTTGTGCGCTAGTCGTGCGATAATATCTACACCGCCAGTAGTCCCGCCATATTTAAATATTATTCCAAGGCCGATACCGATAAATGCCCCGGCGAATAAAGCTGCGAGTGTCATATCATTTTGCAAGTTTAAATGTAAGTTGAGTACTTCGTAACGCTGGAAAATCCATAGAAATAAAGATACGCTAAAGGTTCCAATTAATGTATATAAAAATGTCGTTCTGCCAAGTAACCTCCAGCCAATAAAAAATATAGGAATATTTAAAATTAAGTTTGAGTAGGAAGGATCAAACTTAAATAAAAAATACAATAATAGTGTAATACCAGTAAACCCACCCTCTGCAAGGTGGTTTTCAATATTGATATTGACAATACCGAAAGAAAATATAGCGGAACCAATTAAAATAAAAATAATATTTCGCATCTTCAATTTTGATGTCATATAGAAATCCCCCTAATTATGTAATGATTGCATTGCTCCGCTGAAACGGTAAAACATAATAATAAGTAATTTCTAGTTGCTAGTAAAAATAGTAAGAACCTGATTGATGTGGGCTGATTTTTTGTGAAAAGTGCAAAAGAAAGTTTCACTTTATCCCGCTCTAAAGGCTGATAGGAGATGAAGCAAAGAAGAGGGGCAAACCAGCCGTAGGAACCCGATTGGTGTGGGCTGATCTTTTGCAAAAATCGCAAAAGAAGTTTCACTTTACCCCGTACCAACGGCTGGTAGGAGATAAACCTCTGAAGAAAGGCAAACCAGCCGTAGGAACCCGATTAGTTCAACTAATCTTTTGCAAAAAAATCACAAAAGAAGTTTCACTTTATTATAGTCTATCCAAAAATGGGTCGCAAATAGGTGTTTGGCGGGGAATAATATTTGTCAAATCGCGATGAATTGGCTAACATGAAAGAGGAAGGATTAGAGGTGAATAGTATGGAAGCAAAAACGATGAAAGATATGCAGAAAGAAGTAGATGCATATATTGGTCAGTTTAAAGAAGGTTATTTCAGTCCGCTTGCAATGATGGCTCGTTTAACGGAAGAAATGGGAGAGCTTGCAAGAGAGGTAAATCATTATTATGGTGAGAAACCGAAGAAAACAACTGAAAAAGAAAGAAGTATTGAAGAAGAGCTTGGAGATGTATTATTTGTTATGATTTGTATGGCAAATAGTTTAAATATTGATTTAGAGACAGCACATAACATTGTAATGAATAAATTTAATACACGTGATAAAGATCGCTGGACACGTATTGATGAGGGAGAGAAAGAATAATGAAAGAAATTAAAGTAATTATCGCCGGACCAAGAGGACGTATGGGACATGAAGCAGTCCTTCTTATGGAAAGAACGGAACATTTTAATTTAGTAGCAGCAGTGGATTATAAGCATGGTGGTGAGAAGATTTCTAATTTACCTGGCATGCCAGCATTACATGCGCCGATTTACGCTGATTTACATACTTGTTTAGATGAAGTAGAAGCAGATGTGTTGTTAGATTTAACAACACCAGAAGTGGGGAAACAACACGTTACACTTGCAGTTGAGCGTGGACTTCGTTCGGTTATTGGTACAACTGGATTTACAGAAGAAGAATTGACACGTTTAACAGAGAATGCAAAAGAAAAAGCAGTAGGAACAATTATTGCTCCAAACTTTGCAATTGGTGCAGTTCTTATGATGAAATTCTCACAAATGGCAGCGAAATATTTCCAAGATGTTGAGGTAATTGAATTACATCATGATCAAAAATTAGACGCACCATCTGGTACAGCTGTAAAAACGGTAGAGTTAATTCGCCAAAATCGTGAATCAAAGCAGCAAGGTCATCCAAATGAAGTAGAGCAACTAGCAGGTGCACGAGGTGCAAATGTAGACGGTATTCACATTCATAGTGTACGTTTGCCAGGGCTTATTGCACACCAAGAAGTAATGTTTGGTGGAGATGGACAAATGTTAACAGTTCGTCATGATTCATTCAATCGTGCATCATTTATGTCAGGTGTAAAACTATCAATTGAGACAGTAATGAACCTTGATCATCTTGTGTACGGTTTAGAAAATATTATCGACTAAAGGGGAGACAACGGATGAAAATTGCCTTAATCGCACATGACAAAAAGAAAAATGATATGGTTTCGTTTGCATACGCATATAAACCAATTTTTGAACAACATGAATTATTTGCAACAGGAACGACAGGGCTTCGCATTATGGAAGCGACTGGATTAGTTGTAACAAGATATCAATCTGGCCCTCTTGGTGGAGATCAAGAAATTGGTGCAATGATTGCAAAGAACGATTTAGATATGGTGATTTTCTTCCGCGATCCATTAACAGCACAGCCGCATGAACCGGATGTGAATGCATTACTTCGTTTATGTGATGTATATGCGATTCCACTTGCAACGAATATGGCAAGTGCTGAAATGTTAATGCACGCATTAGAGCGAGGAGATTTAGATTATCGTAAGTTAAGAAAATGAGGGGAACAATTATGAGTGGATTACATATATTAGCGTTTGGTGCTCATGCCGATGATGTTGAAATCGGCATGGCTGGTACCATCGCTAAATATACAAAGCAAGGGTATGAAGTAGGTATTTGTGATTTAACAGAAGCTGATCTTTCTTCAAATGGAACGATAGAGTTGAGAAAAGAAGAAGCGAAGGTCGCAGCTCGTATAATGGGAGTAAAAACGAGGCTGAATTTAGCGATGCCAGACCGAGGTTTGTATATGAAAGAAGAGTATATACGTGAAATTGTCAAGGTGATCCGTACATATAAACCAAAACTAGTTTTTGCGCCGTACTATGAAGATCGCCATCCAGATCATGCAAATTGTGCAAAGCTTGTGGAAGAGGCTATTTTTTCAGCAGGAATCCGTAAATATATGCCGGAACTTTCACCACATCGTGTGGAGTCTTTTTATAATTATATGATTAATGGTTTTCACAAACCGAATTTTTGTATAGATATAAGTGAGTACCTCTCTATAAAGGTGGAAGCATTAGAAGCGTATGAAAGTCAGTTTTCAACAGGGAGTGATGGTGTTAAGACACCGTTAACAGAAGGTTACGTTGAAACTGTGATTGCTCGTGAGAAGATGTTTGGAAAAGAAGTTGGAGTCTTGTATGCCGAGGGATTTATGAGTAAGAAACCGGTTTTATTACATGCTGATTTATTAGGGGGATGTAAATGAAATTAAAAATAGGTATTACATGTTATCCTTCTGTAGGTGGTTCTGGAGTTGTTGGAACAGAATTAGGAAAGCAATTGGCGGAACGTGGGCATGAAATTCACTTTATTACATCGGGTTTACCATTCCGGTTAAATAAAGTATATCCAAACATTTATTTTCATGAAGTGACGGTAAATCAATACTCTGTATTTCAATATCCACCATACGATTTAGCGTTAGCAAGTAAAATGGCCGAGGTTGCACAAAGAGAAAACTTAGACATTTTACATGTGCATTACGCAATACCACATGCAATTTGTGCATATTTAGCAAAACAAATGATCGGAGAGCGTATTAAAATTGTTACAACCTTACATGGAACAGATATTACTGTGTTAGGTTCCGACCCTTCGTTAAATAATTTAATTCGTTTTGGTATTGAGCAATCGGATGTTGTTACTGCTGTCTCGCATTCATTAATTAACGAAACACATGAGCTTGTAAAACCAAGTAAAGAAATTCAAACGGTATATAACTTTATAGACGAACGTGTATATTTCAAGCGTAATATGTCTCAATTAAAGAAAGAATATGGTATAAGTGAGAGTGAAAAAGTACTTATTCATATTTCGAATTTCCGTAAAGTGAAACGTGTGCAGGATGTTGTTCAGGCATTTGCTAAAATTGTTAAAGAAGTAGATGCGAAGTTGCTTCTTGTTGGAGACGGACCAGAATTCTGTACGATTTTACAGATAGTGAAGAATTTACATATTGAAGATCGCGTTTTATTCCTAGGGAAGCAAGATAATGTTGCAGAACTACTTGCGATGAGTGATTTAATGTTGCTTCTATCAGAGAAGGAAAGTTTTGGTCTTGTTTTATTAGAAGCAATGGCGTGTGGTGTACCTTGTATCGGAACGCGGGTTGGAGGTATTCCAGAGGTTATTCAACACGGGGAAACAGGATATTTATGTGAAGTTGGCGATACAACAGGAGTGGCAAATCAAGCTATTCAGCTATTAAAGGACGAGGAACTTCACCGTAATATGGGAGAACGAGCAAGAGAAAGTGTTTATGAGCAATTTCGCTCAGAAAAAATTGTTTCACAATATGAAACGATTTACTATGACGTACTAAGGGATGACAAAAATGGAAAGATTTAAAAAAGCTAGTTCTATTATTGAGACATTAAAGCAACAAGGACATGAGGCTTACTTTGTTGGTGGGAGCGTACGAGATCTTATTATCGATAGGCCGATTGGAGATATTGATATTGCGACATCTGCTCTACCAGAAGAAGTGATGGCTATATTCCCAAGAAATGTTCCTGTTGGTCTTGAGCATGGAACTGTAATTGTTGTAGAAAATGGTGAGCCCTATGAGGTAACTACTTTTCGAACAGAAAGCGAATATGAAGATTTTCGAAGACCTAGTAGTGTTCAATTTGTTCGTTCATTAGAAGAGGATTTAAAACGTCGTGATTTCACGATGAATGCAATTGCTATGACAGAAGAAGGCAAAATGGTCGATTTATTTGCTGGACAGGAAGCCATTCAACAGAGAGAAATTGTGACAGTTGGAAATGCTGCGGATCGTTTTCAAGAAGATGCCCTGCGAATGATGCGTGGTATTCGGTTTGTAAGCACGTTAGGTTTTTCATTAGAAATGAAAACGAAGCAAGCGATTGAAACGTATGGGCATTTGCTAGAACATATAGCAATTGAGCGTATTACAGTAGAGTTTGAGAAACTGTTAACTGGTACATATTGTGTGAAAGGTCTCAAAGAATTAGTAGAGACGAAGCTATTTTCTCATTTGCCATATTTACAAATGTCAGAAGAGAGACTGTTAAAAGCTACGCAGTATAAATGGGATTCTTTCGAAACGGATATTGAGGCGTGGGCATTTTTCTTATATTGTATCGGAGAAGAACATCCATCTGTCTTTTTACGTCAATGGAAGTTTTCGAATAAAAAAATAAAAGATATTGTTGCAGTTTTATTGACAATCCGTACTAGAAAGGAGAAGGATTGGGATACAGTCCTTCTTTATAAAACGGGAATTCATATCGCTGAAATGGCAGAGAGAGTATATGAAGCGATGATTGAACGCTATGGCCCTACATCTGTTGAACGAGTACAATCAATGTTTCATGCATTGCCAATCCAGGAGCGTCAAGAAATGAATGTGACTGGTAATGATTTATTAAACTGGGCAAACAAAAAGCCTGGTCCGTGGGTTGCTGAGATGCTTCAGAAAATCGAAGAAGCAATCGTACAAGGAAACGTAGTTAATGAGAAAGAGCGTATAAGGGAGTGGCTACAAGGATGCAATCTACTATAAGAAAGCAGTTATTGCAAGTTTTTTCTGAAGCGGATGGCGAGTTTGTATCCGGCCAAACAATTAGTGATAAACTTGGTTGTTCAAGAACTGCTGTGTGGAAACATATGGAGGATCTGCGGAGTGAGGGATATGAACTTGAAGCTGTGCGTCGATTAGGTTACCGAATTGCAAGTAAGCCAAACAAAGTGACCGCTAATGAAATTCAGTTAGGGCTACAAACGAAGCGGATTGGTAGAACAGTGTATTTTGAAGAAACTGTTGAATCAACGCAGCACATTGCAGCAAAACTTGCTTATGAAGGTGCAGAAGAAGGAACTGTCGTTGTAGCAGAAGAACAAACAGCGGGAAGAGGTCGTTTAAGCAGAAAATGGCATTCACCAAAAGGAACAGGGATTTGGATGAGTATTATTTTACGCCCATCAATCCCAGTTCATCATGCACCGCAACTTACTTTGTTAGCGGCCGTTAGTGTTGCACAGGCAATTGAAAAATGCACGGGTGTAAACGTAGGAATAAAATGGCCAAATGATATTTTAATTCAAGGTAAAAAGGCTGTAGGTATATTAACAGAAATGCAAGCGGATCCTGATAAAATTAATGCTGTCATTATGGGCATCGGTATTAATGCGAATCAAAAGCAAGAACATTTTGATGAAGAAATTCAGCACATTGCTACTTCATTAGCGATTGAATCAGGTAAGCCGATTGTTCGTGCAGAACTTATGCAACAAATCTATTTACAACTAGAAAAATTATATGAAGAGTATTTACAAAATGGTTTCTCTGTCATTAAAATTCTTTGGGAAAGTTACGCTGTGAGCATCGGGAAAGAAATTACCGCTCGAACGATGAGAGAGACAATTACGGGGTTAGCAAAAGGAATCACAGAGGATGGTGTATTACTTCTGGAGGATCATGAGGGGAAAGTACATCATATTCATTCTGCAGATATTGAAATTAAGTAAAAGAAGTTCCTCTTTTGGAACTTCTTTTTATTTCAATAGTTTTGAGTTGAATTTGTAACATGATAATAAATTTTTTTCATATGCAATTCTCCTTTGTTAAGTACTTTCCTCAATTAATCTGCATCATTAGTTTAAGAGTTATACTATACAGTTAAATGGATTACAGAAAAAATTAACTTGGACTTTTTTAGCATGCGTTGAAAAAACATGTATCTTTTCAGGATAGAATTCTCCATAAAAACTGTATAGCATATATACTCTCGTGTTAAATTTCATATACCGTAATAAGAATAAAAAATTATTTTTTCAAAAAAATGTAGTAATTCCTTTTTGTAGTTTGCTATAATTAGTTCGAATGTGGGCAGTATCAGAGCGAACTGCACCATGATTCGAAGTCATACGAAAAATAATAACTTGGATTCTGCCTTGATCCAATAACGGACTGGGACAGAGGGATGAATAATGCCGACTAACACACAACCCTTCTGCCCTTTTATGGTCAGAGGGGTTTTTTATATGATTTCGGCCATCTCCTCTCTCCTGCATAAAGGAGGAGTAGTTTTTGAAAACAAAAACAGATTTTTTGAAGATGAAAGAGCAAGGTGAGCCGATTACAATGCTAACGGCGTATGATTATCCATCTGCTAAATTAGCAGAAGAAGCTGAAGTTGATATGATTCTAGTTGGAGATTCTCTTGGAATGGTTGTACTCGGATACGATTCAACAGTACCTGTAACAGTAGAGGATATGATTCATCATACGAAAGCTGTACGCCGTGGAGCGAAAGAGACGTTTATTGTAACTGATATGCCATTTATGTCGTATCACGTATCATTACAAGAAACGATGGTGAATGCACGTCGCATCGTTCAAGAGAGCGGGGCACACGCACTGAAGGTAGAAGGTGCTGGAGAAGTTATATCGACGATTCAATATTTGACGAACGCAGGAATTCCTGTTGTAGCGCATTTAGGTTTAACCCCTCAATCGGTAGGAGTGTTGGGTGGATATAAAGTGCAAGGAAAAGATGCGGAGAGTGCAAAAAAATTAATAGAAGATGCAAAGAAATGTGAAGAAGCTGGTGCAATAGCGCTTGTGTTAGAATGTGTACCAATGCAGTTAGCAGAACTTATTTCAGAGCAACTAACAATACCAACAATTGGGATTGGTGCAGGACAAAAAGTAGATGGACAAGTGCTTGTTTATCATGATCTTATCTCATACGGCGTAAATCGTGTTCCGAAATTTGTGAAGCAATATACGTCTGTTCAAGAGGAGATTGTGCGTGGGATTTCACAATATGTTACTGAAGTAAAGACAAGGCAATTTCCTGAAGAAAAACATTCGTTCACAATGAAAGAGGAAGAATGCTTAGCGTTATACGGAGGAAAACAATAATGAAAATCGTAACTACAGTGCAAGAGATGCAGCAAATTACAAGCGAACTTCGTGCAAGTGGAAAGAGTATTGGTTTTGTTCCAACAATGGGTTATTTACATGAAGGCCATGCTACTTTATTACGTAAGGCAAGAGAAGAAAATAAAATTGTAGTTTTAAGTGTATTTGTAAACCCGCTACAATTCGGCCCAAATGAAGATTTAGATCGATACCCTCGTGATATTGATAGAGATGAAAATGTAGCAAAAGAAAACGGTGTAGATTATTTATTTTATCCGAGTGTAGAAGAAATGTATCCAGCAGAACAAACAACAACAGTAGAAGTTGTGAAGCGCACGGACGTATTATGCGGTCAACAAAGACCTGGTCATTTCGCTGGTGTTGCAACTGTACTGATGAAACTATTTAATATTACGGTGCCAACGCGTGCTTATTTCGGTATGAAAGATGCTCAACAAGTTGCAGTAATTGAAGGATTTGTAACTGATTTCAATATTCCAGTTACAATCGTACCAGTTGATATTGTAAGGGAAGAAGATGGTTTAGCGAAAAGTTCTCGTAACGTGTACCTATCACAAGATGAACGTGAAGAAGCTCTTCATTTATACCGCAGCCTATGTATAGCGAAAGAAAGAATTGAGGCAGGTGAACGTAATCCGGAAATCATTACAAATCTTGTGAAAGATTATATTGAGACGCATACGAAAGGCACTGTAGATTATGCGGATTTATATGCATATCCGTCATTAACAATGGTAGAGAAAGTCGAAGGAAGAATCATTTTAGCTATTGCAGTTAAGTTTGAAAATGTAAGATTAATTGACAATATAACATTAACGGTTAAATAAGGGGGAGCATCTATGTTTCGCACAATGATGAGAGCAAAGTTACATCGTGCAACTGTAACGGAGGCAAATTTAAATTATGTAGGTAGTATTACAATTGATGAAGACTTAATGGATGCAGTAAATATTGTAGAAAACGAAAAAGTCCAAATTGTAAATAATAATAATGGTGCTCGCTTAGAGACATACGTTATTAAAGGGGAACGCGGTAGTGGTGTTGTTTGTTTAAACGGTGCTGCGGCAAGACTTGTACAACCAGGGGACAAAGTAATTATTATTTGTTATGGGCTAGTTACGGAAGAAGAGATTCATACACAAGAACCAAAAATTGCAGTACTAGACGATAATAATCAAATTATTGAAATGTTAGGTGCTGAAAAAGCGGGTACGATATTATAAGTAGAAAGGCTATCTCCATTGCGGAGATAGCTTTTTTGTGCATCTTTTCATTAAGATGAGATAAAACGTGGTATAGTAACATTATATAAATTATTGTTGTTTGAAAGGTAAGAAATTGAGGTGTTACATATATGAGTAAGCGTTATGTCGTTGTTGATTTAGAGACGACAGGGAACTCCTGGAAAGATGGGAAGGATAAAATTACCCAAATTGCAGCTGTTGTAGTAGAAGATGGAGAGATATTGGAGATTTTTTCGTCTTTTGTTAATCCAAAGAGAGAGATCCCACCATTTATTACAGAATTAACAGGGATTGATGAAAGTCTTGTAAAACAAGCCCCGTTATTTCAAGATGTAGCCCCGATGATTGTTGAGCTATTACAAGGTGCGGCTTTCGTTGCGCATAATGTTCACTTTGATTGGAATTTTTTAAATGAAGAATTAAGGCAAGCTGGATATACAGAAATACATTGTCCGAAAATCGACACGGTTGAATTGGCTCAAATTCTTTTGCCGACAGCCGATAGTTATAAATTACGTGATTTAGCTAAGAAGCATGAACTAGAGCACGATCAACCACATCGTGCGGATAGTGATGCTCTTGCAACAGCGGAATTATTTTTACAATTTTTAAATGAAATTGAAAAGTTACCACTTGTCACGTTGCAATCGCTTTATGAATTAAGTGATGTGTTCCAAAGCGATATAGCTGATGTGCTTTCTGAAAATATTTTAAAGAAAGTAATGCACGGTAAAGAAGATATAGCGGAGTATGAAATACATCGAAATATTGCGCTGAAAAAGCGGAACTATTCCTTAAACCTTGGAGAAACGTGTTCATCAAAGTTTGATGCTTTCTTGAATAAAACGATGGATAAATTGGAATCACATATGCCAAAGTTTGAAAGAAGAGAAAGTCAACAACTGATGATGAAAGAGATATATACGGCGTTAAGAGATTCTCGTTTTTCACTAATTGAAGCCGGTACAGGAACAGGAAAGACTCTCGCTTATTTGCTTCCTAGTCTTTATTTTGCAAAGAGAAAAGAAGAACCTGTCATTATAAGTACACAAACGGTACAACTCCAACAACAAATATTAGAAAAAGAAATTCCGTTATTACAAAAAATAATGCCATTTTCATTTGAGGTAGCTCTTCTAAAAGGAAGAAAGCATTATTTATGCTTACATAAATTTGAGTATGCTTTGCAAGAGGAAGAAAAAAATTATGATATGGCACTTACAAAGGCGAAGATTTTAGTTTGGCTATTGCAAACTGAAACAGGTGATCGAGACGAATTAAATATTCCTGAGGGCGGAAAGTTACTTTGGAATCGTATTTGTAGCGATGCGTATAGTCCAGGCGGTATGCAAAGTAATTGGTTTAGTCGTTGTTTTTACCAGCGAGCGAAGAATAAAGCTTTATTTGCAGATATCGTTATTACAAATCATGCGTTATTATTTCAAGATTTTTCAAGTGAAGAACCGTTGTTTGCTTCATGCGAACATATTATTTTTGATGAAGCTCACCATATTGAAGAAGCCGCGAGTAGAACATTGGGTGAACAGTTCTCTTGTATGTATTTTCAATTGGTTATATCTCGTCTTGGGACACTAGAAACAGAAGATGTACTCTCCAAAGTATATAAAATGATGAAAAAATCAGAGCAAGCATCTCGTTCAACTTTCCGTATGATAAGTTATAGTTTGAAGGAACTTAAGTTTGATGCGGATGAACTCTTCCAAATGTTACGTACTTTTATATTTAAACAAACAAAGCAAGAGCAAGGAACGAATAATATGCCGCTCATCTATAGGTATAACGCAGAACTAGAAAAAGGTAAGTTGTGGGATAGTATCGTCGAATTAACAAATCGTTTTATATATGAATTAAGAAGGGTAGTAACTGCTCTTGAGAAGCAAGTGGATATATTGCAAAGTAAGTTAGAATGGGAGATGCATGTTGTAACAGGTGAATTTATGCATTTAATTGAGTTGCTGAGAAAGATGGCAGAATCATTACAGTTACTCGTATTAGAAAAGAATTCGTATGTAACTTGGATGGAGACTGAAACGAAAGGGACGATTCATTCAACAGTTCTATATGCACAGCCTGTTCATATTGGTGAAAGATTTGCTGATGAATTTTTAACAGAAAAAAAGAGTGTTATTTTTACATCCGCAACACTAACAGTTAACGATACGTTTGATTATATAAAAGAGGAACTTGGTTTACATGATTTCGCTCCAAATACTTTAAAGGTTCCGTCGCCATTTCGTTATGATGAACAGATGAAATTAATGGTGTCAACGGATGTACCTTTTATTAAGCAAGTAAGTAATGAGCGATATATTGAATCTATATCGGAACATATTGCAAAGATAGCGAAAGCCACAAAAGGCAGAATGCTCGTTTTATTCACTTCGTATGAAATGTTAAAAGAAGCGTATGCGAATTTAAAAAATAATGATGAATTAGAGGGTTATTTATTACTCACCCAAAGTGTGAATAATAGAAGTCGAAGCCGCTTAATTCGAAAGTTTCAAGAGTTCGACAAATCAATTTTATTAGGGACGAGCAGTTTCTGGGAAGGAATAGATATTCCTGGAGATGCCTTAAGTTGTCTTGTTATAGTCCGTCTACCATTTACACCTCCTCATCAGCCGATGATGGAAGCGAAAGGTGAGTGGCTAAAAAATCAAGGTGAAGATGTATTCGGTAAATTAGCGCTCCCACAAGCAATATTACGTTTCAAACAAGGATTCGGCCGCTTAATTCGAACGAATACAGATACAGGAACGGTAGTAGTGTTAGATCGTCGTTTGACGAGTTCTTCCTATGGAAAACGATTTCTACAATCGATTCCTAACGTACCTCTTTATGAAGGACCATTAGAAGAATTGTTAGTACAATTAGAAGAACCATCAAATGAATAAAAATGGAAGAAAAATACGCCTGAAGTACTTATAAACTTCAGGCGTAAAAAATGTGGGTAGGAGGAATTTTATTTTTCTTACTTCTTGTATACAAAATGTGTTGGTTTTCGACTTGAAACCTTTTTTTGCTGTACATGTCCTGCTATAATAGATGGGTGATGAAGCAGGGGTTGTAAAGAATGTACTCTTATTGTAACCGCATTGCGTTCTTCTATAATTAGAAATTTTTGTGTAACGGAGGAGTTTTTTCATGGATAAGAAAATCGAAGTACTATCAACGACGCGTATTAAATATTCGTCGGATTTGTATAAAATTGTTGATAGTTTAAATCGTACGTTAAAAGAGCAGGACCTCATGTTCGGACTAGCATTAGACGAAAAAGATAAAGAAACAGCTGTATTTACGATTTACAGAACGTAGTGATACAATGAAAAAGTGGATCTTTGCAATCATTATTGTTATCGTTGCTAGCGGAATATATGGGGCGTATGTTTATAATAAAGCGATGGGAAAGAAAATTCCAAAAGAGTCGAAATTTGTAGAAATTGCTAAAGAAAAAGCAAAGCTTACAAAGGTGAAATCTGTTGATTATTACAACGGAAAATCTGCATATATAGTCGTGCAAGGTACAGATGAAAAGGGAGAACAACTTATCGTTTGGGTGCCTGAGAAAAAAGGGGATACTGTAGTAAGGAAAAAGAGCGAAGGTA
This sequence comes from Bacillus cereus group sp. Bce019, assembly GCF_051781745.1. NCBI lineage: Bacteria > Bacillati > Bacillota > Bacilli > Caryophanales > Bacillaceae > Bacillus > Bacillus cereus group sp. Bce019. Next base: position 79,830 of record NZ_JBPWJX010000004.1, read on the forward strand.
TTTCTGAAAAAGAGGCTATACAAAGAACAATAGAGCAAGTCGGCAATGAAAGTAAGGAATCAAAAAGTAAGCCGAAAGAGATTATGAAAGTGAAATTAGGCTTTGAAAATGATGTACCACTATGGGAAGTTACATATATTGATGATGACAATCGTTATAGTTATTACTATCTTGAATTTAAAGATGGAAAATTTTTAAGACGATATAGCATTGAAAAATAGATGTAGGGGGAACTACAAATGAAATTAGCAAAGCGAGTAGCTGCTTTAACACCGTCTTCAACTTTAGAAATTACAGCAAAGGCACAAGCATTAAAAGCAGAGGGTCATGATGTAATTGGATTAGGGGCAGGGGAACCTGACTTTAATACACCAGAGCATATTATGGATGCTGCACATAAAGCGATGTTAGAAGGGCATACGAAGTATACACCAACAGGTGGATTACAATCGTTAAAACAAGAAATTGTGAAGAAATTTACTCGCGATCAAGGTATTGCGTATGATCCATCTGAAATTATTGTATGTAATGGTGCAAAGCATGCATTATATACATTATTCCAAGTATTACTTGATGAGGGAGATGAAGTTATCATCCCAACTCCTTACTGGGTAAGCTATCCAGAGCAAGTAAAGCTTGCTGGCGGTAAGCCGGTTTATGTAGAAGGTTTAGAAGACAATGAGTACAAAATTACAGCAAAGCAGCTGCGTGAGGCAATTACAGAGAAAACGAAAGCAGTTATTATTAATTCACCGAGCAATCCAACAGGAATGATTTATAGCAAAGAAGAATTACAACAGCTTGGAGAAGTATGTTTAGAACATGATATTTTAATCGTTTCTGATGAAATTTATGAAAAATTAATTTATGGTGGCGTAGAATATACTTCAATTGCCCAGCTTTCTAATGCATTAAAAGAACAAACACTTATTATTAATGGTGTATCTAAATCTCATTCTATGACAGGATGGCGTATTGGATATGCTGCAGGAAATAAGCAGCTTATTAAAGCAATGACGAATTTAGCGAGTCATAGTACGTCAAACCCTACTTCAATCGCTCAATACGGCGCAATTGCGGCATATGCAGGCTCACAAGAACCTGTGGAAACAATGCGTCAAGCCTTTGAAGAGAGATTAAACATCATTTATGATAAATTAATTCAAATCCCTGGCTTTACTTGTATTAAACCGCAAGGGGCATTTTACTTATTCCCTAACGTAAAAGAAGCTGTAGCTTTATCAGGATATGCAACAGTTGATGATTGGGCAAAAGCTCTATTAGAAGAGGAAAAAGTGGCTCTTGTACCAGGTACAGGATTTGGTGCTCCAAATAATGTTCGTTTATCATATGCGACATCTCTTGAACAAGTAGAGAAAGCATTAGAGCGCATCCATACATTTATGAAAAGTAAAGTGCAAGCTTAATTTTATATTTCATTCATGTAATATAAAAAACCTCCCTATTAATGGGGAGGTTTTTTTGACGGATTGTGGCAAAAAGAAATAGCTAAAGGTGTGTTATACTAGAGAGCGAGGTGTTTGGTGATGAAAAAGAAAATGATGTTACAGTGGTTTGAGCAGGGAAGCATTGCAATTCCAAAATTACTTATGATGCATTATAAAAAATTAGGTTTAAATGAGACGGAATTTATGGTTGTACTTCATGTACACACATTTTTAGAATCAGGTAATTCGTTTCCGACTCCTTCAGAGATTTCTGAACGGATGACGATAACGGAAATGAAATGTATGGAAGTAATTCAGACGTTGATTCAAAAAGGTTTTTTATCACTAGAAGGTGGACAAAGATCAGAAGCGATGATGTGCGAAAGTTATTCTTTACAACCGTTATGGGAAAAAATATTACATTTCTTAATGGATGAATCAATAGAGGAAGAGCAAAAAGAAAAAAAACAGCTACAAGTAAATTTATATACAGTATTTGAAAAAGAATTTGGAAGACCACTTTCGCCGTTCGAATGTGAAACGTTAGGGATGTGGGAGGACCAAGATCAACATCATCCAAATTTAATTCAAGCGGCTCTTAGAGAAGCTGTAATGAGTGGAAAACTAAATTTCCGATATATTGATCGTATTTTATTTGAGTGGAAAAAGAATGGAATTAAAACGGTAGATCAGGCTCAAAATCAAGGTCAAAAATTTAGAGCGAATCAACAAAGGGCACAACAAATGACAAAACAAGAGACGAAATTTACTGGAAAAGTGCCTTTTTATAATTGGTTGGAGCAGTAATATAGGAGGAAAAATATGCTTAACAAAACGCAAATCCGTTATTGTTTAGACACAATGGCGGATATGTATCCAGAAGCACATTGTGAATTGGTTCATGATAATCCATTTGAACTTGTAATCGCGGTGGCGTTATCTGCACAATGTACGGATGTACTTGTAAATAAAGTGACAAGAAATTTATTTCAAAAATATAAAACACCAGAAGATTATTTAAGTGTTTCTCTAGAAGAATTACAACAAGATATACGCTCTATCGGATTGTATAGAAATAAAGCAAAAAACATTCAAAAATTATGCCGAATGTTATTAGATGACTATAATGGAGAAGTACCGAACGATCGAGATGAACTTACGAAATTACCAGGTGTAGGAAGGAAAACAGCGAATGTTGTAGTTTCCGTAGCGTTTGGAATTCCGGCAATTGCTGTTGATACACATGTGGAGCGAGTGAGTAAACGATTAGCTATGTGTAGATGGAAAGACTCTGTGTTAGAAGTAGAAAAAACATTAATGAAGAAAGTACCAATGGATGAGTGGGGAGTTACACATCATCGTATGATTTTCTTTGGACGTTATCATTGTAAAGCACAACGACCGCAATGTGAGGAATGCAGACTGTTAGAAGTATGTCGTGAAGGAAAGAAGCGAATGAAGGTGAAATAAAGGATGGAACGAGTTATAGAAATACCGAAAGAATTTCACTGTTTACCATTTTTTAAAGAAAGTGTAAATTTAATTAAGTATCATACAGACAATTCTTTTGAAGAGATAATACAAAATACTTACTTTATATTTGATATTGAAAGACAGTATGAGCCATGGAAGGAAATTGAAAACAGCATTCCAGTGATGTTGAATGTATGGAAAAATAAGCATGAAGACATTGCTATACTGTTTCGAAATAGAAATAAGCAAGAGGCTGAGGGGCCAATGATTCTTTTTGCAGCTCACTTGTTATCGGTTGTCTATTGGCTAAATGAACAACCTGTTCATAGTTTGAATGAAATGCAAATAAATACGAATAAATTAAAAGTGCAACCTGTTAATTTTATGGAAAGATATTCATTCATTATAAAGAAACCGAGTAATTATCATTCTTATATTCAATTAGCGCAGTTGTATATCGAAATAGAAAAGCTGTATGTAAAGAAAATGATAACAAAAAAGAAGTCCGCTTCTCGTTAAGAGAAACGGACTTCTTTTTTTGTATATTAGGACTCTGTTGTAACAACAGCACCGTCTGCGTGAGGTGTATCTCCTCCGGGATTTTGGTGTTGCTGTTCTTGTTGTTTCTTAGCCTCTTCTTCAGCTTTTTTCTTGGCCTCTTCTTCAGCTTTCTTCTTAGCTTCTTCTTCAGCTTTTTTCTTAGCTTCTTCTTCAGCTTTCCTTCTAGCTTCCTCATCAGCTTTCTTTTGAGCTTCTTCTTGCTGTTTACGTTGTTGTTCTTGCTGTTGTTCTTGTTGTTTCTTAGCCTCTTCTTCAGCCTTTTTCTTAGCTTCGTCTTGTTTTACTTTATCTTCATTAGCCTTTTTCTGGGCTTCCTCATCAGCTTTTTTCTTAGCTTCTTCATCGGCCTTTTTCTTAGCCTCTTCTTCAGCTTTTTTTGCATCTGGAGTTCCGCCAGGCGCAGTGAAGGATGCACCAACTGCTGGGCTTGTGCCAGTACCTTTTTTCGCTACTACAGAGAAGCTGTAAGTAACACCTGGTTTAATACCACCAAGAGTAGCTGTCGTACCACTTATTGATAGGCTACCACTTGAACCGTCAGTTGCTTTATAGCTGGCTGCATATGCATCAACTTCTGCTGGTCCAGACCAGTTTAGTGTAACTGTGCTAGCGCCATCAAAAGTGACATTCAGACCACTAGGGGCATCTACTTTAATTTGTTTAATTGCATCTTTTTTCGCACCTTTTACGTATAATTCTCCGTTTATTTCTTGTACAGAAGAAGGACGTTCAAAGCGTGATTTATCTGTAGCGAATTTGCTCATCATTACTTGGAACATTTGCTGTGCAATTTTAGTATAACGATCACTAATGTAGTTTTCTGGACCATTCTTTACGTAACCAGTCCATACAGCCATCGTATATTGTGGTGTATATCCAGCGAACCAGCTATCCCTGTTTGCATCAGCTGGAATGCCGTATTTCTTTAAATCTTTTGCATCAAAGTTTTGCGTTCCAGTTTTACCCGCTACGTCAACACCTGAAACATATGCTGTTGGTCCTGTACCACCAGAACCAGGTTTTACTACGTCACGAAGAACGTCAGTTACCATGTAAGCTGTATAGTCTTGCATAGCGCGTTGTTCTTTCGGTTTAAAGCTTTTCTTTTTCCCGTCCGGGAAGGTTACTTCTTTTACGAAGTGTGGTTTATTATAGTTACCACTATTACCGAAGGTTGCATATGCACCTGCTACTGCTAATGGAGAACTATCGTTACTACCAATTGCAGTAGATTCATGTACTCCATTTTCAAATGTCATGCCTAAACCTTCAGCAAACTCTTTTGATTTATTAAGTCCAACTGTTTGAGCTGTCTTTAAAGCCGGGATGTTTAATGACTTCTTCAATGCTTCACGAAGTGAAACGTCACCTTTAAAACTCCCTGTAGCATTTTTAATCTTTGTGCCATCCGAATAAGTATATTCAGAGTCATTTAATTGATGGTAAGTAGACCATTGAAGATTCTCAATCGCTGGACCGTAGTCGAAAATTGGTTTCATTGTTGAACCAACTTGGCGTTTTAAATCAGTTGCCATATTATGACCTTTGAAAGTGGACTTATTTTCTTTACGTCCAGCACCAATTGCTCGAACTTCTCCAGATTGTGTATCCATAAATACGAATGATCCTTGGAATTGATCGTTTGGATACTTAATAAGATTACCATCCATAATTTTTTCAGCGTAATCTTGAGCATCTTGATCAAGTGTTGTATGAATCGTTAAACCATCTGAACCGATATTTACATCAGGATATTCTTTTTCAACTTCTTTTACAACCGCATCTAAAAATGCTTGATACTTCATCTCAGTTACTTCTGAAGACGGTTGAAGGCCCTCAGTTACTGGGATCTTAACGGCGTTATTCATTTCTTCTTTTGTTATATAACCATGTCGATTCATTAATGATAATACGACATTACGACGATTTGTTGCTCGTTCAACATTTTCCTTTTTTGTTGGATCATAAATGTTTGGACCTTGGGGTAAACCAGCGAGCATAGCAGCTTCATGTAATTGCAAGTCTTTTAAATCTTTACCATAATATTTTTGCGCTGCTGTCGCAATACCGTATGAACGGTTACCTAAATTAATCTTATTTAAGTACATTTCTAAAATCTCATGTTTAGAGTATTGTTGCTCTAATTTGTAAGATAAGTACCATTCTTGTACTTTTCTTTTAGCAGTTTTGTCCATCGTTAGAAAGTAGTTTTTAACGACTTGCTGTGTAATCGTACTACCACCTTGGGAACCGAAACCACCAGTGACATTTTCCATAACTGCTTTTGTAGTTCGTTTAAAATCAATTCCATTATGATCATAGAAACGCGAATCCTCAGTTGCAAGGAATGCATTTTCAACTACTTTTGGAATTTGATCATAAGTAACGTGTGTTCGTTTTTCAGCACCGTATTCATAGAAGAAATTCCCGTTTTTATCAAGAAACTTTGTTGATAAAGGATTAACAAGTTTGGCTTTGTCTAATTTTGGAGCATCCTTTACCATAACAAAGAAAGCGGAAACGCCGGCTACAAGACCAACGATACCAAGAAGTAGACAACCTATAAGAAATTTCTTGAAAAAGGAGCCTTTTTTCTTTGGTTTTTCTTCTTTATGTGTTTTTTTCTCTTGATTTTTCACATGATTTCGTTCTGTACGAGAACGATAATTATCTGACATTATACTTTCTCCTACCTTTCATTCTCTCCCCCAAAAGTCGAAAAAAGAGCCTTAGTGATGACTCTATCACGAAAAATAAACCATGTCTAGTACACGGATATAGTCAATCCGAGGGTGATAACCGCATGATAATAAGGATCCATGCTCTTCTATTTCTTCTTTCGTAATTGACTTGCGTCCACCAGTATTTTGACGATTCCAAAATGCAATAATATGTTTTGCATCTAGTAAATAAAATTCATCAAAAAGTGTAAATTTAATAATAACAAATGCAATTCCATTATGAGCAACCACTTGCTTCATATGTTCAATTTGATGAAGGTGGAAGTTTTGAAGTGGGAAACTAGTTTTATTTTTTGTTTCCTTTGCTTCAAAATCGATGTATTTCCCTTTGTATACACCGTTGTAATCTGTTGTAGAAGGTTGTTTAAAATACGCTTCTTTTACCACTGCAGCACTTCGAGCGGGGTAATCTACTTTTACAATTTGAAGAGGTGTAGGCTTTTTATGTACACATGCAATATTATGGGTTAAGTAATATTGATTTGTTTCATTCAATTCCTCTTCAAGGGACATACCTCTATTACTATAAGTATGTGTTTTTATAGGTGTTTTTTGAGGTTGTGAAGCTTGATTATACCTTTTTCCATTTGGGTAACGAATGGTCATAGTGTGTCCACCCCCAACTTGCTAAGAATTACTTACAAAGGTGATTATATCAAAAAATGAAAAAAGATGTGACCTTTTTGATGAAAGGTATGATGACTTATTTATGTTTACATGGAATGATTATATGAAAATGAAACAAAATCGAGAAAAAAATTTTTGTACAGAGGAAGAAAAAGCAATCATTCACAATATTAAAAAGAAAACAGAAATAGCTAATGTGGACAATATTTCTCGGACACAATCTTATCAAGAATATTATTTAAGAAATAGTGAAATCAGGTGGGCCTTTTTAGCGAGTATGGTTTCGAGAAATGCGGGCTGGAATATGACTGATTTAGAAGGGAGATATTATGCTACTGTTTTACCTAGAACGGTAAAAAAACATTTATTTATTCTGTACGAACAGGCTAATTGGATTATTTTTTTAGATGCATTTCCTCAGCTATTATTGTATGAGGAAAGTAAGAAGAGACGTGCACCTCTCTTTCATTTGTTACAATATTTCAACGTATCAATTTTTATGGAAAAAGAATGGTTACTTTTCTGGGAAAGAAGAGATATGAATAGGCTTATGACAGCGCTTATTATAAATGAACAAAATAAAATTCAAAAACCAGTCATTGAGAACACATATTTTAAAAAACATGTATTCCATACTGCACTTTTTAAAGTACAAGAAAGACTTCATATTAGTGCAGTTATCTTCCCAACAATTGAAGGGAGAATGTATGGATTTTCGGTTTATCAATTTGAAACGTTACAACAGCGTATAGAACTAGGAAAAAAATTAGCATGGTTATTGTTTCATCCAATTTATAATGGTTCGTTTTATAAGTTTGCATTGCAAACTACACATACTGGGTCTAGAGAAGATTATGAAGTTTACGCAAAGGAAACTCGAAAGTCTTATACGCCAACACTTAGAGATATTTATCCTGTTATTTTACATGAAGAAATAAAAATGAGAGATTGGTTTTGTGCAAATATGAAAATGAATGTGCTATTTGTACCTGAAGAACCTAAAGGGGAAGTTAATATAACAGAATGGTATAGAAGAAAGAGAGAACAAATCTATAGGCTATCTATCGCAAATCGTTTTGCTAAAAGGATGGATGAGTTCATGATATAATAAAAAAGAAGTCCCGTCTTCCATTTTGAAGACGGGACTTCTTAATTTGAAACAATCCTGCTATGTGTGCTACAACTTTAATCTCAAAACGTAATGCTAGTAGGAGATTAAGGGTGACTTGAAATTTAACTGTTCGTAATAAAGTCTCGCTTTATGTAGCAGGGAAGTTTGGACCATCTAGCTTTGGATTGCCAGTCTCGGGTTTATTTTGTTGTTTGTTTTGGTTTTTCTTTTTTTCATTTTTGTTCTTTGCCATTGTAATACACCTCCTTTTTGTATTGTTACCATTTCTATAAATGACATACGAAATGATTTCTTTGACGAATAACAACTAGTTTTGTCATGTGGGCAGGAGTGGTGAATCATTCGGCGAAATTACATGACAAAGGAAAAGCAAAGAAGGAGGCGTTTTGTATATGGCGATGGTTCAGAAGGAAGATGTAATGAAAAAAATGGATCAAATGTTAAGTTCTCTCGATTTGCTGGAAATGAATATAGGGATTAGAATGAATCATGCATTAAAGGATGCGAGTGAAAAAATATGCAATAAGATAGAAATAACAGAAATGCATATTGAACATATGGAAAATAAATTAGTGCATCACGAAGAGAAAGGGAATTGGGTAAAGACATTTCAAAACGTCGTAGTGAGTGCATAATAAGGTGGGAAAGAAATGAAGAATGAAGCATTAATACAGTCTTCAGAAAAACTCATGCAGTATAATAATGAAGCGAATGTAAAAAAGAGAGAACTAACCGAATACGACTTTTATAAGGATATGAAACCGTTTGTAGATAGGGTAGATGAGGAATTAAAGAAGTGGAAAGAATTAGCTTATAAGTGGATTAAAGAAGAAAAGCCAAAATATATACATGTACAGCAAATTGATCAAGTATATGATAATTTACAAACGAATGTGTTGCAATGCTTTGTAAATAAAGGTAAAGGTAAACGATTCTTTGAAACACACCAAGCCATTTCGTATACTTTGCAAAATATAGTTGAGCAATGTAAATAACAAGAGGGAGAGCCCTCTTGTTATTTTTATGCTTCTGTCATTGTTGTAGGTTTTGTTGCGCCGTTTATTTCTAATTCTTTTATTAATGTTCGATAATCTGAAATGCATATTTTTCCTTCGAGATACCAATGTCTCGCAAAGTCTAATAATTCATTTGCATTCTCTGTGCAATACCCCTTTTTTTGAGAAAACGCTTGTTTTAAATCCCCTAATACCATGTTGATTCCTCCCCCATGAGAATCTTCTTCTTCATTATCATAGCATGGAAGGGTTTTCTTTTTTAATTTTTTAAAAATTTAAACTTCCGACAAAAATAGACAGATACTCCATCACACATATTATTTTATAGGTACATATTATATATGTAGAAACTTATGTGAAGGAGGAGAGAATGCATGTTTCAACAACCTAACTTATATCAGCAAACGAATCCATATGCACAGCAAAATATGTACCAATATAATACGGATACATATTTACGGTATAATATGTATCCTTTCGAGCCTTATTATGGAAATCAAAATTATTATCAACCGTTTGAAGTGTCCTTTATGAATCAAGCTCAACAACCACAACAGCAGCAACCTTATGTGAATCAAGCTCAACAACCACAACAGCAGCAGCAACCTTATGTGAATCAAGCTCAACAATCACAAGCTCAGCAACCATACATGAATCAACCACAGCAGCAGCCTTATATGAATTCGCAATATTATATGCCACCACCATCGCCGTATGCTAATCAACAAGCGATGTTTTATCCACCAAAACAACCGTACCCGACGCAGGGTAAGCAAAAGCAACAACAGCCAAGTCAGTTTTCTAGTTTTGTTTCTCAATTTAAAACATCAGATGGTAACTATGATGTAAATAAAATGATGAATACAGCTGGACAAATGATGAATGCGATGAATCAAGTGACAGGTATTGTAAAGCAAGTTGGAGGCTTTTTTGGTAAGTGATGTTGAAGGATTGTCTATAAAAACAATGTAAATGAAATAAAGGACTAGACAAATTTCCTTGTAATAAATGGGTATATATAACAAACGGCTTTCTCTTTTTTCTCATACTGTAAAGTGTAATCAGATTTTTTTAACGAGAGAGGAGAGAAAAAACTATGCATCATTGTCATCCTTGCTTTGGAGGGCATAAGCCTACAGGACCTATTTGTACGACTGCTCCTGTCATTCATCCGACGAAACAATGCGTAACACACTCTTTTTCAACAACGGTGGTGCCACACATTTTCCCAACACATACAACACATGTACATCATCAACAAATTAAAAACCAAAACTTCTTCCCGCAAACAAATTCAAATGTAAATGTTGTGGACCCAATCGACCCAGGATTCGGTGGCGGATGTGGACCGTGTGGCCATGGTCATCATCATCATCACCACGGTCATCAAATATCTCCATTTGGGCCAGGACCGAATGTATCACCGTTTGGACCAGGACCAAATGTATCACCAGTAGGTCCAAATATCGGACCAAACGTTGGTGGAATATTTAAAAAGTAAATGATATGTTAGAACTAGCGAAATGCTAGTTCTTTTTTTGTAATTGGAGTGTTGATATGAAAGTTATTGCAGTAACAGGATATAAGCCATTTGAACTTGGAATATTTAAAAATGATCATCCAGGAGTGGAGTGTATAAAGAAAGCATTACACCGTAAATTAATCACTTTTGTAGAAGATGGTTTAGAATGGGTTATAATAAGCGGCCAATTAGGTGTAGAATTATGGGCTGCTGAAGTTGTTTTTGAAATGCAAGTAGAATATCCTGATTTAAAATTAGCGGTATTCACTCCGTTTTTAGAACAAGAAGAAAATTGGAAAGAAGATAATCGTGAATATTACGAATTTATTCTTTCTCAAGCAGACCATGTTGATAGTATCACGAAACGGAAGTATGAAAGCCCAGAGCAATTTAAATTAAAAAATCAATTTTTTATTGAAAAAAGTGATGCGCTTTTAGCGGTATACGATGAAGAAAAACCAGGAAGTCCCAAATATATTGTAGAATCAGCAAAGAAAAAAGGGGAAATAGAAAATTATCACAGTTATTTCATTCTTTTTTCTGATTTACAAGATATAATAGAAGAGGAACAGTGGAATAATGCAGAGTAATATGTAATATAGTACTCGTATATATGATTGACAAAAAGCATTGTTTCTGAAAAAATTTAGTTAATGAAAGTTTTGGTAAAAATTTGAGGTGAAGAAAATGATTTCGGATAAAATTAAATTAACAGCGAAAGATATTTTAGAAAAAGAATTTAAAACAGGTATGAGAGGTTATCAGCAAGAAGAAGTAGACAAGTTTCTTGATATGATCATTAAAGACTATGAAGCTTTCCACAAAGAGTTTGAGCAATTAAAGCAACAAAATGCTCGTTTAAAGCGTGAATTAGAGGAACAAAAACTAGCAGTAACGCAAGTTCCACAACAACCTGTACAAACACCAGTTGCACAATCGGTTTATAACAACACGAATACGGATATTTTAAAACGCTTATCTAACTTAGAAAAAGCTGTATTTGGAAGTAAGTTATACGAATGATGTAAGGTGGGAAAAGGTTTAAGCATTTTACATAGAAAAAAACGTTGCAAAATCTTTTTGTTTCCACTATACTAATGGATGTCATAACGTTTGGGTAATCGCTGCAACGCCAACGTTGTAGAGGAAAGTCCATGCTCGCACGGCCTGAGATGGCTGTAGTGTTCGTGCCTAGCCAATTCATAAGCTAGGGTATTCTGGCTGTAAGGCTGGTTTAACGGCAGGGAAAAAACCTAAGTCCTTTCGGATATGGTTTGACTACCTTTAAAGTGCCACAGTGACGAAGTCCTTGAAGAAATGATAGGAGTGGAACGAGGTAAACCCCACGAGCGAGAAACCCAAATAATGGTAGGGGAATCTTTTCCAAGGAAATGAACGACGGGAAAGGACAGGTTTTATAACCTGTAGATAGATGATTGCCACCGGAGTACGAGGCGTGGGCCGTTTGTAGTACAAAGGAACAGAACATGGCTTACAGAACGTTATGAACCAACTATGAAATAACTCAGCTCTCCTTTGTTAGAGGAGGGCTTTTTATTTGTATGAAGTTATAAAGTATGAGTTAAAATGGTTAATGAGAAAATTTTTAGTAAAATGTAATAATTAATAGGACCAATTGCTATTAATTATTGTTTGAATATACATAAGAGGTGAATGCAAATGGGAAAAGTTACTTTAATTGCAACAGCGGCAATGGGTATTGAAGCGTTAGTTGCCCGAGAAGTTCGCGATCTTGGTTATGAATGTCAAGTAGAAAACAGCAAAGTAACATTTGAAGCAGATGAAAAGGCGATTTGTCGTACGAACTTATGGTTACGTACTGCGGACCGTGTAAAAATTAAAGTTGGCGAATTTAAAGCAACGACATTTGATGAGCTATTTGAAAAAACAAAAGCATTAAACTGGGGAGATTATATTCCAGAGAATGGTGAATTCCCTGTTATCGGTAAATCTTTAAAATCTGAATTATTCAGTGTTTCGGATTGCCAACGTATCGTTAAAAAAGCTGTCGTTGAAAAATTAAAAACAACATATAAACGTACAACTTGGTTTGAAGAAGATGGTCCGTTATTCCGTATCGAGATTGCAATGCTCAAGGATATTGCAACATTAACAATTGATGCGAGCGGTGTTGGGCTTCATAAACGTGGATACCGTATGGATCAAGGGGAAGCTCCGTTAAAAGAAACATTAGCTGCGTCTTTAATTAAATTAACAAACTGGAAGCCAGATCGTCCATTTGTTGATCCATTCTGTGGATCAGGTACAATTCCGATTGAAGCAGCATTAATTGGACAAAACATTGCACCAGGATTTAACCGTGGTTTCGCATCTGACGAGTGGGGCTGGGTAGGTAAACAAAACTGGCGTGAAGCTCGTCAAGAAGCTGAAGATTTAGCGAACTATGATCAACGATTACAAATCATTGGATCAGATATTGATCATCGTATGATTCGAGTTGCTCAAGATAACGCAGAAGAAGTAGGTTTAGGCGATTTAATTACATTTAAACAAATGCAAGTAAAAGATTTCACAACAAAAGAGGATTATGGCTACGTTGTAACGAATCCTCCATACGGAGAACGTTTAAGTGAAAAAGCACTCGTTGAACAACTGTATAAAGAAATGGGACAAGTATTCCGCCCATTAGATACATGGTCAGCGTATGTATTAACAAGCTACGAAGCATTTGAGAAGTGTTACGGAAAAGATGCGTCGAAGAAGCGTAAGCTGTTTAACGGATTTATCCGTACAGATTACTACCAATACTTCGGAAAACGTCCACCGCGTAATTCATAGTATAAAACTCCTCTAGCGCGCATATACTGGCTATTATGTAATGCGTAAAGGAGGAAGTCATATGGATAATTTTCAATTATCAATGATTCAAAAAGCTATTCACCGTACGTATGATGAGCTCGGAAAAGAAGTGGATAGTCAAGGTGCGATTGTAGATGAAATACAAAAAGCACAAGAAGAATATTTGTCAGCTCTTTCACATGAAACAGCGATTGATAAACGGTATTTAAAGTCATTAATATAGAAGAAAATTTTCCTTTTTCGAAAGGAAAATTTTTTTTCGTGAATTTCTATGTATTGCAACAGGGGAAAGTGGCTGCACACATATGCGTAGCAGTTGCTATTATCTTTTTATAGAAAAACTTTTTGGTTGGAGGCTAAGGATGTTTACTGAGAAGAGATTACCATTTGAAGTAGGAAAACAAGATAATTTTTATGATAAGTTGAATGAGTGGATTGGAGATGTGTTTTACGACATCCTTCCGGAAAAAGGCTTTGAAGAGCGTGATGAACAAATTTTTATGGCGTTTCAGTTAGAACGCGCTTTCCAAGAAAAGAAAGTTATGTTCGCAGAAGCTGGTGTAGGAACAGGGAAAACAATTGTATATCTTCTATATGCAATTTGTTACGCGCGTTATACTGGGAAACCAGCTATTATTGCTTGTGCAGATGAAACGTTAATTGAGCAGCTTGTGAAAGAAGAAGGGGACATCGCTAAGTTATCTGAAGCATTAGGGCTATCTGTTGATGTAAGGCTTGCAAAATCAATGGATAATTATTTATGCTTACGTAAACTTGAAGATGTTATGAGTGGACGAGCTCCAGAAGTAATTGAAGACGTATATTACGAGTTACCACAGTTTGTATTCGATCATGGTACGATGCAAAACTTTACTCACTATGGTGACAGAAAAGAATTTCCACTTTTAAATGACGAAGAATGGTCAAAAGTAAATTGGGATTACTTCCAAGATTGCTTTACTTGTGATTCTCGTCATCGTTGTGGACAAACTCTTTCTCGTGAACATTATCGTAAAGCAGCAGATTTAATTATTTGTTCTCAAGATTTCTATATGGATCATATTTGGACGTACGATGCTCGTAAGCGTGAAGGGCAAATTCCATTATTACCAGAAAGTAGCTGCGTTGTATTCGATGAAGGACATCTTGTAGAATATGCAGCTCAAAAAGCTTTAACATACCGTTTAAAGCAAACGATGATGGAGCAACTATTAACGAGATTGCTACAAAACGATATTCGTGAGGAGTTTGCACATTTAGTAGAAGAAACAATTTGGCAAACTGAACGATTCTTTGATGTGTTACAAGAGAATAAAAAGGAAATTGCCGGTTCTGATCGTCTAGAAATTACTGTGACAGAAAAAGTAACAGCTGAAGCGAAACGACTTTATGCAAAAATCGGTGAAGTTGGAGATGCATTAGTATTCGAAAGTGAAATGCATACAGTAAACACGTATGATTTAAATATTGTTGATGAGCATTTAGATGTATTAGAACATTCACTTCGTCTGTTCATGCACGAGAAAAATGTAATTACTTGGGGTGAAGAAGGTGATGGTGCCTTCACGTTAGTTATTATGCCGCGTGCAGTTGAAGAAGTGTTACAAGAGAAAGTATTCTCGAAGAAAATACCGTATATTTTCTCTTCTGCGACATTATCGAACAACGATTCATTCGCTTTCACAGCTAATAGCCTAGGGGTAAAAGATTACTTGTCATTCTCAGTTGCTTCACCGTTTGATTACGAAGAGCAAATGACAGTAAACTTACTATCACATACGAAAGAAAATGAATGGGAAAGAAAGTGTCAATATACACTTGAAAATATACAAAAAACAAATGGACGTACGCTTGTATTATTCCGTACAACGCAAGAGCTTGCAGCGTTCAAAGAGTATGTAAGTAAAGAGCAAATGTCGGTTCCGTTCTTATATGAAGGAGATCAGGAAATTAGCCAGCTCGTTTCTCGTTTCCAAAATGAAGAAGAGACTGTACTTTGTGCGGTTCATTTATGGGAAGGTTTAGATATTCCTGGTTCATCATTATCGCACGTTATTATTTGGTCTTTACCATTCCCTCCAAACGATCCTGTGTTTGAAGCGAAACGTAAGCACGTAAATGATCCATTCTGGGATGTAGATGTACCATATATGATTTTACGACTTCGTCAAGGAATTGGGCGTTTAATTCGTACAAGTGAAGATAAAGGTGCTATATCAATTTTCTTATCTGATTCAGAAGATGAGAAAGTAGTTGCAGCTGTGAAAAATGTACTGCCAGTAGAAGGTAAAGAATTATAAGGAGAAAGCTTGGCGCTTGCCAAGCTTTTTTTCTATTATAAAAGGAATTTATGTTTCTGTGTCGAATTAAATTTGAGGTAGAAAAAGGAGGCTTTTATACGATGACAGTTGCTACATATGAAGTAGAAAAACAATTTTTAACATACGTGAAGAAGATACAAAATTACGGAGAAGCATTAAGTTTAATGTTTTGGGATTTAAGAACAGGTGCACCCAAAAAAGGTGTAGATCAGCGTTCAGAAGTAATTGGTATGCTTTCGTCAGAAGTGTTTGCTATGTCGACTTCAGATGAGATGGGAAACTATTTAACAGAGCTTGAAGCTTTAATACGTGAAGATAAACTTTCTGAAACAACGAAGAAAATGGTTGAAGAGTGTCGGAAAGAATATGATAGAAATAAAAAAATTCCACAAGCTGAATATGAGGCTTATGTGAAATTAGAAGCGAAAGCAGAGAGTGTGTGGGAAGAAGCTCGTGAAAAATCTGATTTCGAAATGTTCCGCCCATACTTAGAAAAAATTGTTGAATTTAAAAAGAAATTTATTACATATTGGGGTTATGAAACATATAAATATAATACATTATTAGACATGTATGAGCCAGGTATTACAGTAGAAGTTTTAGATCACGTATTTGGTCAACTTCGTGAGCGCATCGTGCCGCTTGTAAAAGAAATCTCTGAGTCTAAAAAAGGATTAAAAACAAGTGCTTTATCGGAACAATTTTCAAAAGAAAAACAAAAGAACTTTACATTAGAACTATTAAAGCAATTGAATTATGACTTTGAAGCAGGTCGTCTTGATGAAACAGTGCATCCTTTCGAAATTACATTAAATAGAGGGGATGTTCGTATTACGACACGCTATGATGAAAAAGATTTTCGTATGGCTGTTTTTGGAACGATTCATGAATGTGGTCATGCAGTATATGAACAAAATATTGCAGAACAATTTGAAGGTACACCACTTTGCAGTGGTACATCTATGGGTATTCACGAATCACAATCATTATTCTTTGAGAACTTTATCGGCCGTAATAAATCATTCTGGAAGAAAAATTATGATTTATTAAAAGAGTATAGCAATGGTCAATTTGATGATATGTCAGTCGATGAATTTTATGATGCAATTAACGAATCGAAGCCGTCATTCATTCGTATAGAAGCAGATGAGCTTACATACCCGCTTCATGTTATGGTGCGTTATGAATTAGAGAAAGAATTATTTGATGGTACATTACAAGTGAAGGACTTACCAGCAGCTTGGAATGATAAGATGGAAGCATATTTAGGAATTCGTCCGGAAAATGATGCGCAAGGTGTATTGCAAGATGTTCACTGGGCTGGTGGCTCATTTGGATACTTCCCATCTTATGCACTTGGTTACATGTATGCAGCGCAATTTAAGCAAAGAATGTTAAAAGACATTCCGAACTTTGATGCATTATTAGAAGAAGGAAACGTAACACCAATTCGTGAATGGTTAACAGAAAACATTCACCAATACGGTAAAACGAAAAAGCCACTTGAAATTTTAGAAGATGTAACAGGTGAAGGCTTAAATGCAAACTACTTAGCCGATTATTTAGAAGCGAAATATAAAGAGATTTATGAGTTGTAAAAAAAGAGCTGCTTAATTGCAGCTCTTTTTTAAAGGGGGATGGGAGAATGGACTATACATATACAGTAATGACGCAAGAAGAGGCAGAAGAAATTGCATACAACTGGCATTATGAAGGGAAATATTCCTTTTACGATATAGAGGCAGATGAAGAAGATTTAGCTGAATTTTTACATGATGAAAGTAGAGGGAATCATACATTTTCTGTGAAGGAAAATGGCACTCTCATTGGTTATTTTACTGTTTGTAAAATAAATGACGGAACGGTTGATATTGGTCTTGGAATGAGACCTAATATAACTGGGAACGGATTTGGTTTACAGTTCTTAAACGCTATACTAGCTTTTAGTAAAGAAAAATATGGATGCAAGTATATAACACTATCAGTAGCTATATTTAATGAGAGAGCGATTAAAATGTATAAAAGGGCAGGGTTTGAAGTAGTTGGAACGTTTATACAGAAAACAAATGGTAGTTGTTTTGAGTTTTTGAAAATGAATTATATATGTAAAAATGATTAAAAAACAGAAGAATCTCCTTCTGTTTTTTTATGCAGAAATAAATCATACTTTTTGTAATTGGAAGTTTTGAAATTTTGGAAGAGGATGTGTATGATTGAAGTTTAATAGTAAATAGCAAGTTTAGTAAGGAGAGACAGCATGAGTATAATTAAAACGAAAAATGAAATAGAGTTAATGCATGAATCTGGAAAATTACTTGCTTCATGTCATAGAGAAATTGCGAAGATGATGAAACCAGGTATTACTACAAAAGAAATTAATACGTTTGTTGAAGCATATTTAGAACAGCATGGTGCAACGTCTGAGCAGAAAGGGTACAACGGATATCCATATGCGATATGTGCATCTGTAAACGATGAAATGTGTCATGCGTTTCCGGCCGATGTTCCTTTAACTGAGGGTGATATTGTAACAATTGACACGGTAGTAAACTTAAATGGGGGTCTTTCAGATTCTGCTTGGACGTATAGAGTTGGAAAAGTTTCTGATGAAGCAGAAAAGTTGTTGTTAGTAGCTGAGAATGCTTTGTATAAAGGAATTGACCAGGCGATAATCGATAACCATGTAGGAGATATTGGCTATGCAATTGAAAGTTATGTAACAAATGAAGGTTTTTCTGTTGCAAGAGACTTTACGGGACATGGAATCGGTAAAGAGATTCATGAAGAACCAGCAATTTTTCATTTTGGGAAACAAGGACAAGGACCTCAGTTACAAGAAGGAATGGTAATTACAATTGAACCGATTGTAAATATAGGTATGCGATATTCTAAAGTAGATTTAAATGGGTGGACTGCACGAACGATGGACGGGAAATTATCAGCTCAATATGAGCATACAATTGCGATTACAAAAGATGGGCCAATCATTTTAACGAAGTTGTAATTGGAAATGAAAGAGTTTGCAAAACTCGAACAAAAATAGTGGTTTTTAAAAATTTGTACGTGTTTTTTCGATAAATGCTTTTCAAAGCATAAAAAGTACGTTATAATCCTTCTATAAAATAAATAGTTAGCTACACTCATATAATCGCGGGGATATGGCCTGCAAGTTTCTACCGAAGTACCGTAAATACTTTGACTATGAGTGAGGACGAATATAATTGCTTGTTTAGCATTCTTTTTTTGCGAAACTCCAAAAGCGCGTCTCTCACTTGTAACGAGTGGTGGCGGCTTTTGGAGTTTTTTTATTGCATAAGAGGGGGAACAAACATGAAAGTATTACAAGAAAAGATTTTGAACGAAGGAAAGGTTTTATCTGGTGACGTATTAAAGGTAGATGCTTTTTTAAATCATCAAATTGATCCAGTACTTATGCAAGAAATCGGAAAAGAATTTGCTAAACGTTTTAAAGAAGAGAACATTACAAAAATCGTGACGATTGAATCTTCAGGCATTGCACCAGCAGTTATGGCTGCATTAGAGCTTGGTGTAAAAGTAATTTTTGCACGAAAACGTAAATCGTTAACGTTACAAGATAATATGTACGTTGCAAACGTATATTCATTTACAAAACAAGAAACAAATGAAATTTCATTATCTCGAAATCATATCGATGAAAATGATCGTGTATTAATCATCGATGACTTTTTAGCAAACGGTCAGGCTGCTTTAGGTTTAATGAGTTTAGTAGAGCAAGCTGGAGCGAGTATTGCAGGAATTGGAATTGTTATTGAAAAAGCATTTCAAGATGGAGGAAAGAAGCTTCGTGAACAAGGCGTTCGTGTTGAATCACTAGCAGAAATTGCATCACTTGATAACGGCACAGTTACATTTGTACAGCAAGAAACTGCGGAGGTGAAATAAACGATGAAGCAGCATCCATTTAAAATTGCATCGCTTGGTATGCAGCATATGCTTGCAATGTATGCTGGAGCAATTATCGTTCCGCTTATTGTGGGCGGTGGACTTGGTTTAAATCAAAAAGAGTTAACATATTTAGTCTCAATTGATTTATTAATGTGCGGCGTTGCGACAATTTTACAAGCATTATCAAATCGCTTTTTCGGTATAGGACTTCCCGTTGTACTTGGTTGTACATTTACAGCCGTTGGACCGATGATTGCGATTGGAAAACAATATGGTGTGTCTTCAATTTATGGAGCAATTATTGCTGCTGGGTTATTCGTTGTTATTTTTGCGAAATTATTTGGAAAACTTGTAAAACTGTTTCCACCTGTTGTAACAGGATCTGTTGTTACTGTAATTGGAGTTACACTTGTTCCAGCAGCAATTAATGATATGGCTGGAGGAGTAGGAAGTAAGGATTTCGGTAGTCTTGAAAATTTAGCATTAGCCTTTGGTGTGTTATTATTTATCATCATTATGTATCGTTTCTTTGATGGATTTATTCGTTCAATCTCTATTTTACTAGGTCTATTGTTCGGTACTATCGTTGCAGCGTTTATGGGGAAAGTAAGTTTGCAAGCGGTTGGAGAGGCGGATTGGTTCCACGGTATTCAACCATTTTACTTTGGTACACCAACATTTGAATTAACACCAATTATTACGATGATTCTCGTTGCTTGTGTAGGGATTGTAGAAGCAACGGGTGTATACTTTGCATTATCTGATATTTGCAATAAAAAAATCGGTGAAAAAGAATTAACAAAAGGCTATCGCGCAGAAGGATTAGCGATGGTGTTAGGTGGCATTTTCAACGCGTTCCCATATACAACATACTCTCAAAACGTAGGACTTGTTCAATTAACTGGAGTAAGAAATCGCGTTATTATTTATACTTGCGGTGGTATGTTAATCGCACTTGGTTTCATTCCTAAAATCGCAGCTATTACAACAATTATTCCGAAATCAGTACTGGGCGGTGCGATGTTAGCGATGTTCGGTATGGTTATGGCATATGGTATTAAAATGTTAAGTAGCGTTGACTTCGGAAGACAGGAAAACTTATTAATCGTTGCATGTTCTGTCGGAATTGGGCTTGGCGTAACAGTCGTTCCTACATTATTTTCACAACTCCCAGAAAGCATTCGTATTTTAACAGATAACGGAATTGTACTTGGAAGTGCGTCAGCAGTACTTTTAAATATCGTATTTAATATGGTGCCGCAGCGCAAAGTGAAAGTAGAAGAAGAGCCAGTATCTATGCAAAGTGCAGTAAGAGAAGCGTAAAAAAGCAAGGTCTCGTTATGAGACCTTGCTTTTCTTTTTAAGTGGCATCATTTTCCCGTAAGTACCAAGACGCCAAATGTACTCAAGTGGTCCGTATTGGTAATGTGAAAGCCACCAGCGGCTAATAAAGATTTGTAACGTGTAGAAACTAATGCAGAATAGTGGTCCAACCCATAGTGGAGCCAGATAATCATTTTTAAACAATAGCCCGAATACAAGTAATGTAACAATTGTATGCGAGATGTAATTTGTTAATGCCATTCGTCCAACGTATTGGAATGGACGTAATAACGTTTGCCATTTTTCTTTTTGTAATAAACGCATTAGTGTGAAAATGTAGAATATGAATAATGTTTTTCCGCTAAACATTGTAAAGACCTGCATATAAATTGGTTCATAAAATGGTTTTGATAAGAAGTAACGAACCATGAAGAACCACATTGGTAATGTAAAAAGGAACATAATAATTTGCCATTTTTTAAGCTTTGGATCTAACTCTTTCGCGCGGCGGAAAATATCCTTTTTGCCGGCGTATAAACCAAGTAAAAACAGCCCAACTGTTTCTGGGAGCATAAGTAAATTTAATCCAATTCCATCAGCGTAAAATGCATGGAAACGATTTTGTATTTGTGACAGCCAGTCTTCTAATGGCATGATAGGTAAGGAAAAACCTAGCTCTTCCTTTGGTACCAATGCAACCGTAATACCAGCCATTAGCATAATGAATTGAAAAATACTCAATAAAACGATAGCCCATATTAAAATAGTACGAGGTTCTCTCTTATAAAATAAAAATAAGAAAAATCCAGCAATCGCATAAGTATGTAAAATGTCTCCGTCCCATAAAAGAACGTAATGTAAGAAACCGAATAGTAATAAAATAAGTAAGCGGCGAACAAATAAAATTTTCGGATGATCTATTTTCGCTTCAGCACGACTCATAAAAATATAAAAACCTAATCCGAATAAAAACGAAAAAATTGTATAAAATTTCGTTTGAATAAACATATCGTAAAATAGGCGAATGTAGCTGTCTATCCCTTCGTAAATTCCTGAAAGATCACGTGAGTCAACCCCGGCGATAACAGGCCAATTTACAAGAAAAATACCTAGTACAGCTATTCCTCTAATAATATCAATGGAGTGTATCCTCTCGCCTTGTGTGAGATTTTGTGTCATTTTTTTCCTCCTTGTTAAGTAATTCCCTTTTATTATACAAAATGTAAGGTGGAGGGGGATAGGGGATATTTCCATTTTTTTAAACTGTTAAGTTATGTAGGATGAGATATAATAAGAGTGCACAACAAGTTTTAACCTTTTTCAAAACAGGCAGTAAAGCTCCTTCTTATAAGGAGCTTTCTTTATGAAAAGTGTTGATAATGATTCTCTTTAATGATAAACTGTATTCAAAAGTGATAATCATTATCAAAAAAAGGTTGGTGCGTAAGTATGGTATATGCATTAGTAGCAGGTACAGTCGCTGTATATGCAGTTATTGCGAAGTATGTTTTAAATGGAGTAGGAACAGCAAAATGAGTGATATGACATAAAATCCCTTTCATTTGTAAAAAGAATGAAAGGGATTTTTTATTTTTAATGAGAATATGCTGAAAATTTAGTATGATAGTAAAGTGAAACTGTAATCAATGGGTAGGTGTAACTCTCACTGGTTATGAGCTCGCAAATAGCGGGGAAAAGTATATACATCTTGGATAAAGGGGAACAAGGGGATGACAAACATAGTACAGACAAACGGTATGAAAAAACTTGTTTGTTTTTATGAAGAGTGGCAAAAACACGGCGATGCAGAGAATAGTTTAAAGTTGTTTGAGGTAATTCAAAAATATAAACAAGAACAGCTTATGATAGCGTTCTGCGGTCACTTCTCTGCA
This sequence comes from Bacillus cereus group sp. Bce019, assembly GCF_051781745.1. NCBI lineage: Bacteria > Bacillati > Bacillota > Bacilli > Caryophanales > Bacillaceae > Bacillus > Bacillus cereus group sp. Bce019. Next base: position 102,654 of record NZ_JBPWJX010000004.1, read on the forward strand.
GGGAAATCAACGATGATGAATCATCTATATAAAGCGCAGTTGTTACCGACAAGTCCAATTCCGACAAGCGCTAACGTTGTCAAAATTGAAAAAGGAATGGATCGTGTTGTTGTAACGGTTAAATCTGGAGAGCAGTACGAATATGACGGTGCATATTCAGCAGAAGAATTAAAACAAATTTGTAAAGACGGCGATGAAGTAATTGGTGTTCATATTTATCGAAACGACGCGCCGATTCCTGAAGGGGTTATGTTAGTTGATACACCAGGGATCGATTCAACAGATGATGCCCATCAATTAGCGACAGAGTCGACACTTCATCTGGCAGATGTCATTTTTTATATGATGGATTATAATCACGTCCAATCGGAAGTGAATTTACAATTTGTTAAAGAATTGAAACAACGTAATAAAACGGTTTATCTCGTTGTAAATCAAATAGATAAACATAAAGAAAATGAATTATCGTTTGAGAATTATAAAGATAGTGTAAAACAATCATTCTCTAACTGGGATATTGAAGTAGATGGTGTTTATTATACGTCATTACGAATGATGAACCATCCACATAATGAAATTAGAAGCTTAGAAGCGTTAATTACTTCTATTATGAAAGAAAAAGAGCAGTATGTAAGGACTGGAATGGAGCGAGAAACAGAATATTTAATGGGGGAACATTTCTCGTTTATTGTTTCTGAAAATGAAAAAGCTCTCTTGAAATATGAGGAAGAGTTAGCATCACCACTTTCTATTTCAGAGGTAGTTGAAAAGAAGGAAGAGTTAACGGAAGCGAAAAATCGTGAGGCAAGTAAAGAATCTTATGTGAGAAACGAATTTATAAAAGGTTTACAAGCTATATTAGATAACGCATATTTAATGCCGTTTGAAATGAGAGAATTGGCAAATGCATATTTAGAAACGAAATTAACAAAATTTAAGGTCGGTTTGCTATTTTCGAAAGGAAAGACGGAGCAAGAAAAACAAAGACGTGTAGAGGCGTTTTATTCTGCCCTTCAAAAGACTGTTGAAACGCAGCTTGATTTTCATGTGAAGGAATTTATTGTAGCCTTCTTAAAAGAAGAAGGATTGTTCACGGAGGAAATTGGGAAAGACATATATGGGTTAGAAATTGCTTTCGGACCAGAAATGTTGGCCGAAGTAATTAAACAAGGTGCAGGTTTCACAGGTGATTACTTACTTCTTTATACAGCGGATGTAGCGAATGAACTGAAGAAACGTTATTTTATAAAAGCACAGCAAATTTTTGATAAAAGTGCGGTCGTTTTAAAGCAAAAGGTGAGGGAAGCAGTTGCTCGTATTGAAGAAGAGATTGAAACATATACGATGTTGCAAACGGCGAAAGAAACACAATTACAATACAGTAACAATTTGGAGGCATATGAAGACTATTTACGAAATGTTTGGCACGATCATGTTGCTACGCCTGAAGGGTTGCAAATAGATGAGATATTGCAAAGGGAGGCACAAATTGTTAGTGAGAAATTTACACTACAAGAGCAGGAAATCGTAAACAATAACGTAGCGGTTCATGAAGAAGAGCTGAAAGGAACGGTGGCTTTAAATATTCAGCGGATATTAGAGAAAGTGAAAAAAGCTGAAACGATATTAGAGCCATTGCCTGCGCTGAAACATGTACAGCAAGAGGTAATAGAGAAAAGAAGACGTGTGGAAACAAAACAATTTACAGTAGCGTTATTCGGGGCATTTAGTGCTGGAAAATCATCATTTGCCAATGCCTTACTCGGTGAGAAAGTACTTCCTGTATCACCAAACCCGACGACGGCAACGATTAATCAAATTTTGCCGGTTACAGAGGAAAAACCACACGGAACAGTAATTGTTCAGTTTAAATCAAAGCAAGCGTTATTAGAAGATATGAAAGCTGTTTATAAGCTGTTTCATTATGAGATTGCTACGTTAGATGAAGCGTTAGCACAAATTGATAAAGTTATGAAATATCCTTCACCAACTGGGAAGCAAAAAACAACATTTAGCTTTTTACGAGCGGTACAAAAAGGGTATGATGCAGTTTCTACTTATTTAGGAGAACAAGTACAAGTTACATTAGAAGAGTTCTCTGATTATGTAGCGAATGAAGAGAAATCATGCTTCGTTGAGTATATGGAACTTTATTATGATTGTGCTTTAACAAGGCAGGGAGTAGCGCTTGTAGACACACCTGGAGCGGATTCTATTAATGCTCGCCATACGGATGTTGCATTCCAGTATATTAAAAACGCAGATGCTATTTTATTTGTAACATATTATAATCATGTATTCTCTCGTGCTGACCGTGAATTTTTAATTCAGCTTGGTCGTGTAAAGGATACTTTTGCCCTTGATAAAATGTTCTTCTTAATTAATGCGGCGGATTTAGCAGAGTCTGAAGAAGAACTTGAAATGGTAAAAGGTTATATCGCAGATCAGCTGCTGCAATACGGTATTAGAAATCCGCGTTTATTTGCAATTTCAAGTTTATGTGCGCTTGAAGAGAAACAAGGAAAGAATGTTGAAAAAGAGAAGTATGGTATTTTACAAAACTCTGGGATTACGAAGTTTGAGGAATCATTTACGTCCTTTATGATGAGAGATTTAATGCTTGTTTCTGTGCATGCTCTATATGGTGCTTTGCAAGGGGCAGATCAGCTTTTAGTAAACATGATAAAGGGTGCAAAACAGGGGAATGAAGAGAAAGAGAAGCAAACGAAAAAATATGAAGCAGAGCGTGATCAACTACTTCATATCATTTCATCATATAGTGTACTTGCTGAAGAACAGGCGATGCAAAATGAAGTGAAAGAGTTGCTTTATTACGTGCAACAGCGTCTATTCCTACGCTATAACGATGTGTTTACTGAATTTATTAATCCGGCGTCACTTCGAACGGATGGAAATGTGAAAACACAATTGCAACAGTGTGTTATGGAATTAGTAGCATTTATTCAGCATGATTTATTGCAAGAAATGCGTGCGACATCATTACGCCTTGAAAAATGGATAGACGAAGCGATGAAGCGTGCAAAGGACGAAATTATAGTGAACTGTAAAGTAGAAAATGAATCAATTTCTATGAATGGAACAGTGGAGTATGAATATAAAGATATTACACATAAAGAACCGTTCCCTTCAGTTGAAATAAAAGATTTCAAAAAAGCACTGGCACATTTTAAAAATGAGAAAAGCTTTTTTGAAAAGAATGACAAAGCTTTTATGCAAGAAGACGCTAAATCTGTATTAGAACCGTTCGTATCAAACTATGTAGCTGATGAAAAAGATTTATTTGTTCATCATTATAAGCAAGAGTGGGATATGAAGTGGAACTTATTCCAAAAAGTGATGCAGCAAGATGTGATGAACTATTATGAAAGTATATTGTTTGCATTGGCTGAAACGATCGATGTATCTCTATATGAACAAAGTCAAGAACAATTGCAAAAGCAGTTAGTAGAGATTGAAAAAGAAATTTATGTTATATAGTCGTTATGAGAAAAAGATTCGTTCAATTTTCTTTTGCAGTACAGTATCTAAAGATTTTACAAATCCAGCAAATTCATCGGTAGAAATCATATGAGTAAGAACGAGTCGTCTGCCATCTGGTGTTTCACCGCATAAGACGAATGAAGAAAATTCATATGTTTTGTTTTCAACTACTAATTTTGGATAGGAATACGTGTCGCTTTTCTTCTTCTTTCCATCAATAGAGATGACGTTGCATTTTTTCTCATTGTTGTCCATGGTGAATCCCTCCTTTCTATTACTTATGGTAGACAAGGAGGGTTTAGAACAATAGAGAAGGGGGAATTTTTTATGTCTGTTGTAATAGAACGTATTCCAAAAGAGGCTATACCGAAGTCTTTATTGCTACTTGCTGATCCAAGTGAACGGCAAATAGCTACATATGTACAAAGAGGATTAACATACGTAGCTAAGCAGGGGGGGAGCGTTATCGGTGTATATGTTCTTTTGGAAACAAGGCCAAAGACGATGGAAATCATGAATATTGCGGTTGCAGAGCATTTACAAGGAAAAGGGATTGGGAAGAAGCTATTAAGGCATGCTGTAGAAACTGCTAAAAGATACGGTATGTCAAAACTTGAAGTTGGTACAGGCAATTCTAGTGTTTCACAACTTGCTTTATATCAAAAATGTGGATTTCGTATTTTTTCTATTGATTTTGATTACTTTTCGAAGCATTATGAAGAAGAGATTATTGAAAATGGGATTGTATGTCGTGATATGATCCGGCTTGCAATGGAATTGAATAAAAACGTATAACTATTTAGGGGGAAGAGAAGATGGAAGTACATAAAGCAATTACAGCACATTCTCGTAAACAAAATGAAAGTGTAAAAGCATGTTTACAATTAGATGCACAGCGTGAAGCAGCTATTGAAGCTGCCGTATCTCTTGCGTCAAATGGGAAAGAATTTTCGGTTGATGTCATTAATGTTGTAACGAAGCAAATTAATGATCTTGCAAAAAATGGTGTTACCTTGCAGCGTAAATATGTTACAGAAGAAATGGTTATGGAGTATGTAAGTCGTTTGAAAGAGAAAGAAGGTCTTTAAAGATGATAGTTACAGTCGAATGGTTACGTGAGCATATAGAAGATGAGAATGTCCGTATAATCGATTGTCGTTTTGATTTAGCGAATCCTAATTGGGGTAGAGAAAAGTATGAAGAAGGACATATTCCTCATGCGTTATATTTTGATTTGAATTTAGATTTATCAAGTCCTATAGCAGAACATGGTGGCCGCCATCCTTTACCAAATATTGAGGAGTTTGCAGACAAGCTTTCGGAGGCTGGTATTGATGAGCATACGACAGTAATTGCGTATGACAGTCAAGCCGGTGCAAATGCTGCTCGTTTATGGTGGTTATGTAACTATGTAGGACATGAGAAAGTATATATATTAGATGGTGGTTTCCCGGCTTGGAAAGAGAATGGACTACCGACAACAACGGAAATTCCTGTTGTTATACGAAAAACATTCAAAACAAACATACAAGATCATATGCTTGTAACGATGGAAACGGTCAGAGAGAATATCCGTGCAGGTGCGGATGTTACATTAATTGATTCTAGAGAGCCAAAGCGTTATGCTGGTGTCGAGGAACTTGTCGATCATAAAGCAGGACATATTCCAACAGCGGTAAACCATTTCTGGAAGGATGGAATGTTGCAATCAGGACAATTTAAGAATGAAGCTGGGCAACAAGAACGATTCGAAAATCTGTCGAAAGATAAGGAAACAATTGTATATTGTGGTTCTGGTGTTACGGCATGTCCAAATATCGTTGCATTAAAATTGGCTGGATTCCAAAATGTAAAATTGTATGCAGGTAGCTGGAGTGATTGGATTTCTTATCCAGAAAATCAAATTGCAAAAGAAGAAGATTAATCACTTGCATGCAAAAATAATTTGTATTAAAATAAGGTCACAAGCAAGAGATTGCTCGAAAAACTTTGTATTTTACACATTGGAAACAATGTGATAATATAACGACAAGTAAATAATACATCCTGCGGTGTGCGTAACTTATTTATGTCTAAAACCGATGTTAGTTATACGGAAGCTCAATATTTAGCGACCATCATCAAGCCTTCCTTGTGGAGGAAGATGTACGGTAACTGTGAGGGCATCCACCTGCGAGTAGCGGGTTTTTGGACATTTACGAGGAGCGGCACGTGCGGGGGTCTTATTTCAACTAACCTTATATAAAATTCCTACGGTGTACGTAGCTTATGCATGTCTTAAACCAATAAGTTTAATATGGAAGTTCAATATTTAAATGTAGCTAACATGCCATCTTTTTAAGAAGGAAGTTACAAACATTTGTGAGAGCATCCACCTGTGAGAGCAGGTTTATGGACATCTAGAGAGAACGGCATATGTGGGGCTATATAAAAACCTTACGTTTTATACGTAAGGTTTTTTTGTTGCATAGATATATCAATATTATCTTGATTCACCTGTGAAGTTTCCGTAATAAATGTAGCACTTTCTGTCTTCATCAATCTCTCTTGAATCTAAGGAGAATTCCATAGACATGCCGTCTCGCTGAATATATATAATATCTGAATGAAGAGATGGTAAAATTTCTTCATAGTTCCATACATCTTGACTATCTACTATGCTTGAACTCGTTTCACTTAGTTCTCTAATTTCAAAACCGATGTAGGAGTATGTAGGGTCTGAAGGGTCATTTGCGAAAACTTCTTTTTGAATATAAATAACTGCTGTTCCGTCTGGATCAACCGAAGTTGCAGTAACAACATAAGTATTTTTCTCTTTAATAAAATATTCACAAGTCATGCGTGCGATAATTTCAGAATTAGAAATATTGGCGTAGTTCCATAAAGCAGGATACCCTTTCGTTTCATCATTAAGTCGATATTCTAAGCGCATTTAATCCCTCTTCTTCCTTTTTCTTCTACTTTATCATGCTATCCTATATAATAGGAATAGAATTTAAAAAGGGGAGTGCGAAGGTGACAAAAACGAAATGGCTAGTAGGTGGTGTCGTAACGTCTTTAATGACTGGCACTTTATTTGGTTGCGCACAAGATCTTCCCCCAAAACCGAATGATAATAGTTGTTCTGATTGGGATTGGGATGATGAACTTGGGGTATGGCAGTGTGATGATAGTAGTTCAGGTTATCGTGGGCATTATTTCTATGGTGGGCGATACTATCAAAATAAATCCACTTTTAAAAATTCATCGGCGTTTAAATCGTATCAATCGTCTGCTGAATTTAAAGGTGGAATTGGAAGCGGTTCAAAGGGAGGATTTGGGGGCTAAAATATGTCGCAATACATAAGGGATCGAAAAGAATTTTATTTAAAATATCCGGATTTTTGGTCGGATTTATATGAATGTGAGTATAGTTTGTTTCATGTTTTTTCTATAACAAATCAGACTTTGGATCAATTACACTTAGCGACTGAACGAATGGGGAAAATATTTTTTAAGACTGCTAGACTGCTGCGTAATTTAAGTGACGAACAGCTTCTAGATCTTGGCTTTCCATCCGCGAGTTTATCTTTCATTAGAATGAAAGGGCTCTATCCTGAATCTGTAATTTCGCGATTTGATTTTGCTGTAACAGAGGATAACAAAATCAAAATGCTTGAGTTTAATAGTGATACACCAACTTTTATTGTGGAATGTTTTCAAATGAATGGGAAAGTATGTGGAAATCTAGGCTATGATGATCCAAACTCGGATCAAGAACGATTGCTATCTTCTGGTGTAACGAAAGCAGTAATGGAAGCGACAAAGGGATTAGATAATCCAAATGTTGTTTTTACAGCACATCATGAACATATCGAGGATTGGAATACCACTATGTATTTAAGTCAGCTATGCCATGTTGAAAATAAAGTAGTGCCAATGTCAGAACTTAGAATTACAAAGGATGCTCTAGTCGATAAAGATGGGGCGAAGATTGATGTTTTATATCGCCAAACATATCCGATAGAAGATTTAATTGAGGATCAAGATCCTGAAACAGGAGATTTGGTAGGTGTGGAACTGTTACAACTTGTAAAAGCCGGAAAGCTTTTTATAATAAATCCTTTGTCAGCATTTTTACTTCAGCCAAAATCAATTCAGTGTCTTATTTGGGGGTTAGCAGAAGAAGAGGCCTTTTATACAAATGAGGAACAACAGTGGATTAAAGAATATATGTTACCTACATATTTAGAACCAGATTTATTTTTAGGAAAAGGTTCTTTCGTTCAAAAACCTTCATTTGGGAGAGAAGGAGATACAATTACGATTTGCGATAAAGACGAAAATATTATGCTTCAAAATGCACACCAAACGTATAAAGCGTCACTGCCGATATTTCAAAAGTATATCGAACTGCCAGTCGTATCCTTGGAAACAGAAAAAGGGATCGAGAAACTGTCATATGTGTTTGGTTCGTTTTTAATTGCTGGAAAAGCGAGTAGTATCGGTATTCGTGCGGGAGAAAAGATTACAGGAAATGAATCGTACTATTTACCGGTAGGTATAAAAAGGAGGGGGAAAAATGATTAATTTTTTATTATATTTAGTAGTAACACTCGGCCTTTTATGTATAGGTCTGTTCTTGATGGAAGTGACAACGAAAGTAAAGGAATTTAAGTTAATGGCTCAAGGAAATAAGGCGGTAAGCTATGTGCTTGGAGGACGATTACTTGGGTTAGCTGTTGTTTTATATTCGACAGCAGCTAATTCAATTTCACTTCTTGATATGATTTCGTGGGGAGCAGTTGGGATTTTGGCTCAAATTATCGTCTTTTATTTAGCTGAGTGGCTTACACCACGCTTTAATATAAACAAAAGTCTCGAAGAAGATAATCAAGCAGTCGGTCTTTTTCTTATGTTTTTATCGCTTTCAATTGGGATTGTAATTGCTGGTTGTATAACTTATTAAAAACTTTACGTTTAAACGTAAAGTTTTTTATTTTATTCCGTAAAAGCCCGATTGGTGAGGGCTAATAATCAGTGGGGGATGAACAAAACCCCCACTGATTAAAGTTACACTTTATATACGTTAGTTTGCCATACCTTTTGAAAAAATTGTAGGCTACGGTTGACATCTATTTTAAATAAGAGTAACATTTTCAATGTAATGAAAATAAGTCTCTGTTAGGTGAGGCTCCTGTATAGAGAAATGCTACTGCCCAAAAATGTCGAGAGACGCCAATGGGTCAACAGGAATGATCGAATTAAGGTTTTTCTTAACGTAGCTGGTAATGTACCTATGCTATACAGTGCTAAAACTCGGTGAGGGAGAGGTCCGTAGATTTCTAATTATATTAGAAATCGTTTATTTGTGTATGTAATGGCCGCTACTCTCTTAAGGGTAGGGGTCTTTTTTGTTACCAAGCTATGAGTAATTTCATAGTATAAACTATAAAATTAAACGAGGAGGTGAGGAGCATGTCAAATTCTGACTCGGTTCCGTTACCCATATACTTCAAATCAAAAATATATGATGTAGGCAGGAAACGATTTGTTCCTCCCTCTATATTTATCACAATATAGCGTTTATAAAGCGCGAGACACTTTCACAGTAAAGTGGATAAATTGAGAAACAAAGCGTTTCTTCCTATGTTGTAAAGGAGGAGACGATAATATGTTATATGCAAACAAAACTGTGGGTAACACGTCATATAAACTAAGTAAAAAATCAATAAAAGAACAAACAATGCTCCAAAAAAATAAAGATTTATTAATTGAAATTGCAACAAGAGATGTAAAATCTGTATTTGCATATTTTAAAACAACAAGAGACGGACTATCAATGAAAGAGGCACAAAAACGTATTCAAGTATATGGCCGAAATGAACTAACTTCAAAAAGAGCACTTCTTGCAGAAGTAATGATGAAGCTAGGTGGCATGATTCCAGGTTTTTCAAAACAACGTGTGTGTGATGAATTACAACGTGAAACGATTACTGTATCTAGAGTAGAATGTTCTAGTAGTACAGGGCTAAATAGTGAACTGAAAATGATGGAGATACCAGTGCAAGAACTTGTACCTGGAGATATGATTTTTCTTTCGGCTGGAGATGCTGTGCCAGCTGATGTACGTATTATTTATGCAGATGATTTATTAGTGAATGAGTCTGTGTTAACGGGAAACGAAGCGAATATAGAGAAGTTTGAGAGCTGCTATCACCTTGAACGTAAACGATTTATTCCATTAAAACGGATGAAAGATTATAATCCACTTGAGCTTGAAAATGTATGTTTTAAAGGTTCGCATATCGTTAGTGGAAATGCAAAAGCTATCGTTGTTTCTACTGGAAAAAATACGTATTCAGGCATATTGCATACTTGTTGTAGTAGAACGTCTTAATGTGTTAATGGTGCTAAATATACAAAAACAATGTATAATAGACAAAGTTGAGCAAAAACGTAGAATGGTAATCTATTTATATAACCTTACGTGATAACGTGAGGTTATTATTTTTTTAATAGGAGAGGAATTATGAAAAAAGTATTATTAGTTGATGGTATGGCACTATTATTTCGTGCTTTTTACGCAACAAGTGTCTACGGACAATTTATGAAACGACAAGATGGAACCCCTACGAACGGGATTCATGGTTATATGAAACACTTGTTAACAGCTACGCAAGCGATCGAACCAACACATATCGTTACATGCTGGGATATGGGAAGTACGACATTTAGAACAGAATCGTTCTCGAATTATAAAGCAAATCGTGCAGCGCCACCAGAAGAATTAATTCCTCAATTTGATTTAGTGCAAGAAATGACTGCGAAATTATCCATTCCAGTTATCGGTATGAAAGGCTACGAAGCGGACGATTGTATCGGTACGCTTGCAAAACAATACTGCAATGAAGCTGAAGTTTATATTTTAACTGGTGATACAGATTTACTTCAACTTGTTGATAAGAACGTTACAGTTATGCTTCTGCGTAAAGGAATTGGAAATTACGAATATTACACACCGGAGAGAATCATGGAAGAAAAAGGTGTAGAGCCGTGGCAAATCGTCCATGCAAAAGCTTTCATGGGAGATACAAGTGATAATTATCCAGGTGTAAAAGGTATAGGTGAAAAAACAGCGTATAAGCTTATTCAAGAGCACGGAACAGTATCCGCTGTACTAGAAAATGTAGAATCATTAACAAAAGCGCAGCGTACGAAGATTGAAAGTGATTTAGAGAACTTAAATATTTCGTTGCAATTAGCACAAATTCACTGTGAAGTTCCGATTTCATGTTTACTAGAAGAGGGATTACACACAATGGATGAAGAAAAACTTAGATTTGTTTGTGAAGAAATGAATTGGGGAAGACCTGAAATATTAATAAATATGCTATAAATAGTTTGGAAAGAGGGATGTTGCATAAGTCGAACTTTGACTTGGTGACACCTTCTTTTTGTTTTTGTAAACAGTATGATAGTAAATAAAATTATGTCGAACTCAATTTTAAATATATAAATGTTTCGACAAGATATAATGATAAAAGTTGATGAAAATAGTAATTTTTATAATGAAGTGAATTAATTTCAACATAGTTTTAGAGAGTCTTTTTTTTCGTGTTCACAAAGTTGTCAGAAAATAAACGGAATTTTCATATGAAGTTCAAATAGAATTCACAACAATCAATTATTATAAGGACACACAGATAATTCTTTATCTTTTATATAAACCATCCCCCAAGGAGGACAATGAAAATGAGAAAAAAAGTGAGAAAATCTTTTAAACAATTATTAATTGAAAATAAACAATCACTATTAAATAATAAAGAAAATATGAAAGAAATTGAAGAGAGAATTGAGAAACGACATGTAGCATATAGTGGTGCTAGTAATTAAATAAAATAAAAAAGATAGCCTATGCAGGCTATCTTTTTTATTTTATATTGAAAAAACGCTATGCATCTCTTTAATTTATGTAAATTTGCAAGATATTTTTATAGCGTTTTTCTATCAATATTACTCATTTTTCGAGGTTGAAATTGGTATATACCAATTTTTGAGATTCGCTATTCATAATATTACAAAAAATGTTACAATACACTCAAATTTATACTATAAAATCATTTTAATATGAAAAATTGGAATGAAAAGAAAGGAGAGGAATATGAATAAAGATGTCGCTTTGAAATGATTATTATCATTTCATTAGGAGTTGATGTAAAAAGATGAAGAGATACGAGGAATTGGATTCTATAAGAGGGATTTCTTCATTAATAGTAATGATCGGTCATCATTTAATGATTTTTTCAGCATTTCAAAATTACAGTTATGAAGATAATAAACCATTTGTTGTGTATCTATTAAAAGAAACGCCTGCTCGTCTAATTTTTAGTAGTGGTAATGAATCTGTTATTATCTTTTTTGTTTTGAGCGGATTTGTTTTGTATGAATCTATTCAAAAAACCTATAGTAGTTATGGATCATACCTTTTAAAACGTATATGCAGAATATACATTCCCTATATTGTAGCACTAATTATAGCTATTATATGCCAGACTACAATTAGTGGATATGGTATTTCTTATTTAAGTGAATGGTTTAATCGCTCGTGGACGATTGAAAGTTCTTCAAGTTTAATAGCGCAACATATTTTATTGGTTGGGAAATATAATACAGATGCATATAACGGTGTGATTTGGTCACTTGTCCATGAAATGCGAATATCAATAATTTTTCCGCTAATTTTGATGATTTGCTTACGAAAAACGTTGAGGTGTTCATTACTATTATTGTTTAGTTTTAGTATATGTTCTGTCGTAATATTATTTTTGTTTCGCTCGGGCTTAACATTAACAAGCTATGCATTAACATTGCATTATACGGTGCTGTTTTTACTAGGGGCACTAATTGCGAAGTATAAAAATAAATTAATAGTTTTTTATAGTAATTGTACTAAAAACACGAAAATTGCATGGTTTTTATTTGCGATTTTACTTTTTATGTACGAAGGACTTATTGGAGAAATGAAAGTGCTCAATAATTTCATATTTCGAGACTACGTAGTGGCGATAAGTGCAAGTCTATTTGTCATATTAAGCTTGTCAATATCAACTTTGTCATCCTTGCTACGCAATAAATACTTGTTATATTTAGGGAAGATTTCTTACAGTCTTTATTTATACCATATTATATCGTTGTTTTCCCTTATATACATGCTCCATGAAATATTACCGTTGCCTATTATTTTAATTTTTTCCCTTATTTTTTCGTTTATACTTGCAATACTTTCGTATATATATGTAGAAAAATTTGCATTCAGAGTCGGAAACTATGTAACAAAACAAGTGGATAGAAAGAAGAGAGGGTTATCTGTAAAGGGTGACTTGCAGGATGTTATTCAGAAAAGGGCGGTGAAATAATTGAAGCAAGAAATGAGTATAAAAGATTTTCAACAATTATTGAAAAGAAGATTCGTAACGATTATTTTAACGATGTGTTGTTTAACCGCTTCTTTAGTTCTTATCTCTATGTATGTTTTAAAGCCGTCATATCAATATTCAACGCAAATTCTTGTTGGGAATTTAGATGAGTTTAATAAGGAAAATTCAACAAATAAAACACAAGAAAATAAGCAACTAGTAACATCGTATGTTGATATTTTAAAAAGCCCATTAATTATATCAACAGTCAAAAAAACTTTGAAATTAGAGCAATCAAGTTATGAATTAGCACAAAAAATCTCGGTGGTGAATACAGACAACTCGCAAATTGTAACTGTTATAGTAAAAGATTCCAATCCGAAAGTCGTGAAAGACATTGTAAAGACATTGGCAGAGCAATCACAACAAAGTTTTCAACAGTACACAAATGTACAAGGTGTGAAAGTGTTGACGGATCCTGAGTTACAGGAACAGGCTGAAAAGTTGTTTCCAAAATTTCAACTGATCATTCCTATTTCCTTAATTGTTAGTTTTTTTGTTGGGATAGGTTTAGCTGTATTTCGAGATTATTTTGATGAACGTATATACACGGAACAAGATTTAGAGAAAATAACAACAGTCTCTGTTATTGGTCACATAAATATGAAATCGAATAGAAAAAAGAAACCTACAGAGGTTGATAAACAATCATCTATATATCGAGGTGAACATGTCGATGTTTAGGACAAAGAAACAGCTGCCATTCGATCTGCATGATGATCTGATGAAAGAGCAGTTTTATACGGTGTATCACGATCTGAAAAAAACTGGAAAACAACTGTTCACAGTTAGTTCAACGAAGGACAGAGGGGTTGTTGCCTCGCTTATAGTAAATATGGGTCTAGTGTTTGCGGAAATGAAGAAAAAGGTGTTACTTATTGATGTGAATTTTTCTGACCCTCAATTACATGTATTATTACAAAGTGATCACATGATAATAGTAAACGATATAATAAGCTCTTCCCCCTACAATTATGAATCTTTTTCTAGTAATTTGTCTAAATACTTATATTGTATTCCTGCAAAAAAAACAGTACACACAGGGACGCCCTTAGTTGCTATGGATGAATTTGATAATGCGATTGCTAAGTGGAAAGAAGATTTTGATTACATTTTCTTTTATTCTTCTGAAGTATTTGATCTTCCTGCTACGCACATTATTGCAGAGAAATGCGATGGAGTGGTCTTAGCAGTTAAAAAGCGAAAAGATTCACTACGTACAGTGCAAAAAGTAATAGCGGATATAAATAGGAAAGAATGTGAATTAATAGGTATAATTTTATATTCTTGAATGTGGGGGTAACGATCCATGATTCGTGAAACAAATCAAGCCAAGTTGTATACGATTCCGGCTCAAGAAAAGCCTAGCATATTGAATCGAAGTGTAAAACGCTTGTTTGATATTATATTTTCACTCATATTGTTACTATTAACGATACCAATTATGTTGTTCTTTTGTATTATGATTACTTTAGAAACATCAGGGGCTCCAATTTACTTTCAAGAACGTTTAGGTATAAACGGGAAGAAGTTTAATGTATTTAAATTAAGATCAATGGTAAAGGATGCTGAAATAAATGGCCCACAATGGGCAAAAGAACATGATTCAAGAATTACAAAAGTTGGATTGTTTATAAGAAAAACGAGAATTGATGAATTACCACAACTTTTAAATATTTTAAGAGGAGATATGTCTTTTGTAGGTCCTAGACCAGAGAGAGAGTTTTTTTATAATGAATTTGATGCGTATATTCCAGAATTTAAGGAACGTTTAATAGTAAAACCAGGACTAACAGGATGGGCACAAATAAATGGAGGATATAATCTTGATCCAAAGGAAAAGTTGAGGCTGGACATGGAGTATATTGAAATGAAAACATTTCGGATGGACATCCGTATTTTATGTAAAACCGTTTTAATTGTATTGAACGGTAATGGTGCAAGATAAATATATATGTAAACAAACAACATATGTAAGTAGGTTACTTGCAAAGGAGAACTTGTATGGGTAGATCTATTCTAAACAATATTATCCATCTATTTTATAGTACGATTTTAGCTAACCTTCTTCAGGCCGTCAGTTTAATTGTTTTAGCAAACTTTTTTAACGCACAACATTATGGGATGTTTAGTGTTGCCATAGCAGTGACGTTTGTTATGTTATTTTTTACAGACTTAGGACTTAGTAATACGTTTCTTCGAGAAGGGGCAAAGGATGGAGCAGATTTAGAGAAGATTTTATCATCGTATATAAAAATAAGGATGATTCTACTTATTCTTATTTCTATAATCGGTTATATTGCTATTCATTATATGTATGCGGATAAAAATTTAATTTATATGATGATAAACGTAATGTTTTTCATGTTAATAGGATTAACTTGGCAAAACATAGGGATTGCCTATTTTCAACTGACGGAACGTATGAAGTATATAGCACTCATAAAAGTTGTATCAGCATCAGTTGTCATTATAATTACATGTTTTTGTATTTTCGGAGAGTTACCGGTGTATGTAACGGCTCGTTTATATGGTTTTGGGTATATGATCGGTGGTTTATTCAGTATATATATCATGAGAAAAAAGACGAAAATGAATATGAAAGTCGTAATTCATAAAGCGTTATTTTGGCAATTAACTCCCTTTATTATTAGCGGTTTTTTAATAATGAGTACGCCACAATTAGCACCTATCTTGCTTAACTATACATTGCCATTAAGTATGGTAGGTATTTTTGCAGTGGCGTACCGGATGCCGGCAGCTTTATATCAAGTACCAGGGGTAATTGCAGGTGCATTTTTTCCAGTGCTCTTTAAGCATTATAACCAGAATAATATAGAAGAGCATACGAAATTAAATTTACTTCAAATTAAATCAATGGCGATTGTAGGAATATGTATGACGATCGGTTTATATCATTTAGCACCATACTTTATTTCTATATTTTTTCATGAAGAATGGAGCAATGCAGTAGAGCCACTCCAAATATTATCATTTCTTATTGTGCTACAAAGTTTAAATATTGCCATCGCTGACGGTTTAACGACGAGTGGATGTCAAAATAAGAGAACTGTTGTGCAGTGTGTAGCATTGGTGATAGGTGGGGTTATGCTTTATAGCTTTAGTAGTCTTGGTGAAGTGATAGGAGCAGCATACGCTATGGTTTTATTTGAAATAGTCGCTTTAGTGGGATATATAGCAGTGAGTGTAGTGAAGAAAAAAATTGTATTCCAAATTGTAATACCGTATACAATTTATTTTGGTGTAACCTTTATTGGAGTGCAATATATATTGCATACATATCATTTAATTGCGCTTGTTCTTAATATACTAATTGTACTAGCTGCCATATTCCTATATGATTATGAGCTAAAAAAACTTCTTCTTTCTTTTATAAGAAAAATACGCAAAAAGGATTATATTACGAAACAGGGGATATAGCCTATGGAAAATAATATGAAAGTATCGATGGGATGGATTATTCTTCTAATATTATTTGTTATGTTAAGTAAATACAATTTATATATTGGATTTTCATTGAAGATATATATGATTTTTTTAGTCATATATTTTTGTTTAACAATTAAAGACTTTCATATTCAAAAATTATATTTTTATGAAGTTATATTTTTACTGTTTTATTTCATTTATTGTTTAAGTGGAATTCTTTCTATGTATTTAAATGCTAGTATTCGTATGATTTTTGGCGTGCTACTCGTTTTAGGATGCTATTTTATAATGAGAAATTTATTGGGGAATACTGAAATAGTGGTACTTGAATCATCTATTGCTTATGTAGGAGTAGTATTTAATGTTGTAAGTCTAATACTCTATATAATCGGTTTACAATACTTTAGTTTATACGGTGGAGAAGAGAGAGAAATTTTTGCTGGTTTATTAGTGGATAGAGGATATCCACGGTTAATTGGATTGCTAGATGATCCTAACATCTTTATTTTCTATAATACAATATTTTTTATGTACTATATGACGAATTTACAAAATATCACTAACATTCTAGGGTTAATTTTATGTGTTACGACGAGTTTATTAACTTTTTCAAGGGGTGGTATACTAGCGCTTGTGCTTGTCGTTTTTGTATATATATGTATGTCTAGTTTCGCTAAAAAAATAAAAATAATTATAAGTTTAGTATTGTTTAGTGTAGTTATTTTTAGTTTATCGAATAGTGTAATGGGGGGGCAATTAGATGACATATTAAATAAACGAATTTCTGATTTTTCCCATGATAATGGAAGTGGTAGATTTACATTATGGGAAGCTGCTTTTAAATATTATTTATCCAATCCATATATCGGAATCGGTGCTTTTAACTTTTCGAATTATTATGAGTATCAATTTAATGAAAAATTATATGTACACAATACATTTTTAGAAATCTTGTCTGAATCGGGTACAATTGGTTTTCTTCTATATAGCGCGTTTTTATTCATATTAATGTTCAAGCTAGCGCAGCATACTTTGTTTCGTGAAAAACCATATCTTCTATTGACTATGATTGCATTTATATTTCAGATGATGTCATTGTCACTCATTATTAACGAAGCATTCTTTTTATTTTTAGCAGTTGTTGTGAAGTATATTTCAATATATGAAGGAAGGGGAAAGATAGATGGTAAAATGTCTATCAGCACATAACGAGCCGCCTTATGTTTCTGTAATAACACCTTCTTATAATAGTATGCGATTTATAGGTGAGACAATTTTATCTGTACAGAATCAATCGTATGAAAACTGGGAAATGCTTATCGTTGATGACGGTTCAACCGACCAATCTGCCACAAAAATTAAAGATATAATAGAAGGAGACTCACGTATTAGGTTATTATCATTAAAACAAAATGTTGGTGCTGCTAAAGCTCGGAATTTAGCGATCCAAGAGGCGAGAGGAAGGTACATTGCCTTTTTAGATAGCGATGATATATGGTTGCCGCATAAATTGAAGACACAATTGTTATTTATGGAAGAAATGAATATTGCTTTTTCATATGCGTCGTATAGTTTAATTGATGAAAACGGTAATGAATTAAATCGTGAAGTGAGTGCACCAAAATCTGTTGACTATCATTATTTAGTAGGAAATACAATTATCGGTTGTTTAACAGTGATGATTGATCGTGAAAAAATTCCATATGTCGAAATGCCTAGTATACAGCCGGAAGATACAGCGTTATGGCTGAACTTATTACATGAAGGGTATGAAGCAAAAGGGATACAGCAAGTGTTAGCAAAATATAGAATTGTTACAAATTCTGTTTCTAGAAATAAAATTAGAGCAGCTTTCCGGTATTGGAAATTGTTAAGGGAACAAGAACGACTGAATTCGGTGCAAATTTTTTACTATTTTAGTAAGTATGCTTATCATGCTTATAAAAAAAATAAAATCAATGTAGTTGGGAAGACGCAATTATGAATATACTGTTGATGACAGATAAATTGATAACTGGCGGAGCCGAGAGCTATTTTTGTAAATTGGAAAGTAATTTGCGTTATGATGATTTTAAGATTTATACAGCTGCAGGTGATGGAGAACTATATGAATCTCTTACTAGAAAAGAAAATTTTATATTACTTAGTCGATGGAATCATTTGAGAAATATTTATTATTTACGAAACGAAATTTGTAAACGAAAGATAGAACTTATTCATGCAAATAGTTTGCGAATGGTATTATATGCTTTTCTAATTCAAAAGTTTATTAAAAAAAAGATGAAAATTGTTTATACGAAACATAATGTAACGATATTAGAAAAGAAAATGCCAACGCTTTTTCGTTATTTCATGAATAAATATGTGAACAATATTATTACAGTAAGTGAGTTTGAGAAGAATAATTTAATTTCAATTCATGTAGCAGAAGAAAAAATAAATACAATTTATAACGGTGTCGATATTGAAAAGTTTTTATTCCAGCAGAAAAAGAAAGAATCTACATATAAAATAGGGATATTAGCTAGATTATCCAAAGAGAAAAACCATCAACTATTTGTCAAAATTGCAAATGTGTTGAAAAAGAGAAATGATTTTATGTTTTATATTGCTGGTGATGGACCAGAGAAAGAATCGATTATGAAAGAAATAGAAAAATATGGATTACAGCAAAGGGTGAAGATGCTAGGGAATATTTCAGAGCCGCATGAGTTTATAGGGAATATGGATGCTTTACTTTTATTATCTTTTCGTGAAGTGTTTCCAATGGTAGTAATTGAAGCGATGGCTACAGGGACACCAATTGTTTCAATAGATGTTGGTGGAATACATGAAGCGGTAATAGATGGAGAATCAGGTGTTTTAATATCTGAATATTGCGAATCTGAATTCGCAAGTGCACTTGAAGAACTACAAGGGGATGAACAAAGGGTAAATGATATTAGATTGAAAGCACGAGAGAAAGCAGTGAGGTATTTCTCGTTAGCTAAAATGATAGAAGAAACGAAAAATATATATGAGTTAAACAAATGACCGGGTAGGTCGTTTGTTTTTTTAATTATAGAAACTTTTAAGAGAGAACTCACATATTATATGAAAAAAGGTAATATGAGGAGTGAATTTATTTTGTCAGAATATATTTCTTCCCAAGAAGATTGTGCGCCAGAAAGTAGCGTTCACATTGATTGTTTTGGCGCAGTTCCAAACTCGGGAAATGATAGCTCATTAGCAATTCAGCAAGCTATTGATTATTGTGTAGCGAATCGAATTTCGACGGTTAGAATTACAGGGGTAAATACGTACAAAATTGGAAAGCCGATTGTTATTAAATCAAACGTAAGATTAGAGTTAGATCCTACCGTAACGCTGCAAATTGATGGGGATTTTAATGCATTTGAGCTACAAAGTAACGCTTCGATAGTTGGTGGTACTATTCAAGTTATAAATCCGTTGTTTCAATCGGCTGTCATTTATGTTTCTGGTTCACAACAAATCGAAGTACCTAATCAATCTGTTATATCAAATATAAATATAATAAATACAACTCCATCGTATAAAGGAAAAGCTATACATTTTTATTGTCAAAAGGCATGGGATTATATTAGTTTCTTTCAAGTCAAATTTATTCAAATTAAAAACTTTCAAACTGCAATATATTTGAAAACAGAGTATATAGATGATATCAATACACCTTGCTGGATTAATGCCAATGTATTTCAATCAATATTTATTGATGGATGTGTGTATGGGATTGAAGTAGATGGAAATAGTGATTTGCCAAATGAAAGTTCAGGAAATACGTTTCATGATATTCAAGTGCAATGTAGACAACAAACGAAAAAAGCAATTCGTTGCTCAGGTGCGTATAATACATTTGATTGTATGATTTGGGATACGTACCGGATGAGTAGTGAACAAATTGTTATTGAATTTTCTTCCAATTCGCATCGTAACTACCTTTTTTCAAATCTGCTTTCGACAACTATTGTAGATAAAGGACAATACAATGTTTGTAAGTCTACTTATGAAGAATCTCTTCGAATTCAGTTACCGATTACGTTAAATAAACCACATTTAATAGGAAATCAAGATGATATTTTAGTAAATGCTCAGCAGAAATATAATGTTAAGCAAGTAAGTGGGAAAGTACCGTACGGGGGAAATCTAGCAAATTGCTTTAATTTAATAGATGAGCAAAGTGTAAACTATAATGACGTTCCAGATAGTAGTCCAGTTGTCATTGAACTTGATTTTACGAAAAAACCAATACAAATGTTAAATTGTTTTGGAATGTATTTTGGGTGGGGAGAGAGTCCAAAGAAAATTAAAATTGAATATGCATTAAGCGCAACTGGAAGTTGGGTTATCGCATTGGATGTTCCATTAAATGTTGGTGATACAATTATATCGAATATGAAGGCGAGTCAGTTATATAAAGTTAGAATTACATTAAGTGGTTATTCCCAAGATCATAAACGTTTTCGAATTAATCGTATCTTTGCAAGATCTTCTATGGAAAATGGGAGTGCTTGGTTAGCGACAACTGGCGGAAGAATGTTTGGAGATATTGAAATAGAGGCAAGTAAAGGTATAATCATGAAGACTGCTAGTGGAGTGAAATGGAAAGTTACTATTAATGAAGCTGGTCAACTTATTACGACTAAAATAACTTGAGATGGTGTTTAATCGTATATCCTTGGACGAGTTACAACGTAGTGGGATATAGGTAATGAAAAAGAGATTGTAATTTGGTTTCAACCAAACTACAATCTCTTTTTTGTTTCAATTACTTCCACCAAATCCAAGTCCAAAGGTAATTTCGTACATTTCGAGGAGTAATGCGAATGAATCGTTCACCGTCAAAGAAGCAATTTAAATTTGGAAGTGCTTCATCTGGATTTTCTGGAACAAAGGTGACGATGTTTTCGTTACTTGTAACGGTTACTATAATTGGTGGGTCGGTAGGCGAGACTTGAAGTTGTAACGAAATATTGGCCGTATTTTTAAACTCATTATTAACAGGTGGACTTATTACTTGTACTGTGAATAACACGATAATTGTTTCGTTTGGTTCCAAATTAGTAGCGACTAGGAAACCGATATTCGGATTCGCTAGTGGAGAGCATTCACCGTTAATAAAGACAGTGCCATTTATAAAGTGTAAACCTGCTGGAATAGTATCTTGTAAAGAAATATTTGAGAGTGGAATTTTGGAAGTATTTGTAATGCGCACCGTGTAATCAAAATATTGATTTAAATAAGCTGAGCTGACGGAAGCATTTTTCGTGACTGTTGCAGTTATAAATTGAATTGGTATACGAACAATATTTGAATTAACAATGAAAGTAATAATTGGATCCTGTGGTGTCAATTGAAAGGCAGCGGTAACTGTTGCAGAATTTATAATTGTACTGTTTGAAGGAATAGAAGTTACGAGAACTTGAAATGTTATAGTTGCTACTGAATCTGCAGGTAAAGAGCCGATATTAATACCAGTGTCTGGACGAACATTTGTAACGGGAGTACCGTTAATTGTTACGCTGTTTTCTATAAATGTTGTACCAGCTGGAATGCTGTCTATAACAGAAGTACTGATTGTCGGAATTGGGGAGTGATTAAATACCGCTAATGTGAATGTAATGATATCTCCTATAACGACAATAGATTTGTCAGCTGTTTTTTCAATGTCAACCATCGGATCAACGACTGTCGTTGTAACGGTATTTGTTTGCTTTGTAACTGTATTTATTTGCTTTGTAATCGTAATAGGTGGTTGGATTGGACCGACAATAGGCGTATAGGAAATAGTAGCATCGTTATTGATTGTAGATTGAAGAGTAGAAGAAGAAATTGTCACTTGGAATGTAATAATAACAGATTTATTTGGAGCAAGATTTCCTAACGTAATACCATTTTCCGGATTCGCATTAGGTTGATTGATTCCGTTAATCGTAACACTACCAATAACAAATGTCGTATCTGCTGGTGCTGTGTCTACTAAAAGAAGGTCTTCGATAATGATATTACCATTATTAGTAATCGTGATGGTATACGTTAAAGTTTGACCGGGTAAGGCACTTGTGAAATCAACAGCTTTTATCGCAATGACATTATCATTTTGGACAGTAGTTGTGACGGTGTTTGTTGTAGTCGTATTTGTAACAGGTACGTTATTTGGGTTGACTATATAGTTAAAAGTAGTAATTGCGTTGTTGTTTAGTTCATTTGGTGTTGGAATAGAAGTCACAGTTACTTGGAATGAAACGATAGCATCTTCACCAATAGTTATAGTACCAATTGGTATGCCGCTTACTGGATTCACTCCTGGAAGAGTTTCTCCGTTTACAATGACGCTATTTTCTATAAACGTAGTACCTTGAGGAATAATATCTTGAATGATTACATCATTTACTGCAACATTACCGGTTTGATTTAGTGTAATCGTATACGTTAACGTATCACCAACCGTTGCAAATGCAAGGTCAACAGCTTTATTACTATTCAAATTTGCGTGATTAATTTCTGTTGCGGCAGCTGATGAAATAATAGTTTCGGTAATAGGTGGTCGATCTGGTAACGTGTATTCATATTCAATTGTACTCGTGTTAGAGATTGGATTTGTTTGTGGAATCGAAGTAACCCTTACTTGGAATAGAATAGTTGCTGTCGTATTAGGTGGAATGGTATCAATTTGTATACCGTTAAGAGGATTGTCATTTGGCCGAGCGTTGCCGTTCACGATAACACTATTCTCTATAAAGCTCGTATTTGCTGGGATAATATCTGTAACAATAATGTTTTCGACTTGTATATTTCCGTTATTTATGATGGAAATTGTATAAGGGATGATAGTTTGTAAGTCAGCATATTGGATAGGTGTTGTTTTTGTCGCAATTACATTAGCGGAAATAACTTCAGTGAAGGTAATATTGCTAGTCGATATTTGTTCTTCCACGTTTATTGTATAACGAGAAGTTGATTGATTTTGAACATGACCGCTAGCAGGAAGAGCTACGACGGTAACAGAAAATGTGACTGGGATAGAAATGTTAGGAGCAATCGTTCCCACAAGTATACCTACACTTGGGTTGGCGTTAAGCTGAGGAATGTTATTTACTAAAACGCTACCGCCAATAAAGGTTGTTCCATCAGGTATATTGTCTGTAAATACAACAGCAGTGGCATCCGTATTCCCTGTATTCGTTAAAGTTGTTGTATAAGTTAAAATGTCACCAATCGTTACAGAGGTTAAATCAACAGTTTTAAGTGAAACGATATCAGCATCATTAATTTGAACGAAAGTAGTATTGGAAGTAGTAGATTTTTGAATTGGTGCAAAGTCAGGATTGAAAATAAAGTCGTAGGCGATGTTTGCAGTATTAGGTGTTGGATTTACAGTAGGTAAATTCGTAACGGAAACTTGGAATGTTATTGTAGCCATTTGACCTGCTGCGACATTAGGAATGGAAAAGCCGATATTGGGATCTGCTGCAGGAAGTACAGTATTATTAACTATTACACTTCCTGGAATAAATACTGTTCCATCTGCTATAGTATCTGTAAAAAAGATGGAGTTAGTTGTAGCCGATCCATTATTTTGAATGAATACTGTATATTCAATGGTTTCATCAATAGTAGCTAATACAGTATTAGCAGATTTTGTAGCAATAAGAATAGCATCAATAAATTGTATGTTTGTAGCATTGGAAGAGGTCGTTTCTGAAATTGGTGGTGTGCTTGGGTCTGGTCGATACTCATAGTGAATGACGGCGATATTATTAATGTTATTTTGTGGCGGTATAGAAACTACGCTTACTTGGAACGTAACAATAATCGTATTATTTGGAAGAATTATATCAAGATTGATACCGGTAATTGGATTTTCGTTAGGTCTTGGTACGCCATCTACAAGAATGCTATTTGGAACGAATGTGGTGCCAGAAGCAATTGCGTCAAGTAGGAGAGTATTTGTAATAGGTATTGTACCGGCGTTTGTAACTGCGACTGTATATGTGATGATTTGACCGATACGTGTAATGGATCTGTTAGCGGATTTAATTGCACTAACATTTGCCGTTCGCACTTCAGTATTTACTGCATTTGATAACGATCTATGCTGAATAATTGGAGAACTAGGGTCAATTTGGTATTCGTACGAAGTGTCTGAAATATTAATGACTGTATTGCCCTCTGGTATATTTGTAAGTTGTACTTGGAATGAAATAGTGACTGTTTCATTTGGTTGTATCGTGCCGAGAGTTACTCCGTTTTCAGGATTCACGCCAGGCTGAATTACATTATTTATTGCTAAGCTATCTTCAATGAATATAGTACCTTCTGGAATGTTATCAATGAACACGATATTGTTAGCCGGAACGGTTCCTATATTTTGAAGTGTATTTGTGTAGGTAATCATTTGCCCGATTGATACGAAATTTACATCCGCGCTTTTAACAGAAATAATATTTGCATTTTGAAGTGATGTTGTAACAATGTTAGAATTTGCAGAGCGATTTACTGGTGGGGCTGTAGGAATACTTACATATTGGTAAGTTGCTGAAGATTGATTTACAATTTCAGTTTCATTCGGTGGATTATTTGTTTGCACTTGAAATAGTATCGTTTTGGAACTGTTTGCTGGAATTGTTCCAATTGGTATTCCGTTTTCAGGATTTACACCTGGCTGAAGGACACCGTTAATTGTGACACTATCGGGAACGAATGTAGTCCCAGTTGGAATAGAATCTGTGAAATTAATATTTATTGCGTCAACATTACCGATATTTTTCACTTCAGAAATATAAAGTATAGTTCCACCGATATCTACAGTTGTTGGATTGGATGTTTTTGTAATTGTCAATTGTGCTTGCACGAAATTTGTAATAACGATATTACTAGTAGATGTTTCACTAATAGGCGGTTGCCCTGGGTCTGGTTGGATTGTATATGTTGTATTGGATTGATTTGTAATCGATTCTTGCGAGAATGAATCGTTAATAAGAATTTGGAACGAAATAAGATGAGTAGCGTTTGCTACTAGGGTAGGCAAAGTAACACCTACATTTGGATTGGCACCAAGTATAGTTGTTCCATTAAGTGTAAAACTATTTTCTACGAATGTAGTATTTTGGGGAATAGTATCTGAAAATATGAGATTCGTAGCTGGAATATTTCCGGTATTTTCTAGTGTTATCGTATAAGTCAAAATATCACCTGTTGTTGCTTGTTGTGCATTGACTCCTTTTAAAGAAAGGATAGTCGCATCTGAAATTTGTGTGAAAGCGGGATTAGACGTAATTGTTCGAGAGATGATAGGAGCAGTTGGATCGGCGATAAAAGTGTAGTCAATACGGGCTGTATTAGAAATTGGGTTCACGCTTGGAATAGATTGAACGATAACCTGGAATGTTACAGTGACGATTTCTGACGGTGTGATGGAGTTTAATGGTATTCCTACGTTAGGATCAGCATCTGGAACGGAAACGCTATTAATAGTTACGCTATTCGGAATAAATGCAGTTCCTTCTGGGACCAAATCTGTTAAAGTAACTGTATTTGCAGTAGTATTTCCGTTATTTTGAACGACTACTGTGTAAGTGATTGTACCGTCAGTAGATTGTACGAGAGAATCTGTACTTTTAATTATGGATAATGATGCATCAACAACAGCTGTATTAACCGTATTAGACGAGGATGTTGCTGTAACAGGAGGTTGACTTGGATCGACAATATACGTGTAACTTGTAAGTGCTTGATTTATAATTGCTCCTTGTGGTGGAATAGAACTTGCAAGAAATTGGAACGTAATAGTAGCGGAATCACCTGGTGCGATAATACCAACGGGAATACCGAGAGTTGGACTTGCATCTGGAAGTGAAATCCCGTTGAGCGTAACACTATTTGGAACAAATAATGCTCCTTCAGGAACTCCGTTAATGAGTAATACAGAGTTTGCAGGGAAGTTTCCAGTATTCGTTAATGTTGCTGTATACGTAATTACATCCCCGATAGACACAATTGAACGATTTGCTTGTAAAACAGTTGTAACAGTCGCGTTATTAATTTGTGTTGAAGCGCTATTAGAATTTATCGTGCCTGTAACAGGAGGAGAGGCCGGATCAACGATGAATGTGTATTGAATAGATGCTACGTTTGTAATCGGATTTGAAGGTGGAGTTGATGTAACTATGACTTGGAAAGTAACGGTTAAGGAACTATCCGAGCTAATTGTTCCGATATTCACTCCGTTATTTGGATTTGCACCTGGAATGGTACTTCCATTTACAGCAAAACTATTTTCAACAAAGGTTGTTCCTACTGGAATTGGGTCTGAGAAATTTATATTCGTAGCGTTTGTATTGCCGCTATTTTGAATCAAAACTGTATAAGTGATCGTATCTCCAATATTTGCAAAGGCTGTATTAGCAGTTTTTACAGCTGAAAGTATTGCTGTATTAATAGAAGTAACGAAGACATTCGTTTCCACATTGCCAGGTTGAGCCAGTAATGCATTGCCTACGTTATATTGGAAGTTAACAAATCCTAAGTTTTGGAGTTCAGGTGTGAACGTTGTTGGATTACTTACGATTTGTACTTGGAATATGATTGTAACAGTTTGATTTGGATTGATTGTATTTATGCCAACACCGTTAATAATCGAAGCGGATGGTAATGGAGTGCCATCAACAATAACTGATCCTGCAACAAATTGTGTCCACGATGGTAAAGGGTCTGAGAATATAGCGTTGTTAGCAGGAATATTGCCTGTGTTCGTAATAGTCGTTGTATACGTAATCATATCACCAATCGTTGCAAAAGTTTTATCTCCTATTTTAATAGTATTTAAAATAGCACTTTCAATTTTTGTTGTAACGTTGTTAGAAATAATATTTTTTGAAACTGGGGGATTAGCTGGATTAACGATATGTTGAAAGCTAACGCTAGCTTGATTAGTAATTGGATTTATAGGCGGAATTTCATTGGCGATAATGTTAAATGCTACGATGACAGATTCGTTTGGCGCGATATCACCGATTGGAACGCCTGTAATGATATCTGCATTTGGGATGCTAGTTCCGTTCAGTGTAAAGCTATTCGGTTCAAAGGAAGTTCCGTCTGGAATAAGGTCGGTAAAAATAACATTCGTTGCACTTACATTTCCGCTATTTGTAATTGTAACGGTGTAGGTAATATCCTGCCCGATATCTACCGTAGATACATTTGAATTTTTTTGTGCAGTAAGGATAGCGCTATTAATTTGTGTTGTCGTTGTATTAGATTGATTGGAAGTTGTAATAAGTGGCTGGCTAGGATCAACGACATAATGATATGTGGTAGAAGCAGAGTTAGAAATGGGATTAAGTGTTGGAAGTGTAATAACAGTTGCTTGGAATGTAACGATTGCCGTATTACCACCATTAATGGAACCAATATTTACACCAGTTGATAAATCGGCGTTTGGAATGGTTTGCCCATTAGCTGTGAAACTATTTGGAACGAAACTTAAATTGCTATCAAGAATATCGATAATAGTTACATCAGTTGCGGTCACATTTCCGGTATTAGGAAGGTTAAGTGTAAATGTTATTGTATTACCAACATCCGCAAAAGTAAGATCTGCTGTTTTGGTGCTAATAATAGTTGCGTTGTTTATTTGAAGGAGTGTAGTGTTGGAAGTAGCTGCACTTGAAACGGGAGGATTAACAGGATCAACAGTAAATTCATACGTCGTTGATGCTGTATTTGGTGCTGGGTTACTAAGGGGAATATTGTTTACTGTAACTTGAAAGACGATACTATATATTTCATTTGGTGGAAGTGTTGCAAGTAATACACCTGTATTTGGATTCGCGTCAGGTTGTAGAACACCATCAACAGTTAATGTGTTAGGAACAAATGTGAGTCCACTCGGTAATGCATCTGTGAATACAATATTAGTTGCATCGGTATTGCCTACATTGGTAATAGAAGTAGTATAAAAAGCAGTTTGCCCGATATCTGCAAAGGATACACTTTCATTTTTCGTCATAGACAATATTGCTTCGTTAATTTGGGTTGAAACAGGATTACTAATTGAAGTTTCTGCATCAGGCGGTGAGACTAATTGATACGATGTTGATGAGAAATTTACAATTGGGTTTTGGGTTGGTAATGATGTTACAGTAACTTGGAACGAAACTGTTACTGTAGTCCCGGCTGTTATTGTCCCAATATTCACACCGTTTGATGGGTCCGCCCCACTTTGAGGAACTCCATTAATAGAAAATGTGTTTACAATAAATGTAGTTCCACTTGGCACGGTATCTGTGAATATAACATTTTGTGCGGATGAGTTTCCATTGTTTGTTAAAGCGACAGTATAAGTGAGTGTGTCTCCGATACGACTAAAAGACTTATCGACTTGTTTTAATGAAAGAATGGTAGCTGTATTAATCGTAGTGAACACTGTGTTTGAAGTAACGGTCCTTGAAACAATCGGTGCATTTGGGTCAGCGATAAATGTGTAAGAAGCAGTAGCGGAATTGGCAATAGGATTTTGGGCTGGTGTAGAAGTAACGGTAACTTGAAATGCTATAGATATTGAGCTGTTAGGAGCAATTGATCCAATCGTTATACCGGTATTAGGATTGAGTCCAATTTGTGTGATGTCATCTATTGTAACGCTATCAGTAATAAACGTTGTTCCATCTGGTATAAGGTCAATGAAAGCAATATCTGTAGCGTTTGTATTACCACTATTCGTTAAAATGGTCGTATAGGTAATGGTATCACCTAGCGTTACAAGTGTTTGATCGACGGATTTCACCATCGTAATGATAGCATCTAATACAGGGGTTGTAACGATATTCGTTGAAGTAGAAGTTGTAACAGGAGTTCCGTTTGGATCGACAGTATAAGAATATAAAATGGTATCATTCCCCATAATTGAACTTGAAGGGGGAACAGAAAGAACATTTACTTGGAAAGTAACGGTTACTGTTTCACCAGGAGCGATATTTGGTATGTTTACTCCAAGTGCTGGTTGCACACTAGGCTGCTGAATTCCATTTATTGTGACTGAATTTGGTATAAATGTAGTACTAGCTGGAATGGTGCTCGTAAAAGTTACATTTGTAGCTGGTGTATTTCCTGTATTCGTAATAGTCGTTGTATACGTAATGGTATCACCGATAGAAATAATAGATTTATCAACAGTTTTTGTTGTAGTTAATATTACACTATTAATGGTCGTTGAAACTGTATTTGATATCGTTGTTTGTAACGCAGAAGGTTGACTAGGATCAACTACATGTTCAAATTGTGTGGAACTAAAATTAGAAATAGGATTTATACTTGGAATGTTTGTTACAAGCGCATTTATCGTAATATTAGCCGTACTACCGGGATTTATATTTCCAATTTGAATCCCAGTAGCTGGATTTCCAATTTGCTGTGTACCAGAATCGTTTGTAAGTGATCCGGAAATAAAAGTTGTTCCTTCAGGTAAAACATCCGTGAAAATTATATTTTGTGAAGTAACATTTCCAGGATTACTTAATGTAATTGTATAAGAAAGTGTATCCCCAATCGTAGCGAAAGCTTTGTCTACAGATTTAACAAGTGCGATTTCCCCAGAATTTATTTGTGTCGAAACAGGATTGGATGTCGTACTTCTTGAAACGAGTGGTAAATTAGGTCCTGTCATAAATTGATAATCAATGGAAGCTCCATTTACAACCGGTGAGTTTGGCCCCCCAGGTCCAATTGTGAAAATTGGATTTGGAATGCTAACTACTTGCACGCGGAAGGTAACGTTTATAAAATCTCCTGCAATAATATCCCCAATTGGTATTCCATTTGCTGGATTTACTCCAGATAATAAAACCCCGCCTACTCGAACGCTATCTTCTATAAATACTGTATTATTTGGAATCGAATCTGTAAAAAGGATATTCGTAGCAGTTACATTCCCTATATTTTCCAATAAAACAGTATACGTTAAAAATGAATTTCCAGGTGCGATGTCAGAGAATAGTCGATCCACACTTTTCGTTGCTTGAATAATTGCTTCGTTAATTTGAACTAAAGTTGGATTGCTTGTAGCTGTTTCTGTCACCGGCGGCTGGGTAGGATTAACGATGATAGAGTATGTTGTGCTAGATTGGTTCAATGTTGGATTTGTAGCTGGTATTGAACCAACGATAGCTTGAAAGCTAATTGTTGTCGTTCTTCCAACTGGAATTGAATCTAAAGGAACACCATTATCAGGCCTAAATCCAAGTTGTGGGATGGTATTAATTTGTACGCTATCAGGAACGAATGAGAGTTCAGCTGGTAATATATCGATAAAAACAGGTGTGTTTGCAGTAGTATTTCCGCTATTAGTGAGAGTAGTTGTATACGTAATTGTATCTCCAACAGCAGCAAATGCATTGCTAGCAGTTTTTGTGGCGATAACGGAAGCAGAGTTTACTTGTGTAAAAGTTTTATTGGATTGAACGGTTCGTGAAACAGGCGGTTCATTTATATCAACAATAAAGCTATATTGAAGCGATGATTGGTTCGGAATTGGATTAGGGTTTGGAAGAGTTGTAATGTTTACTTGAAAACTAAGTGTAACCGATGCATTTGCATTTAAGTTACCAATATGGATACTGTTTTGTGGATTTGTATTCGGGACCGTTACACCGTTTATTTTAAAACTATTTGGAACAAAGGTAGTACCACTTGGAATTGAATCTGTAAAAATAATGTTGTTCGCAGTAGTATTTCCTGTGTTTGTAACAACTGAGGTGAATGTAATCGTATCTCCTATTGTAGCGAAAGTTGTACTAGCATTTTTATTTATTACTAAAGTAGCGTCAACAATTGGTGTAACTGTCGTGTTTGTAACAGTACTGCCAACAGCTGGTATTTCAGTTGGATTCACCGCATATTCGTAGTTTACAAGAGCATTATTTGTTAAAGTTCCACTCGGTGGAATGGCGAGGATTTTCACTTGGAATGTAATGAAAGTAATGCCGCCGGGTGAAATATCTTCTAAATGAATACCTAATGAAGGATCTAATCCAGGCTGGGATACGTTATTTATCGTAATGGAATTTGGAATAAAGGATGCACCTGGTCCAAGTCCATCTGTTAAAAGAGTTGCACTAGCAGGGATGTTACCTGTATTTGTCAACGTAATTGTATAGGTGACAATGTCTCCGATTGCAGCTGTTGGCGTATTTACTGATTTTGTAGCGACAATCGTAGCGTTATTAATTTGAGTTGTTATTACGTTACTTAATGCATTGGCGGATGCTGGAGGTAAGTTAGGATCTACGACATACTGGTACGTTGTATTGTTTTGGTTCGGGATTGGATTTGGATTCGGGATAGTATTTACTTGTACTTGGAACGAGATGATCGTATTTGCATTCGGATGTATCGGATCAATGGCAATTCCGTTTGCTGGATTTACATTAGGGAGTGTATTCCCGTTTACAGTAACACTATTAGAAATAAACGATGTCCCGTTTGGAATTACATCTGTAAATATTACATTTGATGCAAGTGTGTTCCCCTTATTCGTTAAAGTAGTCGTGTACGTAATAATATCATTTACGTTAGCAAACTGTTTATCTGCCGATTTAGTAGCAGCAATTGAGGCGTTATTAATAGTTGTCTGTACAGTGTTAGAAGCAACCATCTGCATCACAGCAGGTTTGGATGGATCATACGTATATTGGAATGTTGTGTCTGATTGATTTGTAATTGGGTTTACAGCAGGGATAGTTGGTACAAAAACTTGGAATGCAACGGTGCGTGATGAATTCGCTCCTATCGTACCAATCGAAATGCCGTTAGCAGGATTTGCATTGGCTACAGGGACATTATTAATCGTTACAGTATTAGGAATGAAGAGGGTACCCGCTGGAATGATATCTGTAAACGTTACATTAGCAGCAGGGGTATTCCCGTTATTTGTTAAAATGGTTGCATATAGTATGACATCACCGACATCAGCGAAGTTTGTACTCGTTAGTTTTGTAGCAACGATATTAGCAGTATTAATTTGTGTAGTTACTATATTGCTAGCAGCGTTTCTAACAAGAGCAGGTAAATTTGGATCAGCGATAAAGCTATATTGCAGTGAAGCGCTGTTTTGAATTGGGTTTGGTGAAGGTAGCCCATTTGCACTTATTTGAAAAACAATCGTTGTAAAACCACCTGAAGGAATGGAGCCTACTTGAAGACCGGTACTAGGGTCTGCACCTAGTTGTAAAGCACCACCTATAAAAATACTATTTGGTACGATAGTGGTGCCATTTGGGATTATATCAGTAACAATAACATTATTTGCTGTAGTATTGCCAAGATTAGCTAAAGAAATTGTATATGTGATTGGTTGCCGGACATCGGCGATAGTCAAATCTACTTCTTTGACAATAACTACATTTGCTAAATTAATTTGTGTACTTACGGTATTACTTACAGATGTTTCTATAGTTGGTGGATCGTCCGGATTTAAAGTAAAGCTATATTGTGTACTAGATGAATTTATTGTTGGATTTTGAGCTGGTAAAGAGGTGATAGTTACTTGGTAAGAAACAGTAATTTCACCGTTAGCAGGAATGGAAGGCAATGGAACACCAATGTTCGGATCTGCGTTATTTTGGAGTACACCATTAATAAGGAAAGTGTTTGGGATAAAGGTAGTGCCATCTGGATTTGTATCTACGAAAGTTGGGTTATCAGCAGTAACGCTTCCTGCATTTGTTAAAAGAATGGTATAAGTTAATACATCCCCAACAGTAGCGAACGCTCGATCCACTGTTTTTGCTGAAATGACATTTGCGTCATTTACTTGAGTAAATGTAGTGGTTGAAGTTGTGTTCTTACTTATAGGGGGAACGTTTGGATCAACGATAAAGTTATAAGAAATAGAAGCGCTATTTGAAATAGGATTTGGGTTTGGAATGCTAGTTATTACTACTTGGAATGAAGCTGTAATCGTAGTATTAGCATTAATGCTACCAATATTAATGCTAGCTGGTGTTGCGCCCGGCTGAGTAACGCCGTTAACTATAACACTGTTCGATACAAAGGAAGTACCGTTTGCTATTGAATCGAATAGTAATACATTGTTCGCCGTAACATTTCCATTGTTTGTAAGAGCGAAGGTATAAGTTAATACATCGCCAACTTCTGCGAACGTTTTATCTACAGATTTAGTAGCTTGAAGGTTTGCTAGTCTAATTGTTGATGTAACAGAATTAGAATTTGCTGTTTTTGAAGTTGGTGGCAAATTTGGATTTACAGTATATAGATAAGAGGCGAAAGCATTATTAATGATAGGATTTTGGGTCGTAATATTGATGACTGTTACTTGGAAAGAAAGGGTAACAGTAGCCCCACCAGGAATTGTGCCGATAGGTAAAGCGACGAGAGAATCTACATTTTGTAAAACTCCGTTTAGTGTTACAGAACCAGGAGTCAATATCGTTCCGTTTGGAAGTGGATCTGTTAGTTGCACGTTAGTAGCAGCTGTATTTCCACTGTTTGTAATAAGAATTGTATAACTGATTGTTTCGCCAATTGTAGCAAATTGTTTATTTGTTGATTTTGTTAATGTTACATTCGCATTGTTAATTTGAGTGGAAACGAGATTAGAAGAAATGTTTTTGGTAACGGGTGATTGACTAGGATTGACGGTATATTGATAAGAAGCGCTTGAACTATTAGATACGACATTTGACGCGGGTATTGTATTTACAACTACTTGAAATGCAACATTTTTTGTTGTACCAGTTGGAATAGATCCTATATTCACACCAGTAGCGGGATTTGCTCCAACTTGTGTCGTGCCATCTATTGTTAAACTGTTGAGAACAAAAGTTGTACCAGTAGGAATGACATCTGTAAAAATAACGTTATTTGCATTCGTATTACCTATACCTGTAAAGGAAACGGTGTACGTTAGTGTATCACCAATATCTGCAAAATTTTTATCTACTGCTTTCGTCATTGTTACAGTAGCATTATTCACTTGAGTGGAGACGATATTCGTCGTATCAGTCCCGCTTACTGCAGGTTGATTAGGTACAGGAATGTATTGATATGTTGTTGTTCCACTATTTAATATTGGGTTTGTTTGAGGGATAGAAGGAACGAGCACTTGGAATGAAATAGTAGTAGTGGAATTTGCGGCAATTGAACCAATTGGTATACCATTAGCGGGATTTGCGCCAGTTTGAGTAACTCCGTTCACAGTTACACTTCCTGGAATGAAAGTAGTCCCGCTAGGAATCGGATCCGTATATATCACATTCGTTGCAACGATATTTCCTATATTAGCTAAGGCAATACTGTATGTTAACGTTTCACCAATATCTGTAAAAAGTTTGTTAACTGATTTTGTGCCATTAATATCTGCAAGGTTAACTTGTGTTCCAGCAGAGTTGCTTGTTGCAAGACCGTTAAAGGTTGTTCCTCCGGCAATTGGTGTATATTGAAATGTAATATTAGCAGTGTTAGAGATAGGATTTTGACTTGGAAGAGAAACGACGGTAGCTTGGAAAGTTACTGTACGAGAAGCACCATTATTAATGGTTCCGAGAGATATACCAGCGGCCGGATTTGCGTTCGTTTGTGGGACATTATCTATTGTTAAAGTGCCAGGTATAAAGGAAGTACCGTTAGGGAGAATGTCTGTAAAAATAACGTTATTGGCAGGAAGAAGTCCGGTGTTAGGGATAGTAACTGTATAAGTGAGAACGTCTCCAATTGCCGCAACACTTTTATTTACGCTTTTCGTTGCTTGAATATTAGGTGAATTTATGTTGATTTGTAAACCGACTGTATTCAACATATAAGCGTCTCCGTTAGTCGTTAAACGGATTGCGGCGGACACTTGAGAATTTGTTAAATAAGGAGAAATATCAATGGAAGTAATGTCCCAGCCCTGTCTTCCAGCGGAGATGTTTGTGCCTGTAGAAGCACTTTGATTTCGCGTTCCAAATGTTCCAGTTGTATCTAAATTTCCAGCAGCATTGTTAACTTGAGAACCGAAGAAATTATTTACAGCATTATTTGGCCCAGATAAAGCATTTAATGAACTGAAATTTGGTCCAAATAATGCTTGATCCCCTGTTATATCTGCATCTCCTTCAATAGAACTTAAAAATAATCGTCCACTTACAGGTCCTCCTGAAGGTGTTAAAAATCCAGAAACAGCTACATCTGCACTACCAGTATCAGCAGAAACACGGTTACCAGCTACATAAATGGTTAAGTTTCTTGCTGGCAATGTCCCGTTTTGATAAGCGACGATAAGCGTCCATCCAGCCGAATTAATTGTTCCATTAGAAGCATCTATAGGATCTACAAGTCCAGGAACCGCTCCTGTAGTATAGGAACCAGCACCTCCAGATTGAATAAGAGTTGTTACGTCTGCTGAACGAGTGTAAAAGCCAAATGTAATAGAGTTTGAAACGAATGTTTGATTTGAAGCTGTAACAGCTGAAGGAGTAATCGAGTATGTTGAAACAGGTGTTGTAAAAGAAACTGGATTTCCTAATACACTCGTAATTTTTTGATCACGAGATAAATAGTTTCCACCCCAAACGAGTTCTGCGTAAAGAATCGTACTACCAGCAGGGATATTTAAAATAGCGGTAGAACTATTTTGTGTATAGTTTAACGTTGTACCAGCAGGAAAAGTGGGAACTTGTAAAGCGGTATTCGTAGTTGCGAATGCACCAATTGCCCCGATTGTACCAGCACGGTTTTGATTACTGATTTTACTTAACCCTAAAGTATTACCTGTAATAGCCAGTGCGCCGTTAGTGGTGGTAGAAAATCGATTCGTAATGGGCATGTTGTCACCTCATTTACAATATAGTCTTGGTCAAAATAACATATGTGTGTGATAAATAAAGGGAAACATGTACAAGTTGATTTAGTAATAATGATTTAAATGTCTAGATAAGGGGATGGAGTATGATTGAATTGGAAATTAGAGTGGAGCGTCTTAGGGAAGAACAAATAGGCGACATTGTAGCATTATCATCTTATATTGGCTGGGATTATAACAGAGAAGAAGTTGAAACAATTTTTAACTCAGGTATTGTATACGGCGTATGGAATGAGAGAAAGGAACTTATTGCTAGCGCAGCAATAATATTATATGGGGAGGCGTTGGCATCTATCGGAATGGTAATTGTACATCCAGATTATAAGGGAAGAGGAATTGGAAAGAGGATTACAAATTCATGCATGAATAGCGTATCAGTTCAAACTCCATTTATGCTTATTGCTACGGATGAAGGGAAGCCCTTATATGAAAAATTAGGATTTAGGGCTGTTAGTTATGTTTCTAAATACATATGTAACTCGTACAATACGAAGGATCATTGTATAGAAAATGAAGGTTATATGATGAATTATGAAGAGTGTGATTTAGAAAAAATAATAAAAATAGATAGAGATGCATTTGGGACAAGTCGAAACGATTTTTTAAAACAAAGAATTATGCAAAGTGAGCAGTGTGTCGTTGTAAAGGATACGAAAGAAAATGTAGTAGGATACGGTATAAGTATACAAACGCCAGAAAATAAAATAATAGGACCAGTCGTTGCTAAAAATAATGCGATGGCAATGAGAATAGTACATAATTTAGCAAGAGGGCATAATGGGAGATTAAGAATGGATGTACCAGAAGGAAAGAACGATTTCATGAAAGAATTAGAGATTGCTGGTTTTAAAAAGGTGAATACACCACCAATTATGATGAAAAATAGCGGTCAATTATTAAAAAGGAATAATGAGTTATATAGCATTGCAGCACAAATTTTTGGGTGAAAAAGAATCCTTCTGAATGAAGGATTCTTTTTCGCTAATCACGATATTGATCATGAGTCGGCTGAAAGAGGTCTTCCTCGATATCTCTCACCATAGAAAAATGATCAACGTTATAATGACCGTGTAAAGTTTTATTGTGATGACCAATAATTTGTTCTGCAGACAATACGTTAGAATCAGTTGTTGAATGACCGTTTTTAATTAATGTAACGTCAAATCCTTGTACAGTTGCTGCTCTAACTGCAGTGTCAATGCAATGTTCTGTTTTACATCCGCCTATAACAATATGATTAATGTTTTCTTCTTTTAAAAGTTCAAGTAAAGAAGTGCCGTAGAATGAATTGGTTGCTGCTTTATTAATAAAGATTGCAGACTGGGGTACTTGAATTTGATTATGTACTTCAAATCCTTCGCCACTACCAGAAGCAACATCGATATCTCTTACGAAAACAATAAGAGCATTTGAATCTATTGCTTTCTGCAGGGCTATATTTAGTGTAGATAATAGCTCGGTTTTACGAAAAACTTCATTTTCTTGCTCATTTCCATCAATTAATTCTTGCTGAGCGTCAATAATTAATAGTGCTTGTTTCATCGTGTCTCCCCTTTAATATGAAATAAGTTCCACTGTACATATTCCTTCAGATTGTTAGAAAATCCTCCATTGTAAGAGAAGTAGAAGATTGATTTACAAAGTTGTCAAAGAAATTTCATTCTCATAGCGTGTAAAAACATGTATGATAGGAGATGGAGAATTTTTGAGTAGGTGGGAATAACATGCAAACAGTAGAAGATTATCTTTCATTCTTACATACGAAAGGATTTAAATTATCAGAGGAAGCACAAGGGTTTATTATGTTTGGACAAGGATATACTGGTGCGTCTGATGGGATTGTGAACGCAGCAATAGAAGCGACAATTAAACATCAATTGCAGTTTGATGGTAGTTATTTCGTTGCGTTATTAGAACGATTGAAAGAGGAAGAAATTACAGATAAAAAAAGCGCTAAGGCTTTTATGCGGAAGTTACAAGCGTAACTTCACGCAGCCTGCGCTTCTTTTTTTGTTTTGGAAGGTAATTCAACAAAAATCATGCCTAGAAAAATACATAGACATCCGATAATAGCAGAAATAGAAAGTTGTTCATTTGCAACGAGAACGCCTGTTAATGCAGCAAAAACGGGCTCCATTGCGAAAATAATTGCTACTCTCGTTGGAGAAGTGTGTTTTTGTGCCGATGTTTGAATGAAAAAAGCAATAGATGTTGCAAACAGGGCAGTTAGAAAGAGTGCGAATAAAAAGGATTGATTCGTCCATAGTGATACTGAAAATAACTTTTTCCAATCTTCAAACAAGAAAGCGCAAATAGAAGAAAATATACCAACAGCTAATACTTGAGATGTGCTTAATAATAAAGGTGATATTTTTTTAGAAAAGAAGCCGTTAATAAGAATATGGGCAGCGAAAGCGACTGCACAACCAAGAACAAGTATATCTCCTATATTTAATTGGAAAGAATCAGCAGCTGTTAATAAGTACAAACCTGTTGTAGCTACAGCAATACCAAGTATGATGAAAATGGTGGCTTTTTGTTTTAAAAAGATAAATGATAAGATTGGGACCATAACAATGCTTAGCCCAGTTAAGAAACCTGCTTTTGAAGAAGTTGTATAGAGTAAGCCAAATGTTTGTAATAAATAGCCGACAAATAAGAAGAACCCAACCATTAATCCAGCTAAACTACTATGTTTTAATTCTTGTTTTGAAGTTTTCTGTGAGAAAATAATTTGAACGAATAATAAAATAATTCCAGCGAATAAAAAGCGAATACCATTAAACGTAAATGGACCAACGAAAGACATAGCGTTTTGAACGACAACAAACGTAGCTCCCCAAATAAAAGAGACAAATAATAAAGCAAGAGGAGCAATCCACTCTTTTTTCACACTCATACCCCCGTTAATTTTGTAAGATAGCTTTTCTAGCTAATTCATCAGCTACTTTATTTTGACTACTTGGAATCCACTTAATAAAAAAGAGATCGAAGTTTTTTATGTACTGCAGTGCTTCATCTAAAAGAGGTGCAAATATTTTATTTTTTGCGTATTCCTTTTCAACAGCCCGCTCAACAAGCTGCGAATCTGTACGAAAAGAGACAGTGCTATAATTATGCTCGATGCAATATTTTAATGCTAGAAGTAAAGCGCGGTATTCTGCTTCATGATTGGACATTGTTCCAAGTGGTACTGATAGTTGTATAGGTGGCTGAACGCCTTTAATAAACACTCCTGCACCAGAAGGACCAGGATTTCCTTTTGATGCACCATCAATATATACTTCAATCAAAATGAGAAACCTCCAAATTATAAGATGATCCCCTACTTAAATATTTTTTTGAAGTAGGGGATAGAGTAGTTATCCGATTGTGATGCTGTAACGACATGTAAATGTTTCATTCGCTTGTAAAGATTGAATTCCCTTTTTGTCCTTGAAATCTTTTGCTGGATTTACTTCATCAGCGATTCCATACCAAGGTTCAATACATAAGAAAGGTGCGTTATCCCCTGGTGTCCATACGCCAACAAATGGGAATCCATCAAATTCCACTTTTACAAATTTATTATGTTTATGAGAACGAATTGAAATTTCATTCGTATTCATATGTTCAAAAATAAGTGCATCATTTTTGAATAAATCATATGTAAGTGGCAATTCAGTCGTATTTTCAGCGATTAATTGCTTTTTGTTTGAAAGGTAAGGTCCTTCTAATACGCTTGTTTCTAAGCGTTCCGAACCATTAAACGATAAGTAATAATCTGTAAATGATTCACCGTCCAATAAAGGGAAGTTGAATCCAGGATGTGCTCCGATTGAGAAGAACATTTCTTTAGAAGTAGGATTGTTTACTTCATATGTTACATGAACACTTTGTCCATCTAGCTCATAAGAAACGAGTAATTCGAATTCGTATGGGTATTTTTTTAATGTTTCTTCATTACTAGTAACGATATAAGTGATCTTTGTTTCGCTTTGTTCTTTCACGGAGAAAGTAAGATCACGAGCGAAACCGTGTTGTGTTAATGAATATGGTTTACCGTCTACGTAGTATGTATTATCTACTAATCGACCGACAATTGGGAACAAAATTGGTGCACGGCGTCCCCAATAAGTAGAATCACCTTGCCATAAATATTCTATGTTGTCTTCTTTTAAGCGAACGCTCTGTAATTCTGCACCTTTGTCAGAAATGGAAACGATCACTTTTTTATTTTGAATTGTTGCTGTCATGAAGTGAAACCTCCTAAATCTTTCATATGCTTTATTATACGTTGTCTAAAAGAAAAAAGGTAGTTCACGATAGGAATCTATTGACGAAAGAGGGGCTACCACGTAAAATATAATCTTGTTGCTTAAAAAACGAATAACGTGGTTCGAAACCATCCCACGTAAAAAAACTAAGGAGATTTTGTCATGAATATTAGAACATTAGTCGGTAATGGTATTTTAGCGGCATTATATATTGCTGTTTCTATGCTTATTCAGCCATTTGGCTTTACGAATGTACAGTTTCGTATTTCAGAGATGTTTAATCATCTCGTTGTATTTAACAAGAAAGCAATTTACGGAATTGTATTAGGTGTATTTTTAACGAATCTCTTTTTCTCACCTATGATCGCTTATGATTTAGTATTTGGAGTAGGTCAATCTATTCTTGCATTAGTTGCAACGATTATTTCTATGCGGTTTATTAAAGGTGTTTGGGCTCGTATGATTTTTAATACAGTTATCTTTACGATTACAATGTTTATGATTGCAATTGAACTTCATCTTGCATTGGGTTTACCATTTATGTTGTCTTGGTTAACTTGTGCAATTGGTGAATTTGTTGTCATGGCGATCGGTATGCCTGTAATGTACTGGATTAATAAGCGAGTACAATTTGAAAGATTTATGTAATAGATGAAAGAGCTATTCCTATAGGGATAGCTCTTTTTGTATGTAATCATATTGAATATAATACTGTGACTCTTGATAAAATATAATAAAATAAAGTGAGGCTTCAATTAGCCGGATAAATAAGAAGTCTTACATAAGGGGAATGTAGTATGAAATATAAAATTCATTGGTTGTATAAAACGAAGCGCGGATTGCAGACGGAATTAACGACAGGGTATATGAACATAGAAGAAGTACTTCAATTTGCAGAGGATTTTGAGAAAACAGGAAGAGTAAAAGAATTTTCATTTTATGATGAAATGGACGCAGAATGGTCATTAAAAGAGATGAAAAAGTTAAGTAAGCAAGTAGAGGAAGAGCCCCAAGAAATACTCGTTTATTTTGATGGTGGGTATGATGTGCAAACGAAAGAAGCTGGCATTGGTATATGTGTGTATTATAAAAAAGCAAATACAAACTACCGCATTCGCCGCAATGCATATATAGAAGGTATATATGATAATAATGAAGCGGAATATGCATCATTATTATACGGTATGAATATACTCGAGGAACTAGGGATTAAGTATGAAGCAGTTACACTTCGCGGAGACTCACAAGTGGTACTGCAGCAATTAGCCGGAGAATGGCCTTGTTATGATGAACATTTAAATCATTATTTAGATCAAATTGAACAAAAGGCGAAGCAAATGAAATTAAAACTTATATGTGAGCCGATATCTAGAAAACAAAATAAAGAAGCACATCAATTAGCTACGCAAGCATTGGAAGGAACAGTTATTGATAGTCATAAAGAAATAACTGAATAGAGAGGTGCAAAGGTGGATAAAAAGCAACTCATTACAGAGGTAAATGACTTATTAGAAACGTATTGTGAAGGCTGTTTTTTGCGAGAACATAATCGAAAGACAAATAGTAAATATTATGCCCATTCATTTTGTATAAGGCAATGTACAGTTGGAGAAACATTGAAAAAGTATGGGGACCAGTTGTCATGAAAAACATCCAGAGAAAATTCTCTGGATGTTTTTTAGTGTCTTGCTTCGTTTAGTTGATGCTCACATTTATTTAATTTCTTTTCCTCATTCATTAAAAATGGTTCATCTAAATCAGTTGCAACAGATTTCATAATTTCAAGCTGAGAGCGAGCTGCTTCTACAGCAGTAGTAGCATGCTCTAATGTATCTGGATCCATTGAAATTGTTGCTGATCCTACCATTTTTTGTGCTGTTTCTACACGGAATTTCACTTCTTCAAAATCATTTACTTCTGATCCCATTAATAATTCCTCCTTTGTATAGTGCGCATTTCACATAGTTTTTGCTCTGTAAAACGGAAATATACAAAGGAATAACAAAGGAGGTTACCAAGTAAGGTAACCTCCTGTTATATGTTGGATTAAAGTTTTACTACGTTAGCAGCTTGAGGTCCGCGGTTACCTTCAGTAATGTCGAAAGATACTTCTTGACCTTCTTCTAAAGCTTTGTAGCCGTCTCCTTGAATAGCAGAGAAATGTACGAATACATCGTCAGCGCCTTCCATTTCGATAAATCCAAAACCTTTTTCGTTGTTAAACCATTTTACTTTTCCTTGCATGTTACAATTCCTCCTAAAAGCGTTTACTATTTTCATTTAGTGAAATTCATTTTAAAAAAATAATATAAACTAAAAATGCTATATTCTTGAATATTCTGCTAAATGATTAATTTAAATATACACGAATTGGGAGAATTTAGTCAAGTAAGCGATTTTATTTTTTTGTATTTTTAAATAATTTTTTCAGTCAAATTTTTAAGTAGGTATAGGACAGGCCGAGTATGTAATATTCTTAATTGAATGCTATACATAATGAGGTGAAAGAATGAATAAGTCTTACTTATTAGATAATGAAGGAATGAGAACGAGAACCGACATACCGGATTGGGTTGCAAAAGAATTTGAGATTTTTTCAAGTGTCGTGTTAGAACCAACTTTTCCATGCTATTTCGGTTTAACAGCTTTGAAAAAGAATGAACTTCGTTATTCATTTCTTTCTCATAATGATTGGAGTCATTTGCCGCATACAATGTTATCTTTTTTAGAGTTAATGAAAGAGAGACCGATTGTAAGAAGAGGCTTTTTCCTTTTTGTAGAACCGGAATGTGAAGAACAATCACTCGAATATTACCGTGATTCCTTTTGGAAAGTGTTACAGTATTTACATGAAAACGATAATCAAGCATGGCCAAAGCAAATTCCTGAAGATCCAGACCATTATTTATGGGAATTTTCATTTGGTGGTGAGCCAATATTCGCATTTGGAAATGCGCCAGCTTATAAAAAACGAAAAACTAGACATTTAGGGAATTCACTCGTTATTGGGTTTCAGCCACGCACTATTTTTGATGGATTAGAGGGAGATCGTCCTAAAGGAGCATATTCAAGACAAATGGTCCGTGAGCGAGTTGAAAAGTGGGATCAATTGCCGAAACATCCTAACATTAGTCATTATGGTGACCCAGAGCATCGCGAATGGAAACAATATTTCATAGGAGACGATGTAGAGCTAATAAAAGGGAAATGTCCTTTTCTTCATAAGATAGAAAAGTAAGAGCCATCACCTAGATGGCTCTTTTGTATATTTTGGATAAAAAAGGGTATTTTATTATGAAAGCTAGTCTATTTTTTTAATTACATCATTAACTAGTAGTAAAGAGAGTAGAAAGGATAGAGCGATGTTTGGAGCAATTATACAGCAAATCGTATTAGGTATATCATTGGCTGCGCCAGTAGGTCCAATTAATATTGAAATGTTAAAACGAGGAATTGAACGTGGGTTTTGGCACGCTTGGGTTGTTGGAATTGGCGGAATGACTGCAGATGTTTTATTTATGCTTCTCATTTATTTCGGTTTATCTTCTGTGTTTATGTATACATATGTACAAGCCTTCATGTATTGCACGGGTTTTTTCTTGTTATTTTATTTAGGATTTCAAAGTGTAAAACAAGGAATTTTCCACTCGAATATGGAATATAAAAAAGAAGAGGTAGGTGGCCTTAAGCAATCGTTTATGGCAGGATTTTTAATTGCGATATCCAATCCATTAAATCTTGTTTTTTGGTTTGGTATATACGGAAGTACACTTAGCTCATTACTTACGAAGGTAACGAAACAAGAAGCTTTTTTATACAGTCTTTGCATTATTGCTGGTATTATTTTATGGAATTTAAATATTGCTTTTTCTGTACATTTTGGAAGAACTTTATTAAAACCAAAAGCGCTTAGCTACATAACAGCCGGAGCAGGTATTATTTT
This sequence comes from Bacillus cereus group sp. Bce019, assembly GCF_051781745.1. Classification (NCBI taxonomy): domain Bacteria; kingdom Bacillati; phylum Bacillota; class Bacilli; order Caryophanales; family Bacillaceae; genus Bacillus; species Bacillus cereus group sp. Bce019. The sequence continues at coordinate 147,138 of NZ_JBPWJX010000004.1, forward strand.
AGTATGTTATTCTATACATTTTGCATACAAAGCTTTACAGTTGTTCACATAAGATTGAAGGGGAGATTTTTATGTATCGAACCACTATTGAAGGAAAAGAAATTATAATTACGTTAGCGCCAAAAATCCGAAAAGAAATTACTGATAGAAATCCACTATATGAAACGGTATTTCATAATGCAGCAAGATTGTTACAAACAAAGCAACCGACGTTTGCAGTAAATCATGAAATATTTGGGCTCATTATTGGAGAAGTGCAAAGAGGAGAAGTAACAGTGTTTGCAGTGGAACATATTATTCCGAAGCAAAATATATTTGGACCAAACAATTTTTTCTCGACAATAGAACAGCAGGCAAATTTGTAAAGTGAATAGAATAAGAATAGAAAAGAAATAGTCGTAACGATATGTTGCGGCTGTTTTTTTTGAAAAGGGGGAAACAAGATGAAGAAAGTGGGGAAAGAGTTCTTTTTACAACATGATATCGTTATTATGTATAGTATTTTATTTGTTTTTATCATTATTTTAAAAATGCAATTTTTCACATGGATCGGTTTGTTATCATGTTTGTTTGGGATTATTTTTTATACGCTAAACGAATATATGACACACCGGTTTTTATTTCACTTAAAACCACCTAAAAACATATTTTTATTAAAGATGTTAAGAAGATTACATTATGACCATCACGTATATCCAGATGATTTAAAACTTTTATTTTTGCCTGTATGGTTTAGTATACCGAGCTTTACTATATATTTACTTATATCATATGCTATAACAAAAAGTGTTACTATTACACTTTCATTCGGAATTGGAATGATTAGTATGCTTCTCGTTTATGAATGGAAACATTATATTGCACATAAGCCAATTCGTCCCGTCACTAAGTTTGGAAGATGGCTAAAAAAACAGCACATATTACACCATTATAAAAATGAAAAGTTTTGGTTTGGTGTTTCAAATCCAGTATTCGATTTCATATTTGGAACGCTTAAAGATGGAAAAGACGTTGAGTTAAGCGAAACGGCTCGTAATTTAGAAAAGGAGAAAAAGACAAAAGTAGTGCGTTAAGCACTGCTTTTGTTTTAATGAGGAAAAAATAAGTAAGGTGTCACTTTATTTTGAAAAATTATATTAAAAACTTAGGGGAAAATGCCGAAAAATGTCTATCAAAAAATCTTTGCAGAAATGTATGGATTGTCTAAAATGAAAATAAGTTTCTGAATATTTATAAAATTTAGTCTTTAGGTATACAAGGGGGAAGTGTATTTCAAGTAAGAGAGGGGACCGGTTAATGAAACGAGACGATACGTCAGCACGTAAGTTGCAAAATGAGGTGAATTATACAGAGGTCGTTCAGTCGGAAGAATTTCAATTGTTATTAAATACGAAAAAGAAGTTTATCATTCCAATGAGTATTTTCTTTTTTAGTTTTTTTATCGCATTACCTATTCTAACATCGTATTCAAAGGTGCTTAATACACCTGCATTTGGAGACGTTACATGGGCGTGGGTATTTGCTTTTTCCCAATTTATCATGACATGGGCCCTATGTATGATTTATAGCAAAAAAGCAGAATCATTTGATGAAATCTCCCGAAAAATTCTGCAAGATATGCAAAAAGGGAGGGGCTGAACTTGAATACTACTGCGTTTGCACTATTTTTAATTATTGTTCTTGGTACGCTCGTCATAACCTATTTTGCATCGAAAAAAACGAAAAATGCGAGTGAATTTTATACGGCTGGAGGGGGATTAACTGGTTGGCAAAATGGTCTGGCCATTGCTGGAGATTACATGTCTGCTGCTTCATTTCTCGGTATAGCCGGAGCAATCGCATTAACTGGGTTTGATGGATTCTTTTATAGTATCGGTTTTTTAGTTGCTTATTTAGTTGTACTATATCTTGTTGCAGAACCACTTAGAAATTTAGGAAAGTACACTTTGGCGGATATGATTGCAGCACGCTTTGACGCGAAAAAAGTTCGCGGAGTTGCAGCTCTTAATACGATGACGATTTCTATCTTTTATATGATTGCACAATTAGTTGGCGCGGGTGCACTTATTAAGTTATTATTAGGGATTGAATATACGACATCTGTATTAATCGTTGGAACACTTATGACGGTGTATGTTATTTTTGGTGGTATGACAGCAACGAGCTGGGTACAAATTGTAAAGGCTGTATTACTTATGGCTGGTACGTTTATTATTTCTGTTATCGTTTTCGCAAAATTCAACTTCAGCGTGACTGAAATGTTCGCTCAAATGAAAACAGCTACCCCTTTAAAAGATTCATTTTTAAATCCAGGTGTAAAGTATAAGGATGGTCTTGATACACTGTCTTTAAATTTAGGACTAGTACTTGGTACAGCTGGATTACCACATATACTTGTCCGCTTTTTTACAGTACGTGATGCAAAAACTGCACGTCAATCTGTCGTATATGCGACGTGGTTAATTGGTGCATTTTATATTATGACGATTTTCTTAGGATTTGGTGCGGCAGCGTTTGTAGGAAATGAAGCGATTATTAAAGCGAACCCAGCTGGTAATATGGCGGCACCTTTATTAGCCAAAGCGTTAGGTGGAGACTTCTTATTTGCTTTCGTATCAGCAATTGCTTTTGCAACGATTTTGGCTGTAGTGGCAGGTCTTGTATTAACAGCAGCATCAGCATTCGCTCATGATTTTTATAATGAAATCATTCGCAGAGGGAAATCAACGGAAAAAGAGCAAGTATCTATGGCTCGTTATGCATCTATTGGAGTAGCGATACTATCTATCATACTTGCATTATTTGCCCAAACATTAAACGTAGCATTTTTAGTATCATTAGCATTTGCAGTTGCAGCGAGTGCAAATCTACCAGTGATTTTATTTACAATATATTGGAAGCGTTTTAATACAACGGGTGCTATTTCTGGTATGATTGTGGGTCTCGTATCAGCTATTGTTCTCGTAGCGTTGAGTCCGAATGTTTGGAATCCTGTAGCTGGAAAAGCTATTTTTGTTGGGGAAGCGATATTTCCATATACGACACCAGGAATTATTTCAATTCCGCTCGGATTTCTTGCAGCATATTTAGGAACTGTTTTATCTAGTAAGAAAGAAGATGCAGCGAAATTTGATGAAATTCTCGTAAAATCTAATACTGGTCACGGTATTAGTGATGTGTCTTCACATTAAATAAAAGAGGAGCTTTTCGATAGATAAGAAAAGCTCTTTTTTCTTTTGTCATTTTCTTGTAAATATTACTGATTTGTAAGTAGGATTTGTCTTAATTTTGTGGAATGAAAATAGCAGGGAGAAATTTAAGTCATCATGGCACCAGCGCAGCTTTTGTGAAAAATAAGTTGTTATGGAAGGTGGAAGTAATGATGAAAACGAAGCAAACTGATGAATTATTAGCAAAAGATGAGCAATATGTTTGGCACGGTATGCGTCCCTTTAGTCCAAATAGTACAATGGTAGGGGCAAAAGCTGAAGGGTGCTGGGTTGAAGATATACAAGGAAAAAGATATTTAGATGGTATGAGTGGCCTTTGGTGTGTCAATAGTGGATATGGAAGAAAGGAGCTCGCAGAAGCGGCTTATAAGCAATTACAAACATTATCATACTTTCCAATGTCACAATCCCATGAGCCAGCTATAAAGCTTGCTGAAAAGTTAAATGAGTGGCTTGGGGGAGAGTATGTTATTTTCTTCTCAAATAGTGGTTCAGAAGCGAACGAAACAGCTTTTAAAATAGCAAGGCAATACTATGCTCAAAAAGGTGAACCACATCGTTATAAATTTATGTCACGTTATCGTGGGTATCATGGGAATACAATGGCGACAATGGCAGCGACGGGACAAGCGCAGCGTAGATATCAATATGAACCGTTTGCTTCAGGTTTTTTACACGTAACACCACCGGATTGTTACCGTATGCCTGGGATTGAAGGGCAGCATATTTATGATGTAGAATGTGTGAAAGAAGTCGATCGTGTTATGACGTGGGAATTAAGTGAAACAATTGCCGCTTTTATTATGGAACCAATTATTACAGGCGGGGGCATATTAATGCCACCACAAGACTATATGAAAGCTGTTCATGAGACGTGTCAAAAACACGGTGCCTTGCTTATTAGTGATGAAGTAATTTGCGGTTTCGGGCGTACAGGAAAAGCATTTGGGTTTATGAATTATGATTTGAAGCCAGATATTATTACAATGGCAAAGGGCATTACGAGCGCATATTTACCATTATCTGCAACAGCTGTGAAAAAAGAAATATATGAGGCTTTTAAAGGTAAAGGAGAATATGAATTCTTCCGCCATATTAATACATTTGGTGGAAATCCAGCAGCTTGTGCATTAGCACTTAAAAACTTAGAGATTATGGAAAATGAAAATTTAATCGAGCGATCTGCGCAAATGGGTTCCCTTTTATTAGAGCAACTAAAAGATGAAATTGGGGAACATCCGCTTGTTGGGAATATTAGAGGAAAAGGTCTATTAGTTGGAATTGAATTAGTAAATGATAAAGAGACGAAAGAGCCAATTGATAACGACAAAATTGCAAGTGTTGTAAATGCTTGTAAAGAAAAGGGATTAATTATAGGACGCAATGGTATGACAACAGCAGGGTATAATAACGTCTTAACATTAGCACCGCCGCTTATTATTTCAAGTGAAGAAATTGCCTTTGTTGTTGGAACGTTGAAGACGGCGATGGAACGTATTTAATAAATAGAGAGAGGAGCGAGCTTTAATATAAGGCTCGCTTTTGTTTAGTAGGAGGGGACTTTTAATGGATAAATATGTTCCGAACAAACATTATCACATCGGATATTATGAAGACGGATATGATTTAGAAGTGACGGCGTACAAAAGAATAAATGAACCAGTTTGGGATGCTTATCTTCCGCACTATGAGGCAGACGATTTTTATAAGAAAGTGGAGGAAATGAAACTGGGTGAATATATAGATGATTATGGTATTAAGGTGTATTCATTTAGTAATGATATCAATGATGAAGAAGCACGAACTATTTTTGAAAAATGGTTAAAAAAGAACGAGATTGTTTAAAGATAAAACAAAAAGGAGATTGCTATCTTATAAAATAGCAATCTCCTTTTATTATAGTAAACTTATTTACTTGCTTTCATTGCTTTATCTTTTGCACCAAAAGTGTATTTTAACATTGGTGGTGTAATCATTGTAGTTAAAATAACGACAATAACAATTGCTGTAAAGTAATCTTGTGCCAATAGACCTGAAGAAAGTCCTGTTCCTGCGATGATAAGTGCAACTTCACCACGAGAAACCATTCCAGCACCGATAATTGCAGAAGACTTAGCGTCAAATCCAGTCATTCGTGCACCGAATCCACAGCCGATTAATTTCGTTAATACAGCGATAACAGTTAATGCTAAGATGAACCAAATTTGATTACCGATACCGTCAAATGTAATATTCATACCGATACTAACGAAGAATACTGGAACGAACATAGCGTAAGCAATTGGTTCTACTTTCTTTTCTACTTCATGTTTGTAGTTTGTTTGAGAAATTGCAATACCAGCAGCGAAAGCACCGATAATACCAGCAATTCCTAATAATTCGCCGAAATATGCGAATGAGAAACAGATGATAAGAGCCGCGCTCACGATAGACTCAGATACGCGTAGTGGTGATAACCAGCGCATAATCGCAGGAACACCTTTCCATCCGATTAAAATAATAGAAGCGAAGAATACAACTTTCTTCAAGATAACCATTGTTAAGTTAACATCATCTGTGCCTAAGAAGCTCATTGCAAATGCTAATAAAATAACAACAAGAATGTCATCAAATACAGCGGCTCCAAGCATCGTCGTACTTTCACGTGTTTTCATTTTACCTAAATCACGAAGTGTTTGTACGGAAATACTAACACTTGTCGCACATAGAAGTAATCCTAAGAATACAGCGTTTCCTTGTTCCATTCCCATCACAAGACCGGAAACGTAACCACCTACGAATGGAAGAATGATACCTCCGAGTGCAACTGCTAAAGAAGAATTACGATTTGCGTTTAATTCTTCTAAGTCTGTTTCAAGTCCAGCCATAAACATTAAAAGAATAACCCCGACATTACTTAATTGAGTTAGAAGCTCTGAATTTTCAATCCAACCTAATACAGCTGGACCGATAACGATACCGACAATTAATTTACCTAGTACAGAAGGTTGACCTAATCTAACACTAAGATCACCAGCAAGCTTTGTACTTAATAAAATAAGTGCAATTTGAAAGAAAAATTCGAATTCCATCTGATCCTCTCCTCGTCATTTTTAATTTTATCATACGATTTCTCGGAATTTGCCTAATGAAAATATGTAAAACCCATTAAACAAAAGGGTCTGATTACAAGTTCTTTTGAACTCGTAATTTGAACCTGTAATTAATATATAATAGATTTTATAAAAAATCAATGAAAAAATGGGAGCTTTTTGAGGAAGAAGCTGTCTTATTGGGATATAGGTGTAAGAGTAGTGTGTGAATTTTATATGTATAAAATAGTATGAAGTCCTTTTCTATTACAAATAATAAAGTCTACATACTATTTTACGAACTATAACTGTGAAAGGGAGGATTTATAATTTGAAGGCATTAAAAAATAACTTGTCTATTGTTGCTTTAGGTGGAGTAAATGAAATAGGAAAAAATATGTATGCTATCCAATATGAAAATGATATTGTCGTCATTGATTGTGGATCTAAATTTCCAGATGAAAGTTTATTAGGGATTGATTTAATAATTCCAGACGTCACATATTTGCAAGAAAATAAAGAAAAAATTCGCGGTTTAATAGTAACACACGGGCATGAGGACCATATTGGTGGAATACCATATTTTTTAAAACAACTAAATGTACCAATCTATGCAACAAAGTTAACGTTAGGTTTAATTGAAATTAAATTAAAGGAACACAATCTTCAAAATGATACGGAATTAATCGTTATTCATTCAGAATCAGAAATTGATTGTGGTTCTATTAAGGCAACTTTTTTTAAAACGAACCACAGTATTCCGGATTGTCTCGGTATTGTTTTTCATACACCAGAAGGTACTGTAGTACATACAGGTGATTTTAAATTTGATTTAACACCAGTAAATAATCAACATCCTGATATTCATAAAATGGCTAAAATAGGAAGTGAAGGTGTACTAGCTTTATTATCTGAAAGCACAAATGCAGAACGCCCAGGTTTTACTCCATCAGAAAGGTCAGTAGGAGAACGGATAGAGGAAATATTTATGAAAGCAAATAGAAAAGTAATTATTTCTACGTTTGCTTCTAATGTGAATCGTGTTCAGCAAATAGTTGAAGCATGTATAAAAACAAATCGAAAACTAGCTTTGCTAGGGAGAAGTATGGTAAATGTAGTAGAGGTTGCTCTAGAGAAAGGTTATTTACATATTCCAGAAGGTATGTTGATTGAAGCAAATGAGGTAAATCGTTTAGATCCAAAGCAGGTTGCAATACTTTGTACAGGAAGTCAAGGAGAACCAATGGCAGCTTTAGCGCGTTTAGCTAGTGGAAACTATAGACAAGTGGATATTTTACCAGAAGATACGGTTATTATAGCCGCGACCCCTATCCCAGGAAATGAACGTAACGTTTCTCGAATTATCGATAATTTATTTGCATTAGGAGCAAAGGTGATTTACGGATCAGGTAGTTCTACTGGAGTGCATGTATCCGGTCATGCATATCAAGAAGAGTTGAAGTTAATGCTTACATTAATGAAGCCAAAATATTTTATTCCAATTCATGGAGAGTTTAGAATGCTACACCACCATAGTTTGTTAGCAGAATCAATTGGTATTGAAAAGGAAAATATCTTTATTGTACGTAATGGAGATGTTGTAGATATAAGTAATGAAGTGGCAATTCAATCTAGAAGAATACAGGCAGGAAATATATATGTAGATGGATTAGGAATTGGAGATGTTGGAAATGCATTATTACGTGATCGTAAACAACTTTCAGAAGATGGAATGCTCGTTATAGTTATTACTTTTAATAAAGTGGATGGAGAAATAATTTCAGGTCCAGATATTATTTCTCGTGGATTTGTCTATGTCCGTGATTCAGAAGAATTTCTAAGAGAATTAAATAAATTAGCTGTTATTACGATTAATAATTTAAAGAAAGAGAATGTGAATAGCTGGGGTATTTTGAAAAGGGAGGTAAGAGAAGCATTAGGGAAGTATATATATACAAATACAAAACGAAAGCCGATGATTCTTCCTATAATAATAGAGGTTTAATAGTAAAAAAGAATTCTCGTATGGGAATTCTTTTTTGTTTTGAAGAGAAAATGAACATATAATGAAATAAATAGAAATGGAAGGAAATAAAAGATGTTATTAAATAAACGTTTTACAATTGGAGAAATGGCGAAAATGCATAATATCGCAGAATCTACATTAAGGTATTATGATGAAAAAGGAATTTTTCATCCGTCCATTGTGGATCCTCAAACGAATTATCGTTATTATACAATCGATCAATTTTCACTTTTAGATACGATTAAATTTTTACGCCAGTTAAATATTCCGTTAAAGGAAATTAAGAAATATATTGATGAAAGAAATCCAGCATACGCACTCAATTTACTGGAAAAACAACAAGAGATGATGCTGAAGAAACAAAGAGAAATTGAGTATGCTTTGGCGAAAATGGAGCATAGAATTCATTTAATTAAGAAAGCAACAAAAGCAAAAGCTGAACAAATGGTAATTAAAGAGATTCCGCCGCGAAAAATTACAGCAATTGCGGTTGCTCCAAATACGACGGATGATATGTTTGAGTACTACATCCATTCGTTACAAAAAAATATGAGGCAAATGGATGATAGTTTATTTTCTGGAGATATTGGTGTAACTGTTGCGAAAAAAGGATTAATGCAAAATGAGTTTCAAGCATATAGCAGTGTATTTATTCTTTTGGATTATATGCCGTATGAAGTGCATACTTCAGATGAAATTAAAGAAGGTTTATATGCTTGCTCTTATCATCATGGACCGTATGAAGAAACAGATGCAACGTACAAGGAGTTACTTACATACATTGATAAAGCAGGTTACGAAGTACATGGAGATTCGATTGAGATTGGATTGATTGATTGGTCTGTAACAGAAAATCCAGAGGAGCAAGTAACAGAAATTCAAATTCCTGTAGTGAAAAAATAAGATGAAAACCTTTGAATTGATTACAAATTTACATTCATTAGTATAAGTCAGTTACCTGTTTTTTAATTCTCTCTTGACCTTCAAGTTACTTGAAGGTTTAAACTAAGAAAAGAGAGTTGAAAAAAAGGAGCATATTAGAGTATGGAAGCAACAGAAAAATTAAGAGAAAAACCGATAAAAAGCTTATTTATTTCTTATTTAATACCAGCCGTTCTTGGAATGGTATTAATGTCAGTGAATATTGTAATTGATGCGGTCATGATTAGTAGAGGAGTTGGGGCGAACGGTTTAGCAGGAGTGAACGTGGCTATTCCAGCATTTTCGATTTTCTTCTCTATTTCATTATGGATCGGAATGGGTGGGGCAACATTATACTCCATTGCATTAGGTGAAAATAAACGAGAGAGAGCAAGGTCTATTTTTACTCAATCCATGACGGTAGCAGTTGTTATCGTAGGTGTTTTAGCGGCTATTTGCTTATGGAGAATAGAAGATTTAGCATACTTATTTGGTGCAAATGAAGTAATTCTACCATATGCGTTAGACTATTTACACGTATTATTAACATTTGGAATGATATACGTTTTAGAAAATATTTTAAGTACATTCATACGAAATGATGGAAATCCTAATTTAGCAATGGCTGGTCTTGTTGTAACAGCTGTATTAAATATAGTGTTTGACTATATCTTTATTTTTATCTTTGGATGGGGCGTAACAGGTGCTGCTTCAGCGACTATTCTTTCGGCAGCGATTGGTTTCCTTGTATTATTAACTCATTTCTTTAGAAAAAGTAGTATTTTAAAGTGGACGAAATTCCATTTTGAATGGGATACTGTCAAACAAATTATGGTGATTGGTTTCCCAAGTTTTACAGCAGAAAGTACGGTTGCAATCGTAACGATTGGTTTTAATATCGCATTCGTTCAATATGCAGGAGAAGTAGGAGTAGCTTCCTATGCGATGGTGAATAGTATTCATGCAATGACATTACTATTATTCTTTGGTGTTGGAGCAGCATTACAGCCAATTGCTAGTTTCCATTATGGGGCAAATTTATCAGAGAGACTTCGTGAAGGATTGAAGTTTGCTGTGAAAATTGCAGTTGTCCTCGGAGGCATTGCGATAATTGTCGGATTATTCTTCGGGAAATATATCATTGGTTTATTTGATGTCCAATCTCCAGAATTATTGGAGTTAACCTTAACAGGTATTAGCTTATTCTTTATCCAATACGTATTTTTAGGTTATAACATTGTGTATGGAGAGTACTTCCAATCAGTGCGACAAACGAAGAAATCAGTACTTATTATAATGAGCAGAGGATTACTATTTATTATTCCATTGTTATGGATTATGCCGAAATTATTTGGGATAAACGGAATTTGGCTCGTTATGCCAGTTGCAGAAGTAATGACAGCGATTATCGTATTTACGATGAATCGTATGAAACATCCTGTTCCATTAAATATGGCAGGAGAGAAAGAAGCGATATGATGAAGAAAATCCCCTTAAGCAATTAAGGGGATTTTTTTATTCCTTTAAACTAATCGCAAAAGATCCATCCGTTTCTTGAACAGAAGCAAAGGCAACGTTTTTAATATTTGTAATTCCTTTTTCCTTTAATTCTTTATATAACCATTTTTCATCTTTATGTATTAACTTTAAGTTATCATATTGAATTTGTGAATCGACGATAAGTGCAATTGGTAATCCAGCATACTTAACTTCTATGTTTAAATCTTTTGGAGTTAATGGTACAAGTTCTCTTTTTGGTAAAATACTAATAGCGCCGTTCGCTTCTAAAATAGCGTATTCAATTTCATGAACACTTGGATATCCTGCAACGCGAAGATTAGAAAGCAGTTCTGCAATGGGGTATCTACTTTTTTGTAAGTTCTCAAAAATAATATCACCATGTTTAATTAAAATGATAGGGTGTCCGAGAATAAAACGATTTAGTTTGTTGAATAGGCTTAATTTTGTAAGGAGTAAATGTAAACATGTGATAATAACCATACCGAGAAATGCTTGTAAAGCACCAGAGACGGGTATGGCTTGGAAAGCTAAATAAGATAAAAAGATTATAGCCCCAAAATCATGAGGAGTTAGTTGTGCTAACGCGGATTTACCGAGTAACTTAAGCGATAGTAAAAATAAGATAAAAAAGAACGACACGTTACATAAAAAGAGAAGCAATAGAGACACTCCTTCGTGTAAAGTTGTACTTACTATTCCCGAAAGTAATATAAATATTACTTTCTAGAGGATAAATTAGGTTGAATTGGAATTTGTCTGTATACAAACAAATAAATGGATATTATCATGAAAGAAGCAAAGAACATAGGAGTATATGGATATGAAAAAGAAAAAAATAATTAAGTATATGATAGGAATTATAATGGTTTGCGCCGTTTATGTGGGATTTTTACAATATAACATTTATAAGCATGGGCAAATGAATGCGACCTATGAAGCTGATTATATAATTGTATTGGGCTCGAAAGTAAACGGAACGAAACCATCGTACTCATTGCAATATCGTATTGATAAAGCAGCTGAGTATTTGAAATCACATGAGAAAGCAATCGCTATTGTATCTGGAGGGAAAGGAAAAGGGGAAGATATTTCAGAAGCATTAGCAATGAAAAATGAATTAATGAAATTAAAAATTGCAGAAGACCGCATTATAATGGAAGATAAGTCAACGAGTACTGATGAAAATATTAAATTCTCAAAACCTTTAATTCCGGACAATATGAAAAAAGGAATGATCGTAACAAACGATTTCCACATGTTTAGAGCGAAAAAAATAGCAGCTAAGCAAGGGTTACAATTAGAAGGTCTTCCGGCCGAAACACCAAAGCGAATTGTCATTCCATCGAATATACGTGAGTATTTAGCCATTACGCAATATTGGTTTATGAATCGAATATAGAGAAAAAAATCCCGTCTGAAAGTCCAGGTGGGATTTTTTGAGGAAAATCTTACAAACATGTCATCTTAATGAAAGGTAAAGCGATAGTTTCTAGAATGGATTCCTGACATAATGAAGATAACAAAAACTATTTAGAGGTGAGTCGGATGAAAGGAAATAATATACTATCTTCACTATGTTACTTTAGTATCTTTTTTGCACCATTTTTACTACCAATTATCGTGTACTTCGTTGCGGAAGATGAAGTGAAATACCACGCGAAAAAAGCATTTTGGTCACATGTTTTCCCGTACGCAATTTTATTCGGAGGATTAGCGATATCAGGAATATTCGGTTTAGGATTCAATCAATCTGACGGTGCTGGAATTGGAATGATGATCACATATGCAGTGTTCATTCTTGTAGGAATTTACTACTTCATTTGGAATATCGTAAAAGGTATTAAAGTTTTGAAAACGGCGTAATAAGATAAGTATAATTTCATTTACCGTATCGATAAACGTTTTAAAAAAGAGCAGTTCAAAAAGAATTGCTCTTTTTGTGCTTATAAGTTGTGAAAATTGAAAAAGATATGTTAATTTTTCATTATGAAGAGAAAAAAGGAGTGATTTTCATGAATGAGATCATACATAAGATGGAGCAACATGTTTCAGTTCGTAAATATAAAGAAGAATCAATTCCGAAAGATGTAGTAGAAAAGATGGTGCACGCTGCGCAACATGCAGCTTCATCACATTTTGTACAGGCGTATTCTGTTATATATGTAACAGATCAGGAATTAAAGGCTAAACTAGCAGAGCTATCCGGAAATCGTCATGTGAAGGACTGTGCAGCATTTTTTGTTTGTTGTGCAGATTTAAAACGACTTGAAATTGCATGTGAAAAACATAGTACAGAGATAAAGCATGAGGGAGTAGAAGACTTTATCGTTGCGACGGTAGATGCTTCGCTTTTTGCGCAAAACTTAGCACTAGCAGCAGAATCGTTAGGATACGGTATTTGTTATATTGGTGGTATTCGTAATAATCCGAGAGAAGTGAGTGAACTGCTTCATTTACCTGATAAAGTATATCCTGTATTCGGAATGACAGTCGGCGTACCAGATGAAGATCATGGAGTGAAACCACGTTTACCAGTAGCAGCAATCCTTCATGAAAATGGATATGATGAAAAGAAATATGATGAATTATTAAATGAATATGATGAAACGATGAGCGCGTATTATAAAGAAAGATCATCAAACAAGAAAAACGTAACATGGACGGAATCAATGAGTTCGTTTATGTCTAAAGAAAAAAGAATGCATATGAAAGAGTTCTTAAGTGAAAAAGGATTAAATAAGAAGTGAGTAAAGAGGCAAACCTGTGATGCGGGTTTGCCTTTTTGGGAAGGAGAAATACCTAAGGCCAGAAAGTTGTTTATTCTTTCTGAACTTAGGTATTTTGTTTGTTATCATATACATAGAAATAAAAATTAATAATTTTTTACAAAAGTGATAGAAAATGAGAATGAAATGCCGATAGTAAGTAAAAGCAGCTGCTAAAGGGGAACTGAGGAAGGAAGAGGCTTATGATTTTCAATTCTGAAGAGGATTTAATTATAGCTATGAAAAAACATGATCAAGATGCTTTGAAAGAAGTGATTGATCAATATGGAAAATTAATTTTGTACATTATTCATAAATCATTAAGTACCCCTATTGAAAAACAATATGTGGATGATTGTTATAACGATGTATTTACTGTCATTTGGTTTAATATCGACCAATTTGATACAGAAAAGGGAAACTTAAAATCTTGGATGATTGGTATTACTAAATTGAAGGCATTGGAATATAAAAAGAAAGTATATAAAGAGAATACAATCGATAAAGACGTAGAAATAGATACAGGTGTACATGATAGGTATGAAATAGAACAAGAAGAAGAGATTATGGAAATAGTTCAAGATTTAAATAAGAAAGATCGATATATTTTTTTAAAGAGGTATATTGATGGATATTCCATTGACGATATTGCGAAAGAATTAAAAGTAACGGCGGATTATATATACAATCGAATTTCTCGTGGGAAGAGGAAACTTCAAAAACTGTGGAAAGGGAGTGTGTAATATGGATAAAAGATTATTATCGATGTTAAATGAGCTCCAATATTCAGAGGAAGAAATTACACGTTTAGAGAAAGAAGCAAATGAGTCCATCAATATAGATAAGTATTATGTGAAAAACGGGGAGTTATTGAAGAAATTAACGATGCAAATGTTGGAAGAATTAGTTCGTAAAGAGTTACAAGAAGGAGAAAAAATCGAATGTGAAATATTAGTAGAAGAGGGGAGTCTTGTAAATTCTAAAGTTATACCGAATATATTCACGACAGGTGCTACTTTTTATTATTACATTGTTTTAACGAATACAAGATTACGAATTAAATCGTTAGATTGTTATTTCAAAAAAATAAATGAGTACAATGTGCTAATTAGCTCAATTCAAGCAGTTTCGAGACATAAAAAAATGAAGAATGTATATGGAATTACTATAGATAATAACTATATACAATTAGGAAGTACCGAGCATGAACAAGAATTAAAAAACGTAATTGAGAAGCTAAAACAACGTGGAGTGAAAGAAGAGAGATATAAAGATATTGAAAAAAGTTGGCTGATTTTTTTCAATATGTTTGTAATAGCGATAGGTGGGCTTCTAGTTTTAAAATATTTAATTTGAAAATAAAAAGCGGCATAATAGCCGCTTTTTATCGTTATCATGTTTAAAAATATAACGATACTTCATTTGAAACCTATCTGTTATGGCACAAACTAAAGCACCTTTTATAACAAATGCAAACTTTCAATAAGAAGATATATACCTGTGCAGCTCAAAAGAATATACGTAAATATTTTAAAAATTCGTTGATTAAGCCATTTGAAAATAATTTGACCTATAAACAAACCTAAAAATACAATTGGAATGGCATAAAGACTTGATTCCCAAATGGTTTTGTTTGTGCCAGTAAAGAGTATTTGGGTTACTAGACTAATGAAATATATAAACAAATAAAAAGCTAATGTAGTTGCTCTTAACTTCTCTTTTTCAGTATCAGTTCCTGTAAAATAAAGTAACAGGGGTGGGCCGGGCATACCGATACTTGTCGTTAAAAGACCAGATAATCCACCAACTATGAAATCTCTAGATTGTGTTGATCTAATCTTAACGTTGCATATTAGCAATAATGTTAATAGTAAGAGTAGGATGCTAACTGCTAATTTAAAAGTGTTTATGTTAACGGAAATGAAAATTAAAATGCCAAAAGGAACACCAACTATACTTCCAAAAATAAACCTTTTCAGTAGAACAAAATCAACGTCCATTCTTATTTTCCAAATGAGTGAAATGGAAATAATTAAAGATAAAATAATGTTTATTTGTATAGCTTCTTGTGGTAGAAATAACATAAGTAAGAAAGGGGTTGCCATTATGGAAAAGCCAAAACCTGTACTTGCTTGCAGAATAGAAGCCACTAATATAATACATACGAAAATGAATGTGATACCCAAAACAGCCCTCCTATTTAATCAAGTTTAACTAGTTAAAGTCTATTATTTAAGTGCAATATTTCACAAACTCATTTGTATTTTAACATAAATATCTAGTTTTTTCTCAAATAGTATTGCCATATAAGGCTCTTTAACTAAAAAATCCGACTTACATTTTGAAACAATTTTATTATGGGGAAACAAATAATGAATGGGATCAAAATGTATTGATTATCATTAAATTATTCACTGAGATCCCCGCGATAAAATAAGAACATCCATATAAAACTTACAAAAATACAGCATGTAGCTAATAAACTGCCAATCATTTGAGGAGAAAGAATTTCTAACAGCCCTCCTGTAAAAAACATCGATAACTGAATAAGAGATCCGTAAATAGAATAATGGAATGAAAAAACTTTACCTATCATATTTTCGTGTGTGTAAGTTTGAAGTAATGTCGTATCAAGTGGAACGATGATTCCTCCTGCTATACGCATACAGAATAAAGTAATGATACCGATAATAAGTTGATCGGATAGAATGAATCCGAGAAAGAAAATTCCTTGTAATAAGTAGGCCCAACCGAATACTTTTTTCATTTTTTCTTTATTATGGGATATATAAAGATTAACGAGAAGGCTTCCTATCATAAGCCCAGCCCCTTGAACCGTATATAAAATCCCAATGTTCGTATGGAAAATTTTTTCGGCATAGATCGTTAGAAGTAGTTGATAAGCGCCTCCAATAATGCCCCATGAAATGCCGACAAGAATTAATGTTAAAATGATTTTTGTTTGTAATATGTATGTATAACCACCTTTTATATCAGTGAAAAATGCTTTGTTCTTGTTACAAGTATCATGAGCAGGAATACTCATGTTATAAATAAAATAGGCTGAAATAAAGTATGATAGGCTATTTACTAAAAAAGCGAACTCAATATGTAAAGATTGTGCAATTACTCCGCCCAAAGAAGCCCCCATAATAGACATAAAACCATTAATTGTACTAGAAAGAGAGTTAGCAGTTACGAAATGATTTTGGTGTACGATATTTTTTAAGGTTGCTTGTTTAGCTGGTTCAAATAAACAAGCAAGTACAGATAAACATATATTAGCAATGAAAATAATCTCAATTTTATAGCCTGCGAGTAAGTATGTAAGGACTAGAATTCCCCGTGTAATATCGGTGAAAATCATAATATTCTTTTTAGAGAAACGATCTATAATTCCGCCTATGAATGGACTAAGAAGAAGCTGTGGTAAACTTTTACTTATAAAAGTAAGTGCGATCATAAACGGCGATTCCGTTATGCTGTAGACAAATGTTAATAAAGCTACCGTATGGAACCAATCCCCAAGTACACTTAATGTTTGCCCATAAAATAGTTTATTGAAGTTTTTATTTGTTTTAAGAAGTGTGGAATAAGAAACTGACATAAATAGATTATTCCTTATGTAATGACGATGTTTGAATTTGTTCTTTCCACTCACTTAAATACACTTTTTCCGCTGTAGGAAGTCCAACAGGTAATTGTGCAATCAATTCTAAACTATTTCCATCAGGGTCGTTAAAGTATACGGCTGCATGTGCTAATTCCGGAAAAACAATCGGTTCAATTGGTTCCATTCCAAAGTCTTTTCGTGCTGAAATTCCTTTTTGATTTAGCCAATGAATCGCATTTTCTAAATCATGTAAACTTACTTGAAAGGCGATATGTCGTAAAGAGGGGTGATAATTCACTTTGTATTCTGTGCCTTCCCAAAGGCCGAGCCAACTCTCATTTTCTTTAATCCAAAAGAAAGCAATATTATCTCCTCTTTTATATAATTTTAGCCCTAGTGATTCATAAAAAGGTATTGATACTTTTAAGTTGCGGACAGGTAAATGTGCTTCGTAAAGACCTCTAATCATTGTAATCCCCCTTAGTAAAAATGTTTCTTATTCCATAGTAAACAATATGTTGCTAGTTGAAATCGCAAATAAGAGGGATATAAATTCATACGAAAGTATGAAAAAAAACAGCTCATATTTGAGCTGTTTTTCTATAGTTTTTAGTTCATTTTTCAAGGATAGGATATATTAATATCCGTATCCGCCGCCACCCCAACAGCTACATCCGATGATGATTAGAAGGATGAATAGTACGATAAGCAAAGCAAATCCACCGCCGAAACCAGCGCAACTTCCACCATAACTCATATGTTTTCCTCCTTTTTAGTAAGTTAATCTATATGGTTCATGGACTACTATATACAGTATGTTTTTTGTATAGAAAACGAGCCAGTCTCATTTATAATTAGACAAATGCCCGTAGATTCATTAGGATTGCATGTTAGTGATTTGTAAATAAACCTTTACGTAATTCATAATTTAGGCATAAAAAATAAAAAATTGTAAAAAAAACCATTTTCTTATTTTTTTATGAGAGAATATGTACTATAATTTTACAAGTAATATTATGGGAAAAGGGAGTTTTAGTATAGAGATGGAGATGGGACAATTAAAAAATAAAATAGAAAACAAAAAGAAAGAGTTAATTCAACTTGTTGCGAGACACGGATTGGATCATGATAAAGTTTTGTTATTTAGTCGTGATTTAGATATACTTATTAATAAGTTTATGAACATAAAAGACAAAGTGCATAAATAAAAAATTTATAGTTTTTTATATTAAGATGTTTCACAGAAAGGAGAGGACAGTAATTGGAACATTTACAGGAAGAATTGTATAAACAAATAAAAGAAGAAAAAGGTACAGTTACCATTTTCTTAAAGAGTGGCGTTAGAATAGTAGGAGAAGTTGTTGGAGTAGATAAATTTACAGTTTTAATCTTAGTGGATGGAAAACAACAGCTTATTTATAAGCAGGCTATATCAACAATAATGAAATAAGACACTCTTGTTGAGTGTCTTATTTCATTATTGCTTGCATGCCTCAACATCAATGCCGGCAGCAATTAACTTCTTTTCTCCATCTTGTTCAATAATTTTTTGTAATTTAGATAAGAAAGAATCAAAGTTTGTATGCTTTGCTACTTGGAATGTCATTTTATGTTCAATTGGTAGCCACGTATCAATATCAGCTTCGTTATGCTGGATTTTCACCTCAAGTTTATCGAGTGCATTAGCAACTTTTGCTTCGTACGTTTCTTTCGCTTCAAACTCCATCCATAAGTCATATAATTCCTCGCCGAGAGAACCTGTTAACGTTTGTTTAATATTTAAAATAGCCTCCAGTTCATTTTTTTGTTTTTGTAGCTGTAATTCGTGACTATTCATTGTATCAAAAGCAGGAATATCACCAGCTTCGGCTTCGACTAGGTCGTGAATAATAACCATTTTAAGTAATTTCTCAATACTTACTTTTTGATCCAAATAAGGTTCAACTAAAATGGCCATTAGAGACATCCGCCATGTATGTTCGGCAACACTTTCTTGACGTCCGTTGGAAAGCCAGCTATGTCGCATTTCATATTTTAGTTTTTCTGCTAATGCAATGACTTGTAAAATGTTGTGTTCCATCGTGATCCTCCTCATTTATTCATACCATAATTCTAATATAGAAATGAAATGTGTCAATTTTATGAGTATATTGCGATAAACAGATGATAAGCGTATAATACATGTTATATGTGAAAACGTATTATTAAAATAAAAAAATGTTATATAAAAATGGAAAGGAAAGGGCAGAAATATGGGAGAGAAAAATCAAGTATTAGCTAGACCACAAAGAAGAAAAAGGAAGTTTGATATTTCTAGCCCAGTGGGCATTATAGTAGGTTTCATTATAGTGATAGCGGCAATTATGCTTGGTGGCGGTGGAATAAAAGCTTTCAAAAACTTTTTAGATATTTCATCTATTTTAATTGTCATAGGGGGAACAACAGCGACAATTGTTGTGGCATATCGATTTGGAGAAATAAAAAAATATACGAAAAGCATTTTTACTGTTTTACATAGAAGAGAAGAAGATTTAGAACAGTTAACAGATTTGTTTGTCGATTTTTCGAAAAAGTCTAAAAAGAACGGCTTGCTTTCTTTAGAGGTAGATGGAGAGCAAGTGGATAATCCTTTTATTCAAAAAGGAATTCGATTAATGTTAAGCGGTTACGATGAAGATGAATTAAAAGAAGTGTTATTGAAAGATATTGAAACGGAAGTGTATGAGTTAAGAAAAGGAGCAGCATTATTAGATAAAATTGGTGATTTTGCTCCAGCTTGGGGAATGATTGGTACGTTAATCGGTCTTATCATTATGCTCCAAAACTTACAAGATACATCGCAAATTGGTACAGGAATGGCAGTTGCGATGCTAACGACATTATATGGGTCTGTACTTGCGAATATGATTGCAATCCCTCTTGCGGAAAAAGTATATCGTGGTATTGAAGATTTATATACAGAGAAGAAGTTTGTAATAGAAGCAATTTCAGAATTGTATCGTGGACAAATCCCTTCTAAATTAAAGTTGAAACTGGATACATACGTATACGAAACAAAGGTAAAAAAGGTAAAAGGAGCAGCCTAATATTTCAAGGAGTGGTATGATGAGTAAAGGACCGCAAAAGGGATCGCCTCGTTGGATGACGACTTTTACAGATTTAACGATGTTATTATTAACTTTCTTTGTATTACTAGTTGCTACATCAAAGCAAGATGCAGTAAAATTGTCAAAGATGCTTGAAAAGTTTAGTGATACGGGGCAAGTAGATGCAAAAGTAATGGAAAATACAATACCGGATATTTCACATGAAAAAAATGATGAAAAAATGATTTCAAAAAAGAGAATGGATGAATTATATAAGAAGTTAAAAGCATATGTAGATAATAATGGTATTAGTCAAGTGAATGTATATCGAGAGGATACAGGGGTAAGCGTCGTTATAGTAGATAATTTAATATTTGATACAGGCGATGCGAACGTTAAGCCCGAAGCGAAAGGGATAATAAGTCAATTAGTTGGATTTTTTCAATCCGTACCTAACCCAATTGTTGTAGAGGGACATACAGATAGTAGACCTATTCATAACGAGAAATTCCCTTCTAATTGGGAGTTATCTTCAGCACGAGCGGCAAATATGATTCACCATTTAATTGAAGTGTATAATGTAGACGATAAAAGGCTAGCTGCGGTAGGATATGCAGACACAAAGCCAATTGTACCAAATGATTCACCGCAAAACTGGGAAAAAAACCGTCGCGTTGTTATTTATATAAAAGAGTAGTATATTATTATTTTAATAATAAAATAATAAAAACACGAAAATTCTTTTAAAAAAATATTAAATTTTATCATTTTATTTTGTATAATGAGTGAGAATGATAAGGTGAAATATTAAGATATATTTATACATAGAAGGAGAGAATTAAAAAGAATGGCACATAAAATTTTAGTAGTAGACGATGCGATGTTTATGCGAACGATGATTAAAAACTTATTAAAAAGTAATGCTGAATTTGAAGTTATTGGCGAAGCAGAGAATGGGGTAGAAGCAATTCAAAAGTATAAAGAACTTCAACCTGATATTGTAACATTAGATATTACTATGCCAGAAATGGACGGGCTTGAAGCATTAAAAGAAATTATTAAAATTGATTCAAGTGCAAAGGTTGTTATTTGTTCTGCAATGGGACAACAAGGTATGGTATTAGATGCAATTAAGGGCGGGGCAAAAGACTTTATTGTAAAGCCATTCCAAGCGGATCGTGTAATTGAAGCTTTAACAAAAGTAGCAAATAGTTAATATAGAAGGGGTGCCACAAGGAATCAAAACAGTGATAGCGGATCGACGTGTGGCCCCCTTTTTTCTCATTGTAAAACACTAAATTGTTATACATAAATGAAATGTTTGTTAGACAGGTAGGGGATAAAAATGCAAACAGATCTATTAAATATATTTTTCGAAGAGTCAGAAGAACATTTACAGTCGCTAAATGAAAATGTGCTAGTGTTAGAACAAAATCCTGCTGATATGGATGTTGTAGGAGAAATATTCCGATCCGCTCATACATTCAAAGGTATGTCTGCGAGCATGGAATTTACGGAAATGGCTGATTTAACGCATAAGATGGAAAATGTGTTAGATGAAATTCGTCATGGAAATATAGTTGTAAATGCGGATATTATTGATGTGATTTTTGAGTGCATTGATAATTTGGAGAAGATGGTTACAGATGTGCAACAAGGTGGAATGGGCAATATTGATGTAGCCTCAACTAAACAGAAATTAGAAGCATTATTGAACGGCAATGTAGAAACTCCTACGGAACATATAGAGCAAAATCATATAGACACCGATGATGCAGTTTCGCATGAAGTGCATATAACAGTTGAACAGCAAGCAATTTTAAAAGCAGTACGTGCCATTATGTGTATTGAAGCATTGCAAAATGTAGGGAATATACAAAAAACAGCTCCGAGTATTGAAGAAATTGAAGCAGATGCTTTCGGATTTGAATTTACAGTATTTATGGATACTGATTGTAGTATAGAAGAATTGAAACAAGTAGTACTTCATGTTTCTGAAATTGAGAAAGTGGAAGTAAAGCAAGGAGAACCTATATCGAAGGAAGTAGCTTCTAAAAAGGTCGTTACACAAGAAGTTGTGCAAGTAGAAGAAAAGCTACAACCTGCTGTGGTTACGCAAGTAAAATCACCGATAGAGGCAACGAATCAACCTTCAAGTGCTATGCCGGCTAAAAGTACTACAAAAACGAAAAATGCAAAAGTGGAGAATCGTTCAATTCGTGTTCAATTAGAGAAAATCGAAAGATTAATGAATATGTTTGAAGAAAGTGTAATTGAACGTGGGCGCATTGATGAATTGGCTCAAACGATTCAAAACAAGGAGCTAATTGAACATTTAAATCGATTAGGCGATATTTCAAAAGATATTCAAAATGTACTATTAAATATGCGTATGGTGCCGATTGAAACTGTATTCAATCGTTTCCCGCGTATGGTACGTATGTTAGCGAAAGATTTAGGGAAAAAAATCGATTTACAAATTACAGGTGAAGATACTGAAGTAGATAAAATTGTTATTGATGAAATCGGTGATCCGCTCGTTCATTTAATTCGAAATGCAATCGATCACGGTGTTGAAACTGTTGAAAAACGACGTGATGCAGGTAAAAATGAGACAGGTACGATTAAATTAGAAGCCTTTCATAGTGGAAATCATGTCGTTATTCAAATTACGGATGATGGAAACGGTATTAATAAAGGGAAAGTATTAGAAAAAGCGATTAAAAATGGCGTTGTAACTGAAGCGGATGCGAATAGATTAACAGATCGTGAAGTGTTTGATCTTATTTTCCAACCAGGATTTAGTACAGCTGAAGTTGTATCAGATCTTTCTGGACGCGGTGTCGGATTAGATGTTGTAAAACATACGATTCATAGTTTAGGTGGACATTTAATTATTGATTCTGAGGAAGGAAAGGGAAGTACATTTAGAATTGAACTTCCATTAACGTTGTCTATTATTCAATCTATGCTTGTTCAAACGAATGATAAGCGTTATGCTTTACCTCTTGGAAATATCGTTGAAGCAATTCGAATTAAGAGAGAAGACATCCAATCCTTACAAGGAAAAGATGTGTTAAATTATCGTAATCAAATTATTGAAGTGAAACATTTAAGTACTGTATTTGGTGAAAAAACAGTAGATGAGGCGTTTGCGTCATATGATGGTCAAATGGTTCCTGTGTTAATTGTTCGTAATACACATCGCAGCTATGGACTTATTGTAAACACAATTATCGGTCAAAGAGAAATAGTCTTAAAGTCATTAGGTGACTTCTTTGCAGAGAGTTCTAACTATTTCTCTGGTGCGACGATTCTCGGTGATGGACGAGTGGTCCTCATTTTAAACCCAGAAGGTTTATAATAGGAATGAAGGAAAGCTCCCCACTTGTATACAATTGGGGAGCTTTTTGGCTAATTGCGACGAATCTAATAATGGGATACATAGTAACGTTTTATACTAATGAGTTTGCTAAAATAAAATAAGAGTTTATATTATTTGATAGAAAAACAGAAATGAGGAGGCAGGGAAAATGCCTGAGCAACACACAAAAGGGGATACGAGCACGATTGTGCTAGAAAAAGAAAATGAGCATTTAACGCCTCAAGAATGCGATATTCTTGGCGAAATTGCAAATATATCATTTGGTTCAGCTTCGACTGTATTATCAACAATTTTAAATAGGCAAGTAAGCATTACTGCTCCTCGCATAGAGTTGGTAGATTTATATGATTCAAGAGATGTCGAAGTTCCACATGTTGTATTAAACATTCATTTTACAAAAGGATTAGATATGGAAAACCTTCTTGTCCTTAAGCAAGATGTTGCATTATCCATTGCTGATTTAATGATGATGGGAACAGGTGAAGTGGAGGACGGAAAAGAACTTGGCGAATTAGAGCTAAGTGCTGTACAAGAAGCGATGAATCAAATGATGGGATTCGCAGCTACATCTATGTCGGAATTCTTCCAAGATACAGTAGATATGTCTCCGCCGACGATTAAAGTTGTAAAGTTATCAGAAGAAATGGAGAAAATTTCTGAAATCGATGGGAATCATACGATTGTTAAAGTGTCGTTTGATTTAAAGATAGATAATCTTGTAAACTCTAAACTTGTACAAATTGTTTCAGTTGATCATGCGAAACAAATGGTAAATAAATTAATGCAATTATCTGGTGAAGTAGAAGAAACAGTCGAACCAGCAGAAGTAGTGGAAACTGAGATTGTAGAAGAACAAGTTGAAAAAGAGCATTTAACACAAGAAGAGAAAGATGTACTTGGTGAAATTGCAAATATTTCAATTGGTTCCGCTTCAACAGTATTGTCAACGCTTTTAAATCAGCCAGTTACAATTAGTACACCAAATGTGGAAGCAATCAATGTTCGTCATTATGATGGAGTACCAGTGCCATTTGTTATTTTAAATGTTGACTTTGTTGAAGGGCTAAAGAATGAGAATGTATTCGTATTTACGAAAGATGTCGCCTTAACAATGGTAGATTTAATGATGATGGGAACAGGGGAAGTTGATCCGGAAAAAGAGCTTACTGAATTAGAACTGAGCGGTATTAAAGAAATTATGAACCAAATGATGGGTCATGCTGCTACGGCGATGTCAGAAATGTTCCAAGAAAAAATGGACATGACGCCGCCAAATGTTAAATTTGTAACGTTAAAAGAAGAAATGGAGTATTTGGGAGAGTCAATGGAAGTGGACGAACTCGTTCAAATTACGTTCAATCTTGAAATTGGTGATCTGCTTCAATCGAAAATGTATCAAATTTTGCCAATTTCTGAAGCGAAAGAAATGGTAAGGCGACTTCTGTATCCAATGGTGGAAGAAGAAGAGATTGCCACAGAAGAAATTGAAGAAGAAAAAATTGTAGAACCAGTTGTGCAACCTATTGAATTTAAAGAAGTAAAACAAATGGAACCAGTATATATGGACACGTCCATTCTAAAAAATGTAGAAATGAACGTGAAATTTGTATTTGGAAGTACAGTGAAAACGATTCAAGATATATTAAGTTTACAAGAAAATGAAGCAGTTGTGCTAGATGAGGATATTGATGAACCAATTCGTATTTATGTAAATGATGTATTAGTGGCGTATGGTGAACTTGTAAATGTAGATGGATTTTTCGGAGTAAAAGTGACGAAATCACTATAAGGCATTGAAATAGGAGTTTGAACTAGTAGATGAAAAACGTAAAGTTTTTTCTAATGAGTTGGCTATGCATACATGTATGCTTGTTCTTCCCCTTGCAAAGTCAGGCTGAGGAACAAATTGAGTCAGATCAAAAAATAAATGAAGTGAATGTACAAGAAGAAAATAAGGAATCTCAAGAATCGTCAGAGCAAGTGGAAACGAAGCAAGATGAAGAGAAACAAAAAGAAGCAGAACAACAAGAAGTAGTAAATAAACAATTGAGTGAAAGAAAGATAGAAACAGAACAGGGAATTATTACAGTAAATAAGCCGGAGCTTAAAGTTGGCGAAGAGGTGCGAATTGCTGTAGAACCAAATGGGAAAAACATTCAAAGTATGAAAGGGATATTGCAGTTACAAAAAAATGGGGAGCAATATGCGCAAGAAAGAATGTTATCTTTTGAGTATGATGAAGAAACGAAGAGCTGGGTTGCTAACTATAAAGCAGGGGATTTTGATTTGCAAGGTGATTGGAATCTTCAGCTCGTTCAAAGTTACAAAGAGAATGAGAAAGAAGAGCTCATAAAAAATGAAGTGAAAGTCCCGCTCATTCGTATTAAAAATGAAACGCCAACTATAGATAAAGAATTGCCAAAGTTACAGAAAGTTACTATTGATGAAGTAAAAGAGAACTTAGTTGAACGAAAACAGGGAGATTCTATACATATACGAGTAAAAGCATCAGATATAGAATCGGTTGTAAAAGAAGTGCGCGTTACATTAAAAGGGAAAGAAAATAAAGAGCTTTCGTTTTTATTAGACTACAACAAGCATGATATGGATTGGCAAAAAGTATTTGAACTAACAGAAGCATTGCCGGCTGGGCCATACGAATTACTTGTAGAGATAATAGATGCAGCAGGTAATAAACTTGTTGAGGAAAGTGAATATACCATTTCTGTTTTGGTGCCAAAAAATGAAGATGATAAAAAGATAGAAGAGAAAGAAGATAAATTAGATAATAAACTAGAAAATGAATTAGAAGATAAGAAAGAAAATGAGAAGCAAGAAGATTCCAAAGTCAAAAACCCGGTTCCAGAAGAAAATTTGCCAGTTGTTCAAATTCCGAAGCGAGATGAGAAAGTAAATAAGTTTATAAAAGAACCGTTGGAAGAGAAAGAGGAATTTACTTACGTTATAAAAGAGCCGTTCGAAGACAACAAGGAAGTACATAAGGCGAAGGACCAAAAAGAGAAAAATAACAAACAAGTTGCCTCTAAAAAGAAAGAACAAAAAGAAGAACCGAAAGACAAGAAAGAAGAAAAAGGTGAACAGGGAGTACAAGCTTCGGATGTATTTACTATCATGTCAGGTTTGTTCGTACTGTTTTTAGTTTTAAAGAGTAATAAAGAATGGGGCTAATTATTTCATAGTAGTGGAGGCGCTTAAATGGAGATTAAACGTACGACAATTGAAGATAAGACGCTACAACCATTAAAACAGCCTGCAGCTATTTCGGAACATGAAATCCAGAAAGAACGAAAGCGTAGCAATTTAGTGTTTACTGGACAGTCTAAAATTATTTCGAAAAATAATGAAATAGGTATTTTACTTGCAAGTTTAAGTGATGGAAAGATTATGAAGGAAATGCTTTCTAAAGAGATGGATACAGTGTTACAACTTTTTAAAAAGTTACATACGTTATCTGGAGAAGGTAAGCAAACAGAAAAAATATTTGAACAAGTAATTAGAAGCCTACAAGGGCTTGTTAAGCAGGCGCATATAAAAGAACTTCCTTTGTTAGATGGAACATATGATTTCGCTGAAGTACAACTATCATTTGGTAGAAAAGTACATATTCCGTTACTCGATGTGAGTGCACTTATCTCTAGAGTGGAAAGTGATTCTTCAGAAGGAAATATAAATTTGATGGTAACGGTTATTACTGCTTATATAACGAAATTGTCTAACGAAACAATTTTAATTAGCGTTACAGACCGCATTGCTAAAGATCGGGATGTAAGTGTATGGAGAGCGCTTGCGGAAATGAACATGACACAATTATCACAGGCATTGAAACAAACGATGCAAGAACATAAATGGTCTATGACGTTTCTTTTTCTCTTCATATGGATTGTCGGTATTATTTTAATTCGAGTTATGTAAAAAGGTCGTCACTCCATTGTGACGACCTCTTTTATATTTTTTCGTAGAAGAATGTATCAAATCGCTGAAGATTGTAACGTTCGGGTGTTAAAATTTGTTCCGTACTACCAACAAATAGTACACCGCCTTTTCGTAAAGAACGACTAAATTTTTCGTAAAGTTTTACTCTTGCTTCTTCTGTGAAATATATCATTACATTGCGACAAATAATCAAATCATAATTTGTATCGAATGACTGCATTAAAAGGTCATGTTGTTTAAACGAGACGTTTTGTTTAATGTTTTGATGCAATGAATATAGATCATTCTCTTTTGTGAAATGACGTTCTTTCAAATCATTAGGTAATTCCTTTAACGAACGTTCTGTATATTGACCGCGTTTTGCGGTTTCTAAAATATGAAAATCAAGATCTGTTGCTTGAATTTCAAAACGAAATGGAGCAAGATGCTTCGATAAAATTAAAGAGAGTGTATACGGTTCTTCACCAGCAGCGCAAGCGGCACTCCATACCTTTAATTTTCCGCTATTTTGTTCGAGTAATTTTGGTAGTGCTTTCGACTCTAAAGTTTGCCATCGTTCTTTATTTCTAAAAAACTCTGAAACGTTAATTGTAATATAGTCAATAAAATTTAAAAATAAATTTTGATCAGCGCGTAATTTGTTTAAAAAATTAGTGTAGTTTTCGAAGCCTTTTCTCGAAATGAAAGCATCGATTCTACGGCGCATTCTATCTTGTTTATATGAAGCGATGTCCATATTGAATTGTTGTTTAAAACTCGCGATAAAATGATCATAATCTTGTTCAATTATCATATTTACAATGGGCACAATAATGATATTGTGCCTCCCCCTTTACATCATACGAATTTTTTGTTCAAAGCTTTTTTTCATTTGCTTTTCATGTAATCCTGGTAAATCATAAATGACAGCATCAATACCTGCTTCTTTTGCAACATCGACAGGGATGACAGATGTATGTTTGTCCCCATTATAAAAACAGAGAACTAAATCAGTGTCTTCAATAATTTGTTTAACAAAAAACATATAATCTGATCGGTAAATGGAGTCAGAAGGATGATCAAAAGCAACATATTCGGCTCCGTGTTTTTTTAAGTAATCAACGACTTCTTGAAATTCATCTGTAATTGCTTGCAATGGTTGCAGCGTGTAAAGGCATAAATTTTGAGCGAGTCTTTCATTCTCAACGAAAAAACGAAGAACCTCATTTTCAATAGATTTATAACATAATATGTAAATTTTATGTTTGTGAGCATAGTCAGTTAAAAATTTTTTAATTTCTTCTTGATCTAATGCTGTTAATTGATTTGAACCACAAAGGAAAATATTCATAGAATTGTGCCACCTCATGCTAAATTGTAACATATCTTTTATAAAAAATAACTGCAAAATATTACTGTTCAGAGTATAATTATAAATAACTGGATTTTACGATTAAGTTTAGGAAGAAATAAAAAAATAAATAGGTGATATATATGCTACGTTCTATCTCGCATAATCCAATTTTATCGCATATACCGCCTGCTACTCAAATGCCGAAAGAAGCAAATGTCAGAACAGGACTTGCATTTTCGGATAATTTGCATGCAGATCCGAAAAAAGATAAATTACTAGAACAAATGGAAGCGTTTGTCGATAATATTGGAGAAATTAAAGAGAAAATTGAAATGGAATTAACGCTTGATAATGTAATGGAATACAAAAATACAGTAAAATCATTTTTGAATTTTTACGTGGATAATGTATTGCAGTATAAAGATGTCATGTCTCGTCACCCGCGTTACGGATATTCACAGAAAATGACGATTGTGAAACAGGCAGAAATGGGATTGAATGAATTAGAAGATGTTATGAATTTAATTAATACGAAAACAGGACATTTAGAAATGTTAAATCAAATTGGAGAAATCCATGGTTTAATTGTGAATTTAGTCTTGTAAAAGGAAGGAAGCTATATGTACATACAATTATATGAAAAACTCGTTATTATTCAAAAAGCGTATGAAAATATTCAAGCGCTTGGAGAGCAAATATATGAGAATTTAAAAAATAAAAATGTAAATGCAGTTCAAAAATTGCAAGTAGAGCAATTGCAGTACATTGATGGTTTAAAAGGGTTATCAAGCTCATTAGAAGAAATGGTTGTTCAGTTCTGTAAAGAACAAGGGGTTGAATCGTTTCGTGTAAGTGCGTTATTTTCGTATTTTTCTCAAGAAGAAATTAAAAAAATGGAAGAATTACAAAAAAACGTAACTGAATTAGAAGAGAATGTAAAAATGCTTCTTTTGAAAAATCAATATTACTTAAACGTACTATTAAAAACTACAGAAAGTATTGTGGATTCTGTTTCTGAATATAACTTAGAGCGAAACAATAATTCGCAAATCTTTATGAACGAACTATTGTAAAGGAGAAGTGAAGTTTTATGAGATTATCTGATTATAATACACCGCTATCGGGCATGTTAGCGGCTCAAATGGGGTTACAAACAACGAAACAAAACTTGTCTAACATTCATACACCGGGTTATGTTCGTCAAATGGTGAATTACGGATCTGTTGGAGCAAGCAATGGTCATACGCCAGAACAGAGAATTGGTTACGGTGTACAAACGCTAGGTGTTGACCGTATTACTGATGAGGTAAAAACGAAGCAGTTTAATGATCAATTATCTCAGCTCTCTTACTATAACTACATGAATTCAACTTTATCACGTGTAGAGTCTATGGTTGGAACGACAGGGAAGAATTCATTATCTAGTTTAATGGACGGTTTCTTTAATGCCTTTCGTGAAGTAGCAAAAAATCCAGAGCAACCAAACTACTATGATACATTAATTTCTGAAACTGGGAAGTTCACAAGTCAAGTGAATCGTCTTGCGAAAAACTTAGATACAGTGGAAGCACAGACAGCAGAAGATATTGAAGCGCATGTTAATGAATTTAATCGTCTTGCTGCTAGTTTAGCAGAAGCGAATCATAAAATTGGACAAGCGGGTACACAAGTGCCGAATCAACTTTTAGACGAACGAGATCGCATCGTTACAGAGATGTCTAAGTATGCAAACATCGAAGTATCTTATGAATCTATGAATCCTAATATCGCGAGTGTTAGAATGAATGGTATTTTAACAGTAAATGGACAAGATACATATCCACTTCAATTAAATAAAGAAAAAGACCCAATGTCAGTTGAGATTTACGGTTCAGAAATCTCTGTAACTAGCGGAGCGATAAAGTCAGCGATTGATACGAAAGCAAAGATTGTTGATTATAAAAAAAATCTCGAAGACTTAATGAGTTCAGTGAAAAATCAAGTGAATACAGTGATGGGAAAAGATTTCTTCGTTGGAGATTATGCGAAGGATATGAAGTTAAATCCAGAATTCCAAAAAGATGTTTCGAAAATGAAAATATCTGCTGAAACAGCAAATAAACTAGCAGCAATTACAGATGGAGATTATAAAGAAGGTCTTTCTTATAAACAAGCATTAGACCAATTTATAGTTCGTGTAGCCTCTGATAAAAGTGCAGTGAATGCTTATCAAAAAATTCATGGAGACTTACTAGAAGGTATTCAGCAAGAAAAAATGAGCGTCGAAGGGGTAAATATGGAAGAGGAAATGGTAAATTTAATGGCCTTCCAAAAATACTTCGTCGCAAATTCTAAAGCTATTACTACGATGAATGAAGTGTTTGATAGTCTATTTTCGATTATTCGATAAGTGATAGTAATTGATTGGAAATATATAAGGAGGAGATAGAAATGAGAGTATCTACATTTCAAAATGCAAACTGGGCAAAGAATCAGTTAATGGATTTGAATGTGCAACAACAATACCATAGAAACCAAGTAACTTCAGGGAAGAAAAATCTTCTTATGAGTGAAGACCCACTTGCAGCGAGTAAATCATTTGCGATTCAACATTCATTGGCAAATATGGAGCAAATGCAAAAAGATATAGCGGATTCGAAAAATGTATTAACACAAACTGAAAATACTTTACAAGGTGTTTTGAAATCTTTAACGAGAGCAGATCAATTAACAGTACAAGCATTAAGTGAGCAAAATGGTGAAAAAGAATTGAAAGCAATCGGTGCAGAGATTGATCAAATTTTAAAACAAGTTGTATATTTAGCGAATACGAAAGAGCAAGGCCGTTATATTTTCGGTGGTGATAGTGCAGAGAAGCCACCATTTACAGAAGATGGTACATACCAGGGCGGAAAAAATGATGTGAACTGGCAACTAAATGACGGTTATGAATTCAAAGCGTTCCGTAACGGAGAAGCATTATTATCCCCAGTTATAAAAACGTTAAAACAGATGAGCGAAGCGATGCAAAAAGGTGACCAAAAAGCGTTACAACCGTTATTAGGAGAAAATAAGAAAAACTTAGATGGCATCATTAACCGTACAACTGAAGTTGGTTCAACAATGAACACAATGGAGACGTTTAAAACAATTTTAAGTGAACAAAATTTAGCGCTTCAAGAAAATCGTAAAGAAATTGAGGATGTCGATTTAGCGGTCGCAATTTCTGACTTAGCATATATAAATGCAACGTATGAAGCGACGCTTAAAGCAGTTAGTACGATGAGTAAAACGAGCATTTTAGATTATATGTAAACGAATAAGGAGTGATACAACATGGCAGGAACATTAACAGGTATTGGCGGTAGACAACAAATTTGGAACCTCGGAAATAATATGATCGATACTTCTAATCTTGTAGAATTAGAACTACAAGCATTAAATATGAAAAAAACACCCTATACAACGGAAAAACAACAACTTACACAAGATAAACAATTATACACAAGTTTAAAAACAGAATTTAGTTCTTTTACACAAACATTTAAAAACTTAGCATCATTTAAAGGAAATGAAAAAAAAGTTACAACAACACAGGATGGCTATATTAATGTAATAGCTGATGGCGGAGCAATCTCGGGAACATTCAATATGACAATTAAGCAACTTGCGCAACGCCATCAAATTGCTTCAAATGATATTAAAATTGATGAAAAATTACCTGCAGAAGAAACATTAGAAATTAATGGGAAACCACTTAAAGTAACAACGGATATGACTTATAAGGACTTAATTAATAAAATTAATGATGGTGACTATGGTGTTTCTGCATATACGCTTGGTGGCAAAGTATTTATGTCTGCTAAAAATGAGGGAATGGGAGGCGAAATTAAGTTTACAAGTGAAAAATCTGATTTGTTCCAAAAAATGGGTTTATCTACAGTGGATGGTAAAGCAGTGAACGTCATTAATGAAGCACAGGATGCAATATACAGTATTAATGGCATTGAAGGGAAAAGTGCTAGTAATACAATTGAAACACTCCCTGGTGTAAAAGTGGAGTTATTAAAAGTAACTGAATCGAAGGTAACGGACGGTGGAACTGGTACAGACACAAAAGGAATAGATTTAAAATTTACAGTAAGTGATTCAAATGTAACCGACGCATCCAACCTTATTAAAAAAATGGTGGCAGATTATAATAAAGCGGTTTCTACAGTAGATCTTTTTGCTGGAAAAGGTGGAGCCTTCCAGGGACAAGTAATTATGCAAAGCATACGTCAAGTAATGAATAGCGTTGTAACATTTTCTCAAGATGATAATTATTTATTTAATTTTGGTATCCAAATAAAGCAGGATGGGACATTAGAAGTCGATGATGAAGCTCTAACAAAGGCATTAAAAGAAAAGCCAGATACAGCTAAACAGTTTTTCTTTAGCTCAAATGGTTTAGGGAAAATGATGGAGGCCCCGCTTGAAAAGCTTTTCGGTGATAAAGGTGTCGTTGGGGAACGAGTAAAGAGTATAGATTCGCGTGTAAGTGATTTAGATAGAAAAATTAGCGATATTGATATGCAAAATAAGCAAAAGCAAGATGAAATTGTGAAGAAGTATCAAAAGCTAGAAAGTACATTGGCGGCGCTTGATAGCCAACTAAAAACAATTAAAGCAATGACAAAACAAAAAAGTGATGATTAATGAAAGTTGAGGAAGTGATCGTATGCAAGCATGGCAACGTTATATGCAAAATGATATTATGACGAGTAACCCAATTAAAAATACAATTTTTATTTATGAAAGATGTATTGTAGAGTTTCGTAATTTAGAAGAACTTTTACATACTTTTAAACTACAAGAAGGGGACGCACTTCTTGAAAAATTAGAACGTATTTTTGAAGAACTAAAGCTTCAATTAAATCCTGAGATTACGAAAGATTTATATGATAGTCTCTATGGTTTATATGATTGGATTAGCATTCAAATTCAAACGATGAAAGTAACGCGTGAAGCGAAAGATATTGATGCAATTGTGAAAGTGTTACAAGATTTAATAGACGGCTACCGCGGAGCACTTGAAAATGAACAATGATATTTATCGGACGTTTGTCGACTGTTTTAATGAAATCGGTGAATTGCAAGTGTCAGATAGAGAGTTTGCTGAGAAGAGTGAGATGTTAAATCGCTGGATGATGACATTGGATGAAGAAACGCGTGCGCAAGTTGCAATAGAAGTAAGCCCGCTAATTATTAAGGCAGCTCAGCATATTCGGGATAAGCAAAGGATTTTAGAAGAAATGATTATGGAAAACAATGGGCGAATGAAGGCTAATTCATTTTACGGTAAATATTAATAATAACGTCTGGAAACAGATTCCCCTTTTAAAAGGGGGTCTATTCCTTCGTTTACATAAAGAACTCCACTGATTGAGGTTTCATTTTATGACTGTGATGAAAAAATAATAGTAATCTAAATAATAGAAAAATGGACTTTAGTTTGTAGTTTATATATTGAAATGTTCTATAGATTACTATGTGTATACAGTTTTTTGCATTCTTTTTTATATTTTTGTATTTTTCTAAAGACAACAATGAAAAAATGGAATAAAATATGTAAGGGTACATAATAGTAAATATTTTAATAAACGCATATAAGAAAATAAATAATGAAGTGAAACTTCTATCAGTGGATCATTACGTTAGAAAAGAAAGGGTGTGGAATATGCCAGATTTAGTGAGTGATGTAAGCCATTATATGAATTATTTAGTGACGAAACGAAATACTGTTTCTAGTAATATTGCAAATGCAAATACACCTGGCTATAAAGCACAGGATGTAACATTTGCTGAGCAGATGAATAAAAGTAGTGCATTATATAAAAACAATGCGGCTGATTTAAAGAGTAATCCAGATTTATATCAAACGAATGAAATGCACTTGCCGACAGTAAATACGAAAAATACATATGCAAAGATTCAAACAAAATCAA
Organism: Bacillus cereus group sp. Bce019; assembly: GCF_051781745.1. Lineage (NCBI taxonomy): Bacteria > Bacillati > Bacillota > Bacilli > Caryophanales > Bacillaceae > Bacillus > Bacillus cereus group sp. Bce019. The sequence continues at coordinate 182,009 of NZ_JBPWJX010000004.1, forward strand.
TGCAAACGAATAAAGACGGAAATAGTGTGGATGTAACGACAGAAATGCTAGATTTAATGAAAGCAAATCAGTTATACGGTATTTCAGTTAATGCAATTAATACACAATATGCAATTAACCAAGCGGCACGCGGACGTTAAAAGTAGAAGGAGAGACAACGGATGTTTCAGGCAATTAATGCAAGTGGCTCAGGACTAACGACAGCGAGAAAGTGGATGGAAGTTACTTCTAACAATATTGTAAATGCAAATACGACGGCGGCTCCGGGGGCAGATTTATATGAGCGTCGTAGTGTGGTGCTAGAATCAAACAATAGTTTTGCAAGTATGCTAGATGGGGCTCCTACTAACGGAGTAAAAATAAAAAGTATTGAAGCAGACAAAACGGAAAATTTAGTGTATGATCCGACGCATCCGCACGCAAATAAAGAAGGATATGTACGTTATCCCAATATTGATGTAACTGCTGAAATGACGAATGTAATGGTTGCTCAAAAAATGTATGAAGCGAATACGAGTGTATTAAATGCGAATAAAAAAATGCTTGATAAAGATTTAGAAATCGGCCGAGGATAAGGGGGAAGATAGTAATATGAAAATTCAACCAATGTTACATACACAACCATTTGGAGCAATTCAGTCAATTGGTGCACCGAAAACTTCTCAAACATCTGTAGCTCCGGAGAAAAAGTTTATTGATTTATTGGAAGATATGAATCAAACGCAAAACAATGCGCAAACAGCAGTATATGATTTACTAACTAAAGGGGTAGGAGAAACACATGACGTTTTAATTCAGCAAAAGAAAGCTGAGTCTCAAATGAAAACAGCTGCTCTCGTACGTGATAATCTTATTGAAAATTATAAGTCACTAATTAATATGCAAATTTAGGAAAGTGGACGGGTGTGTTTAAATGGAAAAGATGAAAAATGTTATCCAATCGTTAAAAACGTGGCATAAGTTAGTAATTGGTGCTGCGCTTTTAGCGATTGTAACAGGAGCACTTTTATACTTCACCTTGCCAGATAAATATGTTGTTGTATATCAAAATTTAAATGATACAGATAAACAAGAGATTACAGCAGAATTATCGAAGTTAGGTGTCGATTATCAATTAGCGGCCGATGGTTCGATTCGTGTGCAAAAGAATGATGCTCCATGGGTTCGAAAAGAAATGAATGGGATGGGCTTACCGTTTAATTCGAAAAGCGGTGAGGAAATTTTATTAGAAAGCTCGCTCGGTTCAAGTGAGCAAGATAAAAAAATGAAGCAAATTGTCGGTACGAAGAAGCAATTGGAGCAAGATATTGTAAGAAATTTTGCGACAGTTGAAACGGCAAATGTTCAAATTACATTGCCTGAAAAAGAGACAATTTTTGATGAAGAAAAAGCAAAAGGAACAGCGGCGATTACGGTTGGAGTGAAGCGTGGACAATTGTTAACAGCTGATCAAGTTGCGGGTATACAGCAAATGATTAGTGCAGCGGTTCCTGGTGTGAAAGCAGAAGAAGTAAGTGTTATTGATAGTAAAAAAGGTGTTATCTCAAAAGGAGCAGATGAAGCACATTCTAGTAGTTCCTCCTCTTATGAGAAAGAAGTAGAGATGCAGCACCAACTTGAAGGTAAATTAAAGCAAGACATTGATGCAACGTTAATGACGATGTTTAAACCGAATGAATATAAAGTGAATACGAAAGTATCTGTAAACTACGATGAAGTTACACGTCAGTCAGAGAAGTATGGTGATAAAGGTGTACTTCGTAGTAAACAAGAGCAGGAGGAAAGCTCTACTGCGCAAGAAGGGGCAGATACGAAGCAAGGTGCTGGTATTACAGCTAACGGTGAAGTGCCAAACTACGGTACGAACAATAATCAAAATGGTAAAGTTGTCTACGATAATAAAAATGGCAACAAAATTGAAAATTATGAAATAGATAAAACAGTTGAAACAATTAAGAAACACCCAGAATTAACGAAAACGAATGTTGTTGTATGGGTAGATAATGATACGTTAGTAAAACGTAGAATTGATATGACAACTTTTAAAGAAGCAATCGGAACAGCGGCAGGACTTCAAGCTGATCCGAACGGTAACTTTATAAATGGTCAAGTTAACGTTGTAACTGTTCAGTTCGATCAGCCGAAAGCCGAAAAAGAGAAAGAGCCAGAAAAAAGTGGTATAAACTGGTGGTTATTCGGTGGAATTACAGCTGGCTTATTAGCAATCGGTGGTCTAGTATGGTTCTTATTAGCAAGACGTAAGAGAAAGAAAGAAGAAGAGGAATATGAAGAATACTTAGCAGAAGAGGAAATTGCTGCAAGTAATGAAAGTATCTTGGAAATTCCTGAAGAAAAAATAGTGCCAGAGCCAAAACCTGAACCAGAAGAACCGAAAGAACCAACGTTAGATGAACAAGTGCAGGATGCTACGAAAGAACATGTAGAAGGTACTGCAAAAGTAATTAAAAAATGGTTAAACGGACAGTAAGGGAGGAACAATGATGTTAGATGAAATCTCCTCCAAAGAAAAAGCTGCCATCCTTATTCGTACATTAGAAGAAGGGGTGGCAGCAAAAGTCATTGAATATATGACAGCTGAGGAAAAAGAAGTATTACTTCGTGAAATCGCAAAGTTTCGTGTATACAAACCAGAAACGTTAGAAAATGTACTAGGAGAGTTCTTATATGAACTAAATGTAAAAGAATTGAACTTAGTCACTCCAGATAAAGAATACATTCGTCGCATATTTAAAAACATGCCAGAAGACGAACTGGAAAAATTATTGGAAGATCTTTGGTATAACAAAGATAATCCGTTTGAGTTCTTAAATTCACTTACAGATTTAGAGCCACTTCTTACAGTGCTTAATGATGAGTCACCACAAACAATTGCAATTATCGCTTCTTATATTAAACCGCAACTTGCGTCTCAATTAATTGAGAGATTGCCAGATCATAAGCGCGTTGAAACGGTAATGGGTATAGCGAAACTAGAACAAGTTGATGGTGAGTTAATTAATCAAATTGGTGAGTTGTTAAAATCGAAATTAAATAATATGGCATTTAGTGCAATTAATAAAACTGATGGCTTGAAAACAATCGTAAATATTTTAAATAATGTTTCACGAGGTGTTGAAAAAACAGTCTTTCAAAAGCTGGATGAAGTCGATTATGAGTTATCTGAGAAAATTAAAGAAAATATGTTTGTCTTTGAAGACTTACTTGGTCTTGAAGATCTTGCGCTTCGCCGTGTATTAGAAGAAATTACAGATAACGGTGTTCTTGCGAAAGCACTTAAAATTGCAAAAGAAGAAATTAAAGAGAAATTATTTACATGTATGTCTTCAAACCGTAAAGAGATGATTCTAGAAGAATTAGATGGCTTAGGACCGCTTAAGATGACGGATGCTGAAAAAGCGCAGCAAACGATCACTGGTACAGTGAAAAAGCTAGAGAAAGAAGGAAGAATTATCGTTCAAAGAGGTGAAGAGGATGTCCTTATTTAAAAACAGAATTCCGAAGAATTCTGTTTCTTTTTCTGAAGAAACGTATGAATTACAATTTCCAAAACCAGCTTCAGTTCAAATAGAAGAGGAAGAATTACAAGCTGATCATGCAGAACTTCGCGCCCAGCAAGAATCGTTACATATGGAAATGAATCAGCTAAGGCAAGAGAAGCAAATGCTAGAACGAGAGCGGCAGCAGTTATTACAAGATAAAGAACAATTTCAAATGCATATTCATGAGCAAATGGAACAGATGGAAGCAGCGCGTGTGCAATTTCAAAAAGAACAACAAGAAACAGCATATGAATGGACAGAGTTATTATGGGATCAATCATTTCATTTAGCAGAAAAAATCGTGAATCAAGCGGTAGATTCACGATTGCTTGATGTGTTACCTATTTTAACCGGCATAGTGCAAACATTGCCAACTTCGTTTGAAAAATTAATCATTACAGTACATCCAGAAACGTTTGAACGTATTCAAGAAGAGAAGGAAAATACGAAAGAATATTGGTTACTACAATTAGTAGAATGGAAATATGATTTCTCCCTGCAGTTTGGTGAATTTGTTCTGGAAGAAGAGAAAGAATTCTTTGAATTTAAATTTGCACCTATATTTGCGAAACTTCGTCAGAAATGGGAAGAAGAGAAGTTATTTGAGGAGCAAAATGTATGAGCCGCCTGTTAATGAATGAGAACGAAAAATGGAATAAGTTCATTGAAACACCGCTGTATACGAAAGTAGGCAAAGTTCATAGTGTACAAGAACAGTTTTTCGTAGCAAAAGGGCCGAAAGCGAAGATTGGTGATGTTTGCTTCGTTGGAGAACATAACGTCTTATGTGAAGTGATTGCCATTGAAAAGGAAAATAATATGCTACTTCCATTTGAACAGACAGAAAAAGTATGTTATGGAGATTCAGTGACATTAGTTTCAGAAGATGTTGTTGTACCACGTGGTAATCACTTGCTCGGAAAAGTGTTAAGTGCAAATGGTGAAGTGTTAAATGAGGAAGCTGAAAACATTCCATTACAGAAAATAAAACTAGATGCACCACCTATACATGCATTTGAACGTGAAGAGATTACCGATGTATTTGAAACAGGAATAAAATCAATTGATTCTATGCTAACAATTGGTATCGGTCAAAAGATTGGTATTTTTGCTGGGTCAGGTGTTGGTAAATCAACTTTACTTGGAATGATAGCAAAAAATGCAAAAGCTGATATAAATGTTATTAGTTTAGTAGGAGAACGTGGCCGGGAAGTAAAAGACTTTATTCGAAAAGAGTTAGGCGAGGAAGGTATGCGAAAAAGCGTCGTTGTTGTAGCGACGTCAGATGAAAGTCACCTTATGCAACTTCGTGCAGCGAAACTCGCAACGTCTATTGCTGAATACTTCCGTGATCAAGGTAATAACGTATTACTTATGATGGACTCTGTTACTCGTTTTGCCGATGCACGAAGAAGTGTTGATATTGCTGTTAAAGAGTTACCGATTGGTGGTAAAACACTGTTAATGGAAAGTTATATGAAGAAGTTGTTAGAGCGGTCCGGAAAAACACAAAAGGGATCTATAACAGGTATTTATACGGTGCTTGTTGATGGGGATGATTTAAATGGTCCTGTACCAGATTTAGCACGTGGTATTTTAGATGGACATATCGTATTAAAGCGTGAGCTTGCAACGCTTAGTCATTACCCTGCGATTTCAGTATTAGATTCAGTAAGTAGGATTATGGAAGAAATTGTTTCGCCACATCATTGGCAACTTGCAAATGAAATGAGAAAGATTTTATCAATTTATAAAGAAAATGAATTGTATTTTAAGCTAGGAACGATTCAAGAAAATGAAGAAAATGCTTATATTTTTGAATGTAAAAATAAAGTAGAAGGCATAAATACATTTTTAAAGCAAGGTCGATCGGATAGTTTCCAATTTGATGATATCGTTGAAGCGATACAGCATATAGTATAAGGCCTCTGCCCAAGAGGTCTTATTTTTTTGTTTTTTAATATTTCACAGATTTTTTTGGAAAAAAACTATATAATAGAAAAAGAGAACGTTATAATAGAAAGGGGCTATGAAAACAGGTGGATAAACAGCAGTACGACACAATAAAATTGCAAATAAACCAAGAAAAAGAACATATTTTAAAAGAAGTGTATGAATTAACAGCTGAAAAAAGAAAAATAGAACAAAAAAAAGAATATGATTTATATGTTGTGAAATCGCGTAGTAAAGTCGTACAAACTGGGCAACGTATTATGGCTGGCATGCTTTCTTCACATACGTTTTCACCTGAAAGAATAGAAGAATGGAATCGAAAAATTAAAAAAACGGAAGGTTTTATTCAAAAAAATGAAAGCCTTTTAGAGCAAGTAAAAGAAAAAGAACGTGTCATTGATGAGATGTATCAAGAAGATTGCAAAAAGCTTGCGAAAGCACAAGAAAAGCTGGAAGAAAAAATGCTTCTGGATTTGAAAATGTGTATGAATGGATGAGGTGAATGTAGTGATACAGTCTGTATTACCGGTGCAACAAAGTTTACCTCCGCAAAAAGAAAAAGGGCTAGAAGTACAATCAAAAAATGAAGATTCTTCATTCGATCGTACGATGAGAATGGAAAATAAAAAACAGCCGCAAACGGAGAAAACGAAACGAGAAGAAGCACCAAAAGAAGAGAGAAAAGATTATATTCTTTCTAAAAAATCGGTAACGGAAGAAGAACCTATTGTAAAGAAAGAAGAAAAAAAAGAGACAGAACAGTTGTTATTAGCTGTATCTGAGCAAATGGTTGCAATTGAGCAATTACATGTGCAGCCGGAATTGTTATATCAATACATACAAAAAATACAAGAGCTATATAAAGAATATGGCAATATTAAACTTAATGAATTACCTGCAGCTGAATTACAACAATTACAAGAACTTCTTTCAAATATGAATATCAAAAATGCTATATGTTTAGAAGATACAATGCAAATGGTATTAGACAAAATGAAGATGCCAGAGCAAGCGATGCAAGCATTGAAGGCTGTAGAAACAGAAACTTGTAATATTGCAAAGGAACAAGAAGAGTTTAAAGAGGTAGATCTTCCGAAACTTGAGAGCGATGATGCAAAGATAGAGTTGCCAGAAGTTGATGCATTAAACGATTCGAGCTCTGCAGGTGCAGAATTATTAAATAAAACGACGAGTATCGAACAAATAGGGAAATCAAATAGTGGTGCTGAGAAAGTTTCATTACCTGACTTAGGAAAGAAAATGGAAGCGCAAGTAGAAGCGCTGCAAAAATTTGTAGTGAAACAAGAACGTGTTTTATTTCAGTTAAATCCAGAAAAACTTGGTACATTAACAGTGTTTATGAAAAAACACGGAGATCAAATTGACGTTCACGTAGAAATGGAAAAACACGATGCGAAAAAACGTGTTGAAATCATTTTTGATGAATTGAGATTAAAGTTAAAAGAAAAAGAAATCAATATTCAAATTAGCTATTCAGATAAAGATGAAAATCGTAAAGAACAGCGAGAACAAGAGCAAAGGCAAAAACAGAAATTAGCAAATACAAATCATGAAAAACAACAATCAACAGAATTTGCGGGATTATTGGAGGAATAAAGCGTGCCAACAGTTGGATTAAATACAACGAGTACAAATCATATTCCGTTACAAGCAGGAGCGCAAAAAAGTAATGTACCTGTTAATGGTGTACAATCGCCAGTGCAACAAAGTAATGGAGTTTCAGCAGGAGCGCAAAAGACTCCTGGGGTAATGGGGAAAGATGATTTCTTAAAATTGTTTTTATCAAGTTTCCAACATCAAGATCCATTTAATGCGATGGATATGAATCAAATGATGAATCAGACAGCGCAGTTATCTCTTATGGAACAAGTACAGAATATGACGAAAGCAGTAGATAAGCTGCAATCAACGATGTATTCAACAGCACTTGATGGTGGAATGAAGTTTTTAGGGAAATACGTAAGAGGTGTTGACGGTGACGGAAACAAAGTAACCGGTCAAGTAGAAACGGTTCGTCTTGCGGAAAATAACGATGTACAGCTCGTTATTAATAATAAAGTTGTCTCTCTTCGTTTCGTTGAGAGAGTGTCTGATAAACCGATTGGAGAAACAAATCCAGAAGACGCAAAGAAAGACGATCAAAAAGTAACTGAAGAAGTAAAAACTACAAATTCATAAGGAGTGTCCATACGTTATGATTAAAGCGTTATATACAAGTATTACAGGGATGAATGCAACACAAAATGCATTAAGTGTAACTTCAAATAATATTGCCAATGCACAAACAGTAGGTTATAAAAAACAAAAAGCAATGTTTGATGATTTACTATATAACAATTCGATTGGTGCAAAAGGTGACGGTAAATACGCAGGAACGAATCCGAAAAGTATTGGTAACGGTGTGAAAATGAGTGGTACGGTTACGGATTATAGTGATGGTACAATTACGTTAACAGGTGGAAAAACACAAGCAGCAATGGAAGGTAATGGTTTCTTCGTTGTAGGTGATTCAAAAGGCGGAAATATGGAATTTACTCGTAAAGGTACGTTTGGGATATCTTCAGATTACTATATTACGAATACTGAAGGTCAATACGTGTTTGCATACCCTGCAAATGAGGCAACTGGTGAAGTTGATTTATCTGGAATTCCAGGACCGTTGCAAATTCCAATGGGAACAGCAATTGGTGGTATTCGAACATCGAAAGGGACAATTAAAGGAAACATTCCAACTGGTGAAAAACAAATTACACAAGATTTACCTGTATATGATAATGCGGGGAATACATGGACAATGCGTGTAGAGTTTAAACAAACGAGTGAACATAACTATACATATAAAGTACAAATGCGCAATGACTCGAAAAAAGAAACAGAGTTTAAAGATGTTCCAGGTGCAGGTGGTAATATGACATTTGATGCTGTTGGAAATCCAAATCCGAAAGAGCAAGGAGCCAATATTCCATTTGATGGCGGTTCTATAAAATTAGACTTAAGCCATTTAACAAATCATCCAACAGATAAAACATTATCAGTAACAGACGTAGATGGTAGAGCAGCAGCGACGGTTAAAGATTGCTTCATTGCTGACGGTGGATACGTAATGGTAAAATATTCTGATGGAAGTATGAAATCTGCAGGTCAATTAGCTGTTGCAATGTTCCCGAACGAAGGCGGACTAATGAAAACAGGTAATGGTAACTATACAGCAACGAATACAACAGGTATTTTAGCTCTTGGTGCATCTGGTCAAAACGGTGCAGGTAAAGTACGTGGTGGTGCACAAGAAGGTGCAAACGTAGATTTATCTGTAGAATTCGTTGACTTAATGTTATACCAACGCGGATTCCAAGGAAATGCGAAAGTAATTAAAGTTTCAGATGAAGTATTAAATGAAGTTGTAAACTTAATTCGATAATATATCGTAAGGAAAAAATGTAATGGAGTAGAAAGGGTTTTTTATTCGTATGACAAGACAAGAGCGAATTTTACAATTGCCTTTTTTCGAAAATAAACGTGAACTTGCCGAGCAAGTATTAAAAATAGAACGAGAAGAGCATGTATATTTACCAGATCAATTTGAAATTAAGCAAGTGCCTCCGTATTCATTTGGCGAAAAACAAGCAATCATTGGCCGTATCCATGAGTTTTATTTCATAAGTGTTGGTAGCGATACTGTTTGGAAGTATCAACTGTTTAAGGATGAGATGAAGTGTCGTGAGTTTTTTGTTATGTTGCCAAATATTACGGATCAGCAGATAGCGTTTTGGTTTAATAACATAGAGTTATTGAAAGGTTCTTAAAAGCACTTTTTAGGTTTTGAGAGAGGACCTGGCGATGTTTTGGAGCGGTTAGTGCCTAATAGGTCCCGACCGATGTGTAAGACCAGAGATATGTAGAGTTACTAGAGTAGTATGGTAGTGTAAGAAGTGGTAATATAAAAGAGTTTTAAGTTAATTTAAGGTAGTTGTAGTATACAATTAGACTGAATATCTATAAAAGGAGAGGTGAGGAGGATGGCGCAAAATAAGTATCGCGTTACATTCATTTCGCCGAGTGAGGTTGAGCAGCGGACTGTAATGGCGGCGAATAGTTTGCCAGATTTAATTCGTAAAGTAGAAAGTATTATCGCAGATCCAAACGGTTATTTTGTGAATGATAAAAAAAATAATTGTTATTTTAAAGTGATTAAAGAAAATGTTACGTTTATTCAATATGAGTTACTATTTTCGGATAAGGAAATTCATATTGAAAAATTAAAACATATAGCACCGGTAGTATTAAAGCGATTATTCGAAAAAATAAATGACCCGGAATTATATGCACTCGCGCTACTTGATGTTGATATAGCAACGAAAGAATATGTGCTAGCAGAAATGAATTCTGAACTGAGAATAAGAGTAGAGACAGAGCTTTCGAAAAAATGGGAAGCAATGCCGACGGAAATTGTAGGTGCACAAGAAGTTTTATTAGAGGCACTTGCTTCGTTTATACAAGATTAATTGTTTTTTAATAAAATGAATCGTTCGACTATCTATATTTTTTATATAGGTAGTTGACTTTTTCTCTTTTATAAAGCTTAATAATTAGATATACGGAATTAATGGAAGGGGAGCGACACCTTTATGTCACAAGCACAAAGTATTTTATTAGAAAGCGGAACAAATGAATTAGAGATTGTTACGTACACTGTTGGTGAAAACCTATTTAGTATTAATGTAATGAAAGTACGTGAAATCATTAATCCATTCCCTGTTACAACTGTGCCAGAATCTCATCATGCAGTTGAAGGTGTTGTTCAAGTACGTGGTGAAATTTTACCTGTTATTAACTTGGCAATGGCTCTTAATTTAAAGTCAACAAAGCCACTTGATCAAACGAAATTTATCATCTCAGAATTAAACCAAATGAAAGTTATTTTCCGCGTTGATGAAGTGCATCGTATTCAACGTATTTCGTGGGAACAAATTGATGAACCAGCTTCATTATCTATGGGATTAGAAGAAACGACATCTGGTATTGTAAAACTAGATGGAAAAATCATCTTACTATTAGATTATGAAAAAATTGTATGTGAAATTAGCGGCACTGGTTATGACAATAAATCAATTGCAGGATTAGAACAAAAAACAGATCGAGCTGAAAAAGTAATTTACATTGCAGAAGATTCAGCGATGCTTCGCCAAATATTAGAAGAAACATTATCATCAGCTGGATATACAAAAATGAACTTCTTCAGCAATGGTGCAGAAGCGTTAGCGCAAATTGAAAAATTAGCGAAAGAGCAAGGCGAAAAAATGTTTGAGCATATTCACTTGCTAATTACGGATATTGAAATGCCAAAAATGGATGGACATCATTTAACGAAAGTGGTTAAGGATAGTGAAGTAATGAATCGTTTACCAGTCATTATTTTCTCTTCATTAATTACAAATGAATTATTCCATAAAGGTGAAGCTGTAGGAGCAAATGCTCAAGTAAGTAAGCCAGATATTCAAGAGCTAATTGGTTTAGTTGATAAGTTAGTACTTTAAAAGTTTCTATTTAGCCGGAATAGAAGCTCTAGCCAAGTGTTGAGCGGTCAGTGCTTAATAGAGCCCTATGCGATGTTGAGATATAGGTAACTAGAAGAGCTGGTGTATAACATTTTTCTATTTAGTAGGAATAGAGGAACTACTTATGTAAGGAAGTTTTCAGTGCTTAATAGAGTCTCATGCGATGTGAGTTCAGAGGTATGAAGTAGTTTTAGGTAAGAAGAAGTGAGACTTTGATTGAGGATTTGAAGACTGGGTTTATAACTCTATTCTGTTAGAGAGAGGAAGGAATTAGCCAATGCTACATATGGCTAATTCCTTTTTAGTATTCTATACTTTAAGCTGGTAGAAAAATGAAAGGTTTCTTGGGTGTTTGTCGCTGTATGTGTGAATAATCTTTATTTAGAGATTTTTGATTTAAAAATATAAGAGAACGTATTTTCGATTGTTATTTTAGTAATATTTCGTGGTAACGCAAATTTTTTCGGTGAAAAAACATTCAAAATACCATATAATATAATTAAATGTAATTAATATGCAATTTTGCATATTAATAAAAAAACATTTTCCAAATTTTTATACTTTCTATACATTTTTGTATGTTTATTATTTGACAGATAATTTCGAACTGTTATAATATGGATATGTAAAAAATGCTATTTTCTTAAAAGACATGGGAGTCAGATGAGAATTGTGAAAGGATGAGGGGGAGTGGCACAGATTATGTATCATCACACAGCAATTAATGTATTAGGTCTTTTACAAAACATGTCAAATAATAAAATGAACGATATGCAACTAGAGGTGGAATTTAAAAAAATAGAAAAAGAATTCCAAGTAAAGTATGAAGAGTTAGTTGATTTACATAATAGAATGGTATTATTTCAAATAGATATAGAAAAAAATGGCGGGATGCGAGCATATGAAAAATCAGCAATTACATGGCTGAAGTCTGAACTAGAGCTACTGTATGAAGTGTATCAATTTTGTCAACGTCACGGGTTAAACATTTTAAATATTTCAAAATACGTAAGTAAAAATGAACTAAATCTTTTTCCAAAAACAGAAAGTCAATTGCAAAATACGTATTATAAATTAAAAAAACGTGAAATAACGTTTGAAAATATTGAAAAACAAAAACCAGGACGAAAGCGGAAATATATACCAGTAAAAGAGACAATCGTTGCAAGAAAACAAGAAAACGAGTACGAATTAAAAGAAGAAATCCAGCATAAAGAGGATGAAAAAAATCTTGTAACAGTTATATCTGGTATCGTTGATAACTTTGAAACAATTAATCAATGTAGTGAAAGGAAAGAAGACGAACTACATCAGTTTATGGAAGGTATTTATAAGCTTTCTAGCATGGCAGCAGGGCGTTCTAGAGAAGCAAAGAATACACGTAGTCTAGAAGGTGAATTGCAGTCGTTACAACTAGAAAATGAAAGGCTAAAACGAGAGAAAGAAGAGCTTGTACAAGATATTAAAGGTATGACGCAGCTTTTAATCCATTTCATTACAAGTTCTGATATCGATCAAATTCGTAAATTACCAACTTTCGTACAAGATTGTAAAATGGAATTACATAAACTAGGGCTATATAATGCACAAGACGGTAAAATGAAAATTATGGTTGATCGTAGCGGACAAGTTATGACTGTAACACAGTAATAAAATTTGGGTACAAAATAAAAGGGAGATACATAGTTTATATGTATTTCCCTTTTATTTTGTATGGAATCGTTCCAAAGATGGAAGATGAACTTTTACGATTGTAGTAGTTTAGAGACTATTTGCGGAATTTGGTTCGCTTGTGAAACCATACTAATTGCAACTTCAGTTAATAATTTGAACTTTAAAAAATCACTCATCTCCTGCGCCATGTCTGCATCTTCGATTCGAGATGCAGCATCTGTTAACGCCATGCTTTGGCTATTTAAATTTTCAATATTGAACTGTAAACGATTTATAATAGAGCCAAGGTCGGCACGGTGAAGTGATACATTTTGCAAAGCCTCTTCAATTTTAAGGAGCGCCGCTCTGGCTTCTTGTTCTGTTGAAATCCTGATGTCGTGTTGTGTAGGGGAAGGGGGAATATGTTTCGGCATATTTATCGTATGATCGATATCGTCTAATGTAATAGGGCGGTTTTGAACGTCAAATACAGATAAATCATTAAACTCATTCGTCTCGCCAATATAGCCAATTTGTTCTGTTAAAGACTGAAACTCTTTATTCAGTGAATGACGGTTTTTATTTGAATTTGTAACGTTCGCAGATTGAACGGCTAAATCACGCATACGCTGTAAAATATTTGTCACAGTTTGAAGGGCAGCTTCCGCCGTGCGAAGCATCGATATCGCATCCTCATTATTACGAATCGCCACACGCATGCCACTCGCTCTCGCATGCATACGAGTCACAATTGCAATATTAGCGGGATTATCAGAAGTGTTGTTCAACTTCTTACCAGTCGCCAAATGCTCCATCGCAACATTCATACGCTTCTCATTCTCATACAACGACTGCCTAGCATTCATACTCAAAACATTCGTACCAATACGCATAATAGACACTCCTTATAGATTGATATAGTCAGTGTTCTAAAGCTAATAAAAGGTCATGAAAAGATAAAAAGGCTTATGCTTATTTGCTATTTGTGTTTTAGCATAAGAGGGGATCAAGATAAGCACTAACCGCTTCTATGCACTGCAGATGCTCTCTTCCATCAAAAAAAGAAGTTTTTATAAAAAATAAACCTCTCCGCAAGCAGAGAGGTTTATTCAGGAAACTAACTCAAATGGCTTATTGTAATAATTTAGAAACCATTTGTGGAGTTTGGTTTGCTTGAGAAAGCATGCTGATTCCAGCTTCGTTCAAGATTTTGAACTTAGTCATTTCAGACATTTCTTTCGCCATGTCAGCGTCTTCGATTTGAGAAGCAGAAGCTGCCATAGAGTTTTCTTGGCTTTTAAGGTTTGTTACGTTAAAGTCAAGGCGGTTTAATGTAGCACCTAAAGTAGCACGGCTAGAAGCAATTGTTTCTATTGCTTTATCGATTTTTTCAACAGAAGAAGATGGATCGAATGCTGTTGCCGTAGGTGCTGTTAGTGTTTTAAATTCTGTATTAATCTTTTCTGCAGCAGCTTTAAGAAGAGCATCAGTTTTAGCTGGATCAGCTACTACTTTATCATAAGCTTTGAAAGCATCTTCCATTTTCTCTACTTCTGCTGGTGTATAACCTGATTTGACTTTATTAAAAGCATTTTTTGCATCTGTAACGTCTTGAGCTTGTACAGCTGCATCTGCAGCAGCAGTTTCTAGTCGTTTCATAGAATTATTAAGTGTATCAAGATCATTTTTGTTAACTGTGTTTGAGCCAATGGCTAAATCTGTAATATCTAAGTTTTTAAGTGATGCAGAATCAAGTGAAATTGTAATTTGTTTATTTTTATCATGTGAGTCAAGAGTTTGGATATTAATAGTACTATTAGATCCGTCTAATAATTTTTTGTCGTTAAACTCAGTGTTGTCCGCAATGTATTGAATTTGTTCTTTTAATTGATCAAATTCTTTTTGCATTGCAGCTTGGTTTTTACTAGTATTAGTCTCACTTGCAGATTGGTTTGCAAGGTCACGCATACGAAGTAAGATGTTTGATACAGAGTTTAAAGCTGAGTCAGCTGTACGAATTAAAGACATGCCGTCTTCTGTATTACGAGCTGCAACGTTTAAGCCACCTTCACGTGAACGCATACGAGTTGCAATTGCAAGACCTGCTGCATCGTCAGAAGCGTTGTTAATACGTTTACCACTTGATAAACGGTCCATAGCATTGCTCATTTTTGTTTGGTTTTGGCGCATGTACTCTTGTGTACGCATGCTGTTAATGTTTGTATTAATTCTCATGTTAAGAAACCCCCATTTTTTTATATTGACTTTTCTGCAAATTGAAAAACGGTAATATGCGAAAAAATCAATTTCGAGATTTATTGTAATCCTTGCCACAACGGGTGTCAACTAAAAATTCGAATTAATAAATATAAAAAAATAACAGTTTAACAATATATTCATTTTTTTATTACATAATTATTAAAAGGATTATTGCAAACTTTAAAAAAAAACTCTAATATTAGATTATCTTTGTTTACCGAAAAGGTGATATTATGATAGTTGGAAATATAGTAAAAGAAGTGCTTGCATATAAGAAAGGGCAAATTCAGCAAAAGCTAAGTAGTCCACAAGCATTCGTTAGTAGTCGTTTTCAAGAGAAGTTGCAGAGTGAACCTGCGAAGGAGACCAAGGCTACTACGCAGCCGGCAAAAGTAGAAGATATGAGTCAGCCGGTACAATCTACGAAAATAGAAGCGGTTGTTAATAAAACGGCAGAAACTATTAATAAAGTAGAGGAAGCGAGTAAGCCTGAAGAAAAGGCTGAAACGAAGAAAGCAGATGAAGTGCAAGTTGCGCAAAAAGAGTTTGAACGACGTTTCCCAGAAACGAAAAATGAGGCTGTTGATACGTGGGGATTAACGAAGAAGTATAATATTCAAAAAATACGTTCTTCCAATGAAGGGAAGTATGAGGATATTATTGATCGTGTAAGTCGTACATACGGAATTCCGAAAACGTTAATTCAAAAAATGATTGAAGTAGAGTCTAATTTTAATCCGAAAACGGTGTCACATGCAGGTGCGATGGGTCTTATGCAGCTTATGCCAGCGAATGTGAAGGAGATGGGTGTGAAGAATCCATTTTCACCAGCTGAAAGTATTGAAGGTGGCGTAAAAGAGTTAAGCGGTTATTTAAAGAAAAATAACGGCGACTTAGTATTGGCGCTTGCTTCTTATAATGCTGGTCCTGGGAATGTGAGGAAGTATGGAGGCGTACCGCCATTTAAAGAAACGCAAGGATATATTAAAAAAATATTAAATATCGACGTTTCAAAATAAGAAGTTTCATATATAGAGAGAACATGAAATTTTCGTGAACATGATATGGGAGTTGGCTAGATTTGAAATTACAAGATGATATTCCGTTAACAATTTATTTTGAAATCGGAAATACGAAAAAGAAAATTGAAGATCTGCTTCATATTACGAAAGGTACATTGTATCGTCTTGAAAATTCAACGAAAAATACGGTGCGTCTTATGCTTGAGAATGAAGAGATTGGAACCGGAAAGATTTTGACGAAGAATGGAAAGATGTACGTTGAAATCGTTGAATTGAAAAGGTAGGGAAGGGGATTGTCATGAGTGGCGAAAAATTAAGCCAAGAGCAAATTGATGCCCTGCTGAAGGCGGTAAATGAAGGCGAGGAAATGCCAGCTTTCGCACAAGAAGCAGGAAAGCAAGAGAAATTTCAAGAGTATGATTTTAATAGACCAGAGAAGTTCGGTGTTGAGCATTTACGTAGTTTGCAAGCGATTGCTTCTACGTTTGGGAAACAGACGTCACAGACGTTATCAGCGCGTATGCGTATTCCAATTGAACTAGAGCCTTCAACGGTTGAGCAAGTTCCATTTACGAGTGAGTATGTGGAGAAAATGCCGAAAGATTATTATTTATATTGTGTAATTGATCTCGGTTTACCAGAGCTTGGAGAAATTGTTATTGAGATTGATTTAGCATTCGTTATTTATATTCATGAATGTTGGCTTGGCGGAGATAGTAAGCGTAACTTTACGATGCGTAGACCGTTAACAGCATTTGAGTTTTTAACGCTTGATAATATATTCTTGCTTCTTTGTAAAAATTTAGAGCAATCATTTGAAAGTGTTGTTGCGATTGAACCGAAATTTGTAACGACGGAAACAGATCCGAATGCATTAAAGATTACGACAGCGAGCGATATCATTTCATTACTTAATGTAAATATGAAAACAGATTTTTGGAATACGACGGTGCGTATCGGGATTCCGTTCTTATCTGTTGAAGAAATTATGGATAAGTTAACGTCTGAAAATATTGTCGAACATTCTTCGGATAAACGTAGGAAGTATACGTCTGAAGTGGAAGTGAAAGTAAATCAAGTGTACAAACCTGTTCACGTTGCAATTGGTGAGCAGAAAATGACAATGAGTGAGATTGAACAAATTGAAGAAGGCGATATTATTCCGCTTCATACGAAAGTTTCGGATGAATTACTTGGTTATGTAGATGGAAAGCATAAATTTAATTGTTTTATTGGAAAAGACGGAACGCGTAAGGCGCTCCTATTTAAAAGTTTTGTAGAGTAGGAGGATCCATATGAAGCATGAAGTATCTCCTGTGTCATTAATGGGATTAGAAGATTTTGCAGGAAAGCGAAATGAAGCAGGCAAAGCACATATTGATACTGTTTCAGATATTTCGATTGAACTTGGTGTAAAGCTTGGAAAGTCATCTATTACGCTTGGTGATGTAAAGCAGTTAAAAGTTGGCGATGTTCTTGAAGTAGAGAAAAACTTAGGACATAAAGTAGATGTGTATTTAAGTAATATGAAAGTCGGCATCGGTGAAGCAATCGTAATGGACGAGAAATTCGGTATTATCATTTCTGAAATTGAAGCTGATAAGAAACAAGCGGCGCTTATGAAAGCGCAAAGTCAAATGCAAGATAAAGAGTAGAGGAGGAGTCATATGTCGTATATGACGACCTTATTTCAAGTCGTTTTACTGTTTGGTGCGCTCGGTTACGGTGCATATTATATGACGAAAAAGACGCGCAAACAGCAGTTTTTTAAGCAGGGTGAAAATGGCCATATTCAAGTAAAAGACGGCGTGTATTTAAATCATCAAACGAGTGCCTTTTTATTTGAAGTGGACGGAAAGCAAGTGTTCACTGTTATTAGTAATAACGGTGTACAGTCTGTGCAATTAACCGGAACAGGAAATCAGTTTCAACAAGCACTAGAAGACGCGGTGAAGACTGAAACGAAAAAAGTAGAGGATCCATCATGAGAATAAAGAAACAGTTATCATTATTAGCCGTTATTTTCGTATTTTCTATCGTTTTTTCAATTATTTTTGTAAATCCAGCGTATGCGGCCCCGAACGGTTTTATTAATTTCGAAAATGGAAAAGAGTTTACGAGTAATTCAAGTGTACAACTATTTGCGCTCGTTACCCTTTTATCATTATCTTCTTCTATCGTTCTATTATTTACACATTTTACTTATTTTATGATCGTTCTTGGGATTACACGTCAAGGACTTGGGGTAATGAATTTACCACCAAACCAAGTGCTTGTTGGACTTGCATTATTTTTATCACTCTTTACGATGCAGCCTGTACTCGGGCAACTGAAGAGCGATGTGTGGGATCCGATGACGAAAGAGAAAATAACAGTAAGTCAAGCTGCGGAAACGACAGCTCCTATTATGAAAGAATATATGTCAAAGCATACGTATAAGCATGATTTGAAAATGATGCTGAAAGTACGCGGAGAAGAGTTGCCGAAAGATTTGAAAGATCTTTCCTTATTTACACTCGTACCATCCTTTACGTTAACGCAAATTCAAAAAGGTTTACTAACAGGGATGTTCATTTATTTAGCGTTTGTATTTATAGATTTGATTATTAGTACACTTTTAATGTACCTCGGGATGATGATGGTACCGCCGATGATTTTAAGTTTACCGTTTAAAATACTCGTTTTCGTATATTTAGGTGGATATACAAAAATCGTCGATATTATGTTTAAGACGGTCGCCTGAAGCGCTTGATGCTATGTGATAGGAGTCATATAAATGAATACGTCACCAATTATAGATATTTTCCAAACCTTTTTTTATAAAGGGGTTATGATTTTAATGCCGATTGCCGTTGTAAGTCTGATTGTCGTTATTATTATCGCGGTTATTATGGCAATGATGCAAATTCAAGAGCAAACGCTGACGTTTTTACCGAAAATGGCGAGTATTGTGCTCGTTATTATCATTTTAGGTCCGTGGATGTTCCAAGAGTTAACGATGCTTATTTTAGATTTATTTGATAAAATCCCATCGCTATTGCGTTCGTACTAAGATAGGTGAACTGAAATGAATATGGAATTATGGGCGGCGACGTTTTTTGCGTTTTGTCGCATTACTTCATTTTTATATTTTTTACCGTTTTTCTCAGGTCGATCAATTCCGGCGATGGCAAAGGTTACATTTGGACTTGCCCTTTCAATTACAGTGGCCGATCAAGTGGATGTCTCTCACATCAAGACAGTTTGGGACGTTGCAGCTTATGCAGGAACGCAAATTGTAATTGGATTATCACTTTCAAAAATCGTAGAAATGCTGTGGAACATTCCGAAAATGGCTGGGCATATTTTAGACTTTGATATCGGTTTATCACAAGCAAGTTTGTTTGATGTAAATGCGGGCTCACAGTCTACTTTACTATCAACCATTTTTGATATATTTTTTCTCATTATTTTTATTTCACTTGGCGGCATTAATTATTTCGTTGCCACGATTTTAAAGTCGTTTCAATATACAGAGGCGATTTCAAAATTGTTGACGACTAGTTTCTTAGATAGTCTACTCGCAACGCTATTATTTGCGATCACATCAGCGGTTGAAATTGCTCTGCCGCTTATGGGAAGTTTATTCATCATTAACTTTGTTCTAATTTTAATTGCAAAAAACGCTCCGCAATTAAACGTTTTTATGAATGCATACGTAATTAAAATTACATGTGGTATTTTGTTTATTGCGATGAGTGTACCGATGCTCGGTTATGTGTTTAAAAATATGACGGATGTATTACTTGAAGAATATACGAAACTATTTAACTTTTTCTTAACGAAGTAGGGGGACGCGCATGGCAAAGGATAATAAAACAGAAAAGGCCACCCCGCAGAAGCGTAAAAAATCGCGTGAAGAAGGGAATATTGCCCGGAGTAAAGATTTAAATAATTTATTTTCCATTCTCGTATTAGCAGTTGTCGTTTATTTCTTCGGAGATTGGCTAGGGTATGAGATTGCAAATTCCGTAGCGGTGCTGTTTGATCAAATTGGAAAAAATACAGATTCAACCGAGTATTTTTATTTAATGGGGATTTTATTACTGAAAGTATCGGCTCCGATATTAATACTCGTATACGCTTTTCATTTATTCAATTATATGATTCAAGTCGGCTTCCTATTTTCTTCTAAAGTCATTAAACCGAAAGCGTCACGTATTAATCCGAAAAACTATTTTACGAGACTGTTTAGTCGTAAAAGTTTAGTAGATATTTTGAAATCACTATTTTATATGGGATTAATCGGTTACGTCGCTTACGTTCTCTTTAAAAAGAATTTAGAGAAAATTGTCAGTATGATTGGATTTAACTGGACTGCATCACTTACTGAAATTATTAGGGAAATTAAATTTATTTTCTTAGCAATTTTAATTATTTTAATCGTTCTTTCTATTATTGATTTTATTTATCAAAAATGGGAGTACGAACAAGATATTAAGATGAAAAAAGAAGAAGTGAAACAAGAGCATAAAGATAATGAAGGTGACCCGCAAGTAAAAGGGAAACGAAAAAACTTTATGCATGCAATCTTGCAAGGAACAATTGCGAAGAAGATGGATGGCGCAACGTTTATTGTAAACAACCCGACTCATATTTCGGTCGTACTTCGTTACAATAAACACGTTGATGCAGCACCAATTGTCGTTGCAAAAGGGGAAGATGAGCTCGCGTTATATATACGAACGCTTGCCCGTGAACAAGAAATACCAATGGTGGAAAATCGTCCGCTTGCTCGTTCTTTATATTATCAAGTCGAGGAAGATGAGACGATTCCAGAAGATTTATATGTAGCTGTAATTGAAGTTATGCGCTATTTAATTCAGACGAATGAACTTGAAGTATAATAGCGCGTTTGGAGGAGATCTCTTTGTTTAAGATAGATTCTGCAAGAACCTATTTTTCTATCTTTTTAGCAGCGTCATTCGTAGTGGCGCTCTTAATTCCACTTCCACCATTTATACTTGATATTATTATCGTTTTTCTACTAAGTATGTCAGTGCTTATTTATATGCGAGCGACAAGTATTAACGAGTGGGATGAATTAAAGTCATTTCCAACGATGTTGTTATTAATCGGGATTTTCCGCGTATCGATTAACGTTTCGACGACGCGAGCGATTTTGACAGATGGAAATGCAGGACATGTTATTGAAGAGTTCGGTCAGTTCGTAATTGGCGGAAACTTATTAATTGGTATCGTTATTTTTACAGTATTAATCATATTTCAGTTTATCGTTGCAAACGGTGCATCGCGTACAGCTGAAGTAGCAGCTCGTTTTACACTTGATTCTTTACCAGGGAAACAAATGTCTATCGATGCTGATTTAAACCAGCGTATTATTTCAGAAAAAGATGCACAAGCAAAACGAAAAAAATTAAATATGGAAACAGAGTTTTACGGAGCGATGGATGGTGCCGGGAAGTTCATTAAAGGGGATGTTATTTTCGGGATTGTCATTTTATTCGTAAACATTATTTTCGGTTTAATTGTCGGAATGATGCAGCAAGGGATGAGCTTTGCGGATGCGGCTCTTCATTATACACAGTTAACTGTCGGTGACGGAATCGTAAACCAAATCGGTTCGTTAATGCTTGCGATTTCAACAGGTATTATCGTAACGCGTGTATTTGATGGTTCACCGGATACGGTAACGGAAGGAATCTTTAAAGAGTTATTAGCACATGAAGTTGTTGTATATGCGCTCGGTGGTTTGTTTATCGCAATGGGTATTTTTACTCCGCTACCGTTTCTACCATTCGCACTCGTTGGCGGAACGATTATCTTCTTGGGCATTCGTAATAAAAATCGAATAAAGAAAGAAAAAGAAGACGAGCTTCAAAAAGAATTAGAAATGATTCAAGGCGAAGATGAGCAACTGCAACAAGTGGAAGATTCATTTGGAGTATTTACGGATAAATATCCAATTATAGTAGAACTCGGTTTAGATTTAGCAGCACTTGTAAAGCAGAAAATTAACGGGGAAACAGCTCGTGATAAAGTTGTTCTTATGAGGAAGTCGATTATTACTGACCTCGGTATTAACGTTCCTGGAATTAACTTTAAAGATAATACGAGCTTTAGACCACGAGGACGTTACATTATTCGAATTAAAGGTGCGAAGGCGGCTGAAGGTGTTTTAAAATCAGGTTATTTATTAGCACTGAAAACACCGAATGTAATGGCTGATTTAGATGCAGAGCCAGCGAAAGATCCAATTTTCGGTGAAGATGGATATTGGATTTTAGAGCATATGGTGCAAGATGCACAAATGAAAGGCTATCAAGTGTTAGAGCCACTTAGCATATTAATTACACATTTAGATGTTGTCGTTAGACGTAATCTTCACGAATTAATTCAGCGCCAACATGTAAAAGACTTAATTAACTCGCTTGAAAATGATAATGGCGTTCTATTAGAAGAGATTAAGAAGAAAGAAATTGATTTATCACTCGTTCAAAATGTTATTAAACAACTTCTAAAAGAAGGTATTTCTATTCGTGATTTACCAACAATTATTGAAGGTATTATTGACGGCAAAGAAATTTATCAAAACCACGTTGACGGTGTGACATCATTTGTTCGTGAATGTATTTCAAAAGTTATTTGTGAAAATGCGAAAAATCCAGACGGAAAAATATATGCAGCGCTCTTCTCTGATTCAATTGAGTTAGATGCGGATGTTGTGAATAATTCATATCAAGGTTACTTATTAAACTGGGATTTAGATTTAGAAACACGTGTCGTTGAGCAAGTGCAGCGCGTCTTTAAACAAGCACGTTTAATGGGAAGAGAACCAGTGTTATTAACACGTAGAAAAGATTTTAGATTTGCGATTGTAAGACTGCTAGAACGTTATCAAGTGGAAGCACAAGTACTTTGTATTAGCGAATTAGCACCAGAAATTGTTGTGGATCAAATTGCCTATATTGAATAGTAGGGGGTGAAGTAATGGAAAGTACAGAAAAGAAAGAAGCGTTAATGCGAATAAAAGCAGCTTCGAAAAATGAATTGTATCGAAAATTATTTGACCAATATGGTACAGATTATTATTACGTTGTCGATGAAAGTGTAAAACGAAATATACCGTTTTTTTGGAAAAAGGATTATGAAATGTTAGTTGCTTTTCCAGAAGAAAAACAGGAAGAAGTGAATGAAGGTACAGCTCAATTTCATGAACAGTTAATGGATGTTGTGAATGATCCTTCAGAACAAATTGTGAAGGCGAATGGAATTCAATCAGTACTGCACAATTTAGAAAATGTAACGACTCCTATGTCATACGCGGCGATGCAAACAGGAAATAGTGAAGAATGGGCAAGAAAAAAAGAGAAACTATTAAAGCTGTTTGAAAAAGGAATTGTCGTGGTGAAACAGACGAAAGAAACGGAAGTAACGAAAAAGAAAAAAGTTGTGAAACAAGTCGTTCCACTAAAGAAAGAAGAAGTGGTTACAAAGAAAGAAAACCAAGAATCTGTACCGTTTATTATTCAAAAAGTAATTCGGATGCTAGAACAAAACGATGTGGAACAATATTTCATTCATGCATATGCTGAAAAGTTAAAAATAAAGTTTGAAAATGCAACGATGATTACGGAAGAAGAAGTTATCAGGTACATATTGGAAGATATGAAATCTCATTTCAATACGGAAAACGTCTTTGAAAAAGAAGTACAAACAATTGCATTAATCGGTCCAACTGGCGTTGGTAAAACGACGACACTGGCGAAAATGGCATGGCAATTTCACGGTAAGAACAAAACAGTTGGTTTTATAACGACAGATCATTCGCGCATAGGGACAGTGCAGCAATTGCAAGATAACGTAAAGACAATTGGATCGGAAGTAATTGCTGTACGTGATGAAGCTGCAATGACAAGAGCGCTTACGTATTTTAAAGAAGAAGCACGCGTCGATTATATTTTAATTGATACAGCAGGGAAAAATTATCGTACGTCAGAAACAGTGGAAGAAATGATTGAAACGATGGGACAAGTAGAACCAGATTATATTTGTTTAACGTTATCAGCTTCAATGAAAAGTAAAGATATGATTGAAATTATTACAAACTTTAAAGATATTCATATAGATGGTATTGTGTTTACGAAATTTGATGAAACAGCAAGTAGTGGCGAATTGTTGAAAATTCCAGCAGTATCATCAGCTCCTATTGTATTAATGACAGATGGCCAAGACATAAAGAAAAATATACATATCGCTACAGCTGAACATTTAGCAAAACAAATGTTACAAACATCGTAGAAAAGAGGTGAAGAATAAGGCGCTTGCCTTATTCAAACGAATATGAACGGTCTTTATATAGGTTCTATGGGCATGATGAATTACATGCAGCGCATTAATGTTCATTCGAATAACGTTGCAAATGCTCAAACGACAGGATTTAAAGCAGAAAATATGACGTCTAAAGTATTTGATGTACAAGACACATATCGCCGCGGAGATGGGGCGGTAACAAATATCGGTTCGGTCGATTACGCTGTAGTACCAGCTGCAACGCATGTAAATTTAGTACAAGGAAATATACAAATGACAAATAGCGCTACAGATTTCTTTTTAGATGACGGCGCGGCCGGCACAACATCATTTTTTGTTACTTCTAAAAATGATGAAACGTTTTTAACGAGAGATGGTAGTTTCACATTAAATAGTGATCGATATTTACAAACATCTTCAGGTGCTTATGTTATGGATGTCAATAATGAGCGGATTCGTATTCCTGAAAATGTTGAATTCTTCGTATCTAATAATGGAGAAATTTATAGAGAAGTTAACGATGGAACTTTGCAAAAACCAGATATTAAGAGAATAGTAATTGCACAGTTACAAACAAAAACAGTAGATGCAGAAACGAATGCACGTCTCGTACAACGTGAAAATAAAAGCTTTACATTAGCAGAAGGAAACATTGCTAATTTACCGAACGGAACAGGAATAGTAAAAAATCATATGCTAGAAAATTCAAATGTAGATATGACGAAAGAGATGGCAGATCTTATGACAGATCAAAAGATGATTCAAGCATCACAGCGCGTTATGACTTCATTTGATAAAATTTATGAAAAAGAAGCGAATGAAATATTGAGATAGTGGACTCCTAATAAAGGAGTCTTTTATTAATTTTAAATTTCAGAATTATCATTTGACTTTAAGGAGCTTCTTTTTTATATTAGTAGGTATAACTATAACTACTAAAGAGGTGAGAGTATGACAACGGCATTATATTTAGAAGATGCATACAAAACGAGTTGCGAAACAGAAGTGATAAAAGTAGAAGGGAATAAAGTATTTGTAAAGGAAACAGTTTTTTATCCAACTGGTGGAGGGCAAGAATGTGATACGGGTGTCATTGTACAAGATGGGTCTGTATTTGAAGTTGAAAAAGTAAAGAAGGAGCAAGGAGAAATAGTTCACTATATAAAAGATGAAGCTCAAGTAAAATTAGGTCCAGTTAAATTAGAGATAAATTGGGAAAGACGTCATAATTTAATGCGTCATCACTCTTTACTGCATCTTATCGGAGCTGTTGTTTATGAAAAGTATGGAGCTCTATGCACCGGAAATCAAATTTATCCTGATAAAGCACGTATCGATTTTAATGAGTTACAAGAGTTATCGAGCGTGGAAGTAGAAGAAATTGTTGAGGAAGTGAATAAACTTATTAAGCAAAATAAAGAAATTTCCACTCGTTATATGAGCCGCGAAGAAGCAGAAAATGCTGTAGGAATGATTAAAACAGCAATAAATCTCCTGCCAACTACCATCCAAGAAATCCGCATTGTTACAATTGAAAATTTAGACGAACAAGCTTGTGGAGGCACACATGTGAAAAATACGAGTGAAATAGGAACACTTGTTATTGATAAAGTAAAAAGTAAAGGGAAGCAAAATCGTCGTTTTGAAGTAAGGGCGATTTAGATTGTGAGGGGTTACCGATGGATGAAATTATAAAGGAGTTACAAAAGTTAGGATTTTCCCAGTATGAATGTAAAGCGTATATTGGACTACTAAAACATTCCCCAGTAACAGGCTATGAAGTGAGTAAACAAACAGGAGTACCTCGTTCTATGATTTACGAGGTACTCGGTAAGTTAATGGATAAAGGAGCGGTGCACATTGTACCTTCTGAACCAGTGAAATATGTACCAGTACCAGCTACGGAATTAATGAATCGAATGCGAAAAGACTTTGAAAAGTCCTTTGAGTTTTTAGACCAGAAATTAAATCATTTAGAACAAGAAAGACAGATTGATGTAATTTCGCATATTCGCTCAAATGAGCGTGTTTTAAAAGAGATATGCAATATAATTAGTAGAGCTAAGGAAGAGTTATGGATTTCTGTATGGGAAGATCAAGTGCATGAAATTGAGCCATACATTCATCAAAAGGAAGAGGAAGGCGTACATATATTTTCAATCTTATTTGGAGCTCCAGAAACAAAAATAGGAGCGACGTTTCACCATAATTATATGACGCCTCACGTTGTTGAAAAGAGAATGGGTGGTCATTTAACTGTTATTGCTCGTGATGGAGAGGAAGTATTAATTGCGAACTTTTCAAATGATAGCACTTCATGGGCCGTTACAACGTATGACCCAGCGCTAGTTCTCGTTGCTACAGAGTATGTGCGGCACGATATTATGGTTGAAGAAATCACGAAGGAATTTGGAGCTGATAAGTTAGATACGTTATGGCGTGAAAATATAGATTTAGTCCATGTCGTAACAGGAAAACGAACTTTAGAAGGAATGGAGGATGATAGAGATGAGTAAAGCTCAGGCACATGTAGCTTTGCAGAGCGATGATACATTTCAGCAAGGAGTAAAAGATTGTTTACCAACTGTATTTGGTTATTTGAGCATCGGTATAGCAGCTGGTGTAATTGCAAAAACAGCAGGTTTTTCTATCATTGAAATTGCATTTATGTCCACTTTAATTTATGCAGGTTCTGCCCAATTTATATTAGCTGGTATGTATGCAGCCGGTGCTCCTGCTTCCGCAATTATTTTCACTGTATTTTTTGTTAATTTACGCCATTTATTAATGAGCGCAGCGCTTGCACCGTACTTTACGAAAATTCCTCTATTTAAAAACTTAATCATCGGTTCGCAAATTACAGATGAAACTTTCGGCGTTGCAGTGCAGCACGCAGCGCAAAAAGGATATTTAGGTGAAAGATGGATGATTGGGCTTAACGTAACAGCGTATTTAAATTGGATACTTGCTACCATTATTGGTGGGCTATTTGGTGAGTGGATACCAGATCCACATACATACGGGATGGATTATGCATTACCAGCGATGTTTATCGGATTATTTGTACTTCAGCTCATAAGTAGTAAACCAAAGCTAGCAATTCATTTAAGTGTTGCAATTGTAGCGATTATACTTGCATACGTTTCACACTTAATTATGCCAGATAGTATAGCGGTTATTATCGCAACCTTACTAGCTGCGACGATTGGAGTGGTGATTGAAAAATGGAAATGAGATTAGACGTATTATTACTTTTACTAGCAGCAGGAGCTGTCACACTCGTGCCACGTATTTTACCTCTACTCGTATTTAGTAAACTACAAATTCCAGACTGGGGTTTAAAATGGTTAAATTACATACCAATTGCGATATTAGCAGCGCTTTTAGCACAAGTTTTATTTATGCATGAGACGATACAGTGGGATTATCTTATTGCAGCAATTCCAACATTTCTTGTAGCGATATATACTCGTAGTTTATTAGGTACAGTATTAACAGGAGTGATTGTGATTATTTTGTTACGTTTCTTTTTCTAAAAAGGATTACGCTCATATCATAGCGAAAAGTGTAATAACATAAAAAATATAGGGGTGGTGTTATGATACTTTTAACGATAGGAGCAATTTTGTTAACGTTGTTTATTTTCTTTATTATCGGTTTCGTTACGTTTATGATGTTTGTTGATAAGGCGACACCTCAAATATATTATACACCTTGTGAATCAGTGACAGTGAAAACTAAAGGTAAACATAGAAGGAAGAAAAGTTGAAAGTTGGCTTTTCTTCCTTCTTCTATTACATCCCCGAAAGAACTAACAACAACAGCCCAAATAGAAAACTAATAAAGGAAAGAAAAACAATACATATTGAGAACACACGATTATTTCTCCATTCGTGCCAAAAAGCGATAAATCCTAAAATACAAAGGAAAAACCAAATGGGCAGGAATATGAACTCGCTAACTTTCTCGGGGAGTAACGAATAAAAAGTTGTTACATATAAAATCCAATTTGTAAAAAATAAAATGCAAATGATAATAGATTGTAAGTAGGGGCGGTTGGAAAACTCCCCTTTTTTTACGGTTACGAAAATAATAGTTAGCACTGAGAAAAAGGCAATGAATATGAAAATAAGTAAGAGTAATGTAAGTGTCATTTACATCTCCTTTATAAGAGTGTTTTTTACAAGAAATGAATCTATTACATTATATGCTTGTTTTGTAGAGTGCCCGTTATATTTTTCAGTGTACGGATTTAGAAATCCATGTTCACCGTGTAGTTGTTTTATTTCTAATAAAGGATTCTTTTGTTGCTGCAATGTGTGAATGAAAGAGGATACTGAAAAACTAGCTTCTTTTTCAGGGAATATAAGTAGTGTAGCGCATGTAGGCTTTATGTGAACATAGTCGCGTATACGAGAACCGTAACATCCGATAATAAAATTTATTTTCGGATCGTTACTACATAGCCATGAGATGGTAGCTCCAACACTAAAGCCGATAAGTCCAATATGTGTATAACTACTAGAAAGATGAGAAATGAATTCTTCAATTTGCTTTTTTCCATAATCAAATCCAATATGATTTACAAAATGTTCATATGCTTTTTCTTCATCATGATAATGAAATGCATGTTTCGATTGTAGAAGGTTAGGACAGAATACATCTATATGAGATGAAGTAAAGTGCTGGATAACGTGATGCATATGGTCGTTCACACCATATATTTCATGAACAATAACGAGAGCTAATTTTTCTTTCATAGTTATATTGTGCCTCTTTGAAACTTAAATTCTTTCTCAACAAGGCAAATACGCAGGTGGAAGTTTTCATACCATTGCTCACGACCTCTTTTTTTCGCTTCTTTATGTAAGGTGTTCTTTTTCCAATTTTCAATCGCATCAAGTGATTCCCAATAAGAAATTGTTATTCCGAGTCCAGAATTACCTCTTGCATTTTCTACACCTAAAAATCCAGGTTGTTGCTTTGCAAGTTTCTCCATTTCTTCGGCAACGGTATTATAGTCTGTTGTATCATTTGATAAATTAGAAGTGAATATAACTGCATAATAAGGCTTGTTTTTTTCTAAAGTAGATGCCATTATTTTTCCTCCTTAATGTATAGTACGAATAATTAATCCATAGTTTGTATTTTAGCAGGTCACAAAAAGAAAAGAAGTAGAAAATTCTTATTTTTTCAGCTCATGTAAAATAAAGAGTTGAAGAAATTTATAATAAGTAATCTGAAAGAAGAAAAATGCCACTTCAAAAGAGAAGTGGCATTTCTTATATTTCCTCTAAGCTATTAACTGGAACAGTTAATTCGCGTCCTGGGTTTTTTACTTCATATATGCGGGCGGTTTCATTGCTTTCATCGACGTGTTGAATCATAACAGGCATGCCTTGAAAATTGACATTGGCTTGTTCTGCTGACATAGCAAGCTCTATTGCACGTTGTATATTCATTTATATTCCTCCCATCATTATTATCTTTGCTAAAAAAGAGGAATAATATACCATTTAGAGACATCCTTAAAGTTTTTGTATTATTTGTAATGTTTCTTTAATAAATGAAGAAAAGATGGAATCAGGATAACCATCTATCGTTTGAACTGCTTCTTTTGCTTCTTTCAGAGCAGCTGTTTTATCTTGAAGTTTTATATGACACAGGGCACGATAAGACCCAGCTGTTAATACCCACGATTGATCAAGTGGATGACTCATATAATCTGGTATGGTAGCGTGTTTTAATATTGCCAAAGCTTCCTTATAACGTTTTAAGCCATACAAAGATTTTCCTTTTTCAAGATAATATAATCCATCGTCTTGAAAGATTGGTTCATCTTTTAGTTTTTCTCGGAATTGTTCTAGATGTTCTAATGCGATTGTATATTCATTAGTAATTGTGTTGTAGTAGTAAGCTTTTAAAATATCAATAATCGCAATGGATAGAATATCTTCTGTAAAAATGGCAAATTGCTCTGATTTTTTTATGTAATATAAATACTGTTCTTTATCAGCTGTAATGACTTTTTGGTAAGATAAAATGCGATAAAATTCATCTGTTTTATAATACACTTGATGTTTTTTTGAAAATGCAAGTGCATCTAAAATGACTTTTTCACATTTTTTATAATTGCCGTATGCGAGTAAAATAATGGCTTCTTTTAAGTATAGTTGTATATGTGTAATGAGATCCATTTCTAAATTCTTCGCTTTATATTCATCACGAATTGTAGCAATCATCTGTAAACATTCTTTATATTTTTTACGTTTGAAGAGCATATAGTAAAACAGTAGTTTCGTTTCAGTACTTTCACGATACAAAGTATATTTTTCAAATATAGAAACAGCTGTTTCAACGTAATATTCAATATTGTAATCGTTCATAATGGCCGCTCCAGTTATGAACTGTTTATATAAACGTGCTGTGTTTAAAGTAAGGGGTAGTTCTTTTTGAACGATAGGTAGTAAAGTCTTGTATACTTCATCGCATTTATTTGATTTTATTAATGGCTCCATTTTTTGAATGAGTTCCACAATTTCTTCTTCATCTTCTTCTAATAAAAAGCTCGTTTCACATTCAAGTTTTTCCGCAATATATTGTAATGTTTTCATAGAAGGTGTAGCTTTTCCATTTTCAATTTGACTAAGCATACTTTTTGTCAGTTCCGAACCTGCCAGTGCTGTTTGCGTAAGCTTTTTTTCTTTTCGTAATGCTTTAATTTTTTCACCGAGAGTTGCCATATTATTGCTCCTTTATATTTAAAAAGTTTAATTGTATTTAACTTTTTGTTGTGAAAATTGGAAAGTTGATTATATAATAAGTTTAACACAATTTAACTTTTAAGGGGAGAGAGTCAAAAATGGGAGATATAAGTATAGGAAAACATGATTCAAGAATGAAGATTGCAACTAGAAATATCATTTTAATGATGATTGGAAAAATGACGTCTTTATTAGGCGCAGGTATTTATACGTTCGCAATGGGATTATATGTATTAAAGACTACTGGTTCAGGGATGGGTTTTGCAATTACGCTCGTTTGCGGATCACTTCCAAGGATGATCTGTGGCCCAATTGCTGGTGCTGTAGCAGACCGTGTGAATCGAAAATGGCTTGTCATTGGTACTGATTTATTAAGTAGTTTAACGATGCTTAGTATGTTTATTCTTGCTACTATATTTGGGCCATCACTTCTTTTTATTTATATTTCAGCAGCATTATTATCAATTTGTGCAAGTTTTTATTCTGTTGCATTAACTTCGTCTATTCCGAGTTTAGTAGATGAAGGACGTATTCAAAAAGCGAGTGCTTTAAATCAAACGGCGGCTTCTTTATCAAATATTTTAGGCCCGATTATTGGCGGAGTTGTATATGGTTTCTTTTCAATTAAATCGTTTTTCCTATTAAATAGTATTACGTTCTTTTTAGCGGTTATTTTGCAATTATTTATCGTATTTGATTTATATAAAAAAGAAGTGGCTGAAAGTACAGAGCATTTCTTGACGAGTATAAAAGAAGGTTTTTTATATGTAAAAAGACAACGTGAAATATATGGTCTAATGAAAATAGCATTGTGGGTAAACTTTTTTGCGTGTGGTCTAACAGTTGCACTTCCGTACATTATCGTCCATACATTGCATTTATCTTCAAAGCAACTCGGTACTGTAGAGGGAATGTTAGCAGTCGGGATGCTAATGGGAGCGATTGCTTTATCAGTGCGTAAAGAAGTGAATAATCCGTTTCGTTCTATTTATACTGGACTGTTTTTGTTTGCAGGTTTAAGTTTATGTACAGCCTTTCCGTTGTTAGTTATCATTCCAAAAGTAGCAAGTTTTATTTACTATATTGCTTTTATGATGTTAACTGGTATAGCAATTATGATTGTAAACATTCCAATGCAAGTACATATGCAAAAAACGACAGATCCGAGCTACCTAGGGCGTGTGTTTGGCCTACTTGAAACAATTGCGACTGCAATCGCACCGCTTGGTATGATTGTATATGGACTACTATTAGATATGTTGCCAACTAGCATTGTTATGATGACAATAGGTGGAGGGTTATTGTTAGTTGTATTAGTTGGAGTAAAGCAACATATGGCGAAAAAACAAGTAGATGTGTCCGCTTAAAAATAAGAAAATAATAAAAATTTGACTTATCATTATAAAAATGACTAAATTAGTATTTTAGTTTTTGAAACTCTTTTTCATGTATGTTAAAGTAAAGTGAGCTTGCAAAGAAAAGGAGACAACAGCATGAAAAAATTAAGTTTTGTTATGCTTTTTCTATTAGTCGTAATGGCTGGATGTAGCAATTATGACACATATATTGAAACAGGTATGCAATCATTGAAAGATGAAAAGTATAGTGATGCAACAATGTGGTTCGAAAAAGCAGAAAAAGAGAAATCAGGAAATGAAGCGAAATCATATAAAGAAGTTGCTGAGAGAATGGATCACGGAGCAACAGCATTAAAAGACGGTAAGTATTTAGAAGCGAAAGACATTGCAAATGAAGTGTTACAAAAGAAAAAAGATGATGAACTTGAAAAAGCTGTAACATCAAATGCAGAGAATATGCTTCAAAAAGCAAAAGATGTGGAAGAGAAAGTAAATGAAAGAGTGGCAAAGCGTAGAAAGGTAGAAGAAGAAGGAATCGATAAACTTATTAAAGCTGTCGATAGTATAGATGAAGTGAAAGAAAAAGAGAAGAAAGTATCAGAAGCATTAGATAAGGCTGAAGAGGCGCAAGCAAAAATTGAGGCAAAGAAAAATAAATAGATTTATAGTTTAAAAGGCTGTCGTGCATAACGACAGCCTTTTAATTTTTTGTTGCAAATGAAGTGATGCTCTGTAGTAAAAAAGAAATGATTTTAGAATTCCATCTGTCCTCATGATGAATCGTATAAATATTACGCTGAAATTCAAATTCAGGGATTGGTATATAGCATAGCTCATTTCGTTGTATTTCTTGCTCGATAGCAAGTTTAGAAATAAAGGCAATTCCATTACCATATTTTAAAATTTGTTTCATCGTTTCTAATGAGTCTAATTCAATTTCAGATTGGAATGTAATGTTGTGCGCCAACGTCCATTGTGTAAGTAAATCTCTCGTTGTAGATGGATTACGATGCAATAGTATGCGTTCCTTTTCGATATTTTGTAACGATACATTGTCTTTCTTTGAAAAATGATGTTCTTTGGAAAAGGCAAGAACAAGTGTATCGGGCATTATATTCGTTTGTTTTAAAAGTGGTTCATCAAATGGAGCAGCGGAAATTATCCCAAGATCGATTTCGTGATTTTGTAGCATCATTCGAATTTCAGGGGCTGTTTTCACTAGTAGCGTTATTTTTATATTGGGAAATTCACATTGAAATTGATGAACGACTGCTGGCAAAAGATAAGTCGCTGGTACATAACTAGCGCCGATTGTTATAGCACCTTTATGAAAATCTTTAAACTCTTGCGTGACACGTCTAGCTTCTTTCATAAGTGCATCTATTTTACAAGCATAATGGTGCAAAGCCTCACCAGCCTCTGTTAAGAAATACCTTCCAGAACGTAATTCGAATAGAGATACACCGAGTTCTTCTTCTAAGCTTTTTATATGAAATGTAATAGTTGGTTGTTTAACGCCAAGTTTTTCTGCAACGATTGTAAGTTTTTTGTATTTCTTAATAAGTACTACAATTTCTAATTTTAAGAGATTCATTATGAATTGCCACCTTTTTTATTTTAACTATAGAAAAAATCTATAGAAATAAATAGTTTATTAGAAGTTTTTTAATTTAATCTTTACAGTACATTAACATTCAGTATAAATCTTCCATATAGAATGAAAGCAGGTTAAGAATGAGGGGAGAGAGGTGAAGCAATGGATATTACAATTAGTGGATTAGAAAAGACATTTGGAAAAATACAGGCGTTAAAGCCGTTGCAGATTGTAATGAAACAAGGGGAATTTACTACACTTTTAGGACCTTCGGGGTGTGGGAAAACGACTTTACTTAGAATGATAGCAGGACTTGAAGAACCGGATAAGGGAGAAATATATTTTGGAGACCAGTGCATGTATTCTGCTACAAAAAAGATAAAGACATCTCCTCATGAACGGAATATCGGTATGGTATTTCAAGATTTTGCTTTATGGCCGCACATGACTGTTTTTGAAAATGTTGCATTTGGTTTAAGAGCTACAAAGCAAACGAATCATTTAAGAGAAAAAGTAGAAGATGCGATAAAGCGAGTTCGCCTGCAAGGTATGGAGAAACGGTATCCACACGAACTTTCTGGTGGACAGCAACAACGTGTCGCATTCGCTAGAGCAATTGTAACAAAACCTCATTTTATTTTGTTTGATGAACCGCTAAGTGCACTCGATGCAATTTTGCGAGAAGAAATGAGAATAGAGCTTATGGATATCGTTCATTCCATTGGTTTAACTGCACTGTATGTCACTCACGATCAAATAGAAGCAATGTCAATGTCAGACCAAATTATTGTCATGAAACAAGGAGAAGTATTACAAAAAGGAACACCGGAAGATATTTATGTGAAACCGTCTCATGAATTTGTTGCCAAATTTGTTGGTAAGGCGAATTGGCTTGTAGAGGGTGAAAAAATGATTCGTCCAGAGCATGTGAGTTGGACAAAAAATGATGTGTGCGAAATGTATACAGGTGAAATTCAGCACGTTACATATGTAGGAGAACGTTATGAAGTGAAAGTAAATATGGGGACTTTAGGCATCTGGACAGCCTATCACAATAGTAAGCTAAGCATCGGTAAACCAGTATCGTTATATGTGCCAAAAAAATGTATTCATCATATAGGGGGAGAATCGTATGAAGAAATTCAGTTCGCTTAAGTCTTTATTTTTATGTACTTTATTATTTTCGGCTGTAGTAACAGGGTGTAGTTCAAAGACAGGCAATGCAGATGCGAAAAGTAAAAATACAACTGAAAAGAAAATTGTTGTATATAGTGCAGGGCCAAAAGGGTTAGCAGAAAAAATTCAAAAAGACTTTGAAAAGAAAACTGGTATAAAGGTGGAAATGTTTCAAGGGACAACTGGTAAAATTTTAGCGAGAATGGAAGCTGAAAAGAAAAATCCAGTCGTTGATGTAGTCGTACTTGCATCATTACCAGCGATGGAAGGATTAAAGAAAGAGGGTCAAACGTTAGCTTATAAAGAAGCGAAACAAGCTGATAAGCTGCGTTCTGAATGGTCAGATGATAAAGGACATTATTTCGGGTATAGTGCTTCAGCATTAGGGATTGTGTACAATACAAAAAATGTGAAGACAGCGCCTGAAGATTGGAGCGATATAACGAAAGGAGAATGGAAAGGGAAAGTGAATCTTCCAGATCCAGCACTTTCAGGTTCAGCTTTAGACTTTGTAACAGGATACGTGAAAAAGAATGGACAAGATGGATGGAATTTATTTGAGCAGCTTAAGAAAAATGAAGTTACAGTAGCAGGAGCAAATCAGGAAGCGTTAGACCCAGTTGTAACAGGTGCGAAAGATATGGTCATTGCGGGTGTTGATTATATGACGTATAGCGCAAAAGCAAAGGGTGAACCTGTTGATATTGTATATCCAAAAAGCGGAACAGTTATTAGCCCACGTGCAGCTGGGATTATGAAGGATAGTAAAAATGTTGAAGGTGCAAAAGAGTTTATTGATTATTTATTATCCGATGATGTACAAAAACAAGTTTCTAAAGCGTATTTATTGCCTGGTAGAACAGATATAAAAGCTGAAAATAGACCAAATGTAGAAGAGATTCCAGTATTAAATATTGATTGGAAAACAGTTGAGAAAGAGCAAGATGAAATAGGAAAACAATTTAAGAAAGTATTTCAATAAGATGGTGATTCCATGGTAAATCGATTCGTATCAGTAAGACAAGTTGGAATGACGGTAGCGTTATTACTTGTGGCGATGTTAATCGTCATTCCACTTTTTCTTATTTTATTTTCTAGTGTATATGAAAATAGCAGTTGGAATTTTTTTAAGCCTTTTGAAGTGATGCAGAGTGGTGGATTAGCGGGGATTTTTCTAAATTCGATGCTTCTAGGTGTACTCGTTGTAATAGGAGCTACAATATTTGCATTTCCATTGGCGTTTATTATGAGCAAAACAGATGTAGGAAAGTATAGTAAGTTAGATATTGTTTTTATGATTCCATTTATGACACCGCCGTATATTGGATCGATGGGCTGGATTTTGTTCATGCAACCTAACGGCTATTTTGAACAATTTTTCCCGATGCTAAAGACAGTTTCATCATCGTTTTTTAGTTTAGGAGGTATGGTATTAATTATGAGTCTGCATTTATTCCCATTCCTTTATTTCATGCTGAAAAACACGTTACTTCAGATTGGGAGTAGTAAAGAAGAAGCTGCAGCAGTTCATGGCGGAAGTTTTTTCTATCGTTTAAGAAAAATAATATTGCCGTTATTAGTATCAAGCTATGTAATGGGGGCTTTACTCATTTTCGTAAAGACGATTGCTGAATTTGGAACACCGGCTACATTCGGACGTAGAATAGGATTCCACGTGTTAACATCAGAAATCCATAAATTTATTTCGAGTTGGCCAATTGATTTTAGTAGTGCAACAGCATTATCTTCTTTATTACTTAGTGCTTGTATGCTTATTTGGTATATGCAAAATGTATTGAATCGAAAGTATTCATATGCAATGGTTAGTGGAAAAGGTGTGAAATCTAAAAGATATACTTTGTCTATATTTACGCGCGTTGTAGCATGGATGTATGTAATTGGTTTATTAATCGTATCAATTGGAATTCCATACTTTTCTATACTTATTGCTTCTTTGTCAAAATTAAGAGGCGGCGGTTTACATGTAAATAACTTTACAACAAGCCATTATGAGGCATTGTTTACAATAGGATCTCCGGGATTAGAGGCTTTATGGAATAGTTTTCTTTTTTCACTCGTAACAGCGATTATCGCGGTAATGATTGGAGTCTTTTTGGCACTTATGATTCGAAAAGGGAAAAAAACCTCTGAAAAATGGCTTGATATGTGCGGTATGTTACCGAATATGGTACCAGGAATCGTTATGGTTGTAGGTCTTATTCTATTTTGGAATTCACCATATATGCCTATATCAATTTACAATACACCAGTCATGGTTATCGTAACGTATGTTGTGCTGTTTTTACCTTACACGGTGCAATATGTAAAATCATCACTCGGACAAATTGATGATTCTCTCATGCAGGCAGGAAGTGTTTTTTCTGGAAATTATATTTATATTTTTAGAAAAATAATATTGCCTCTTATTATCCCAGGCATTCTTGCTGGATGGGCGATGACATTTACAATTTCGATAAGAGAGTTAGTAGCATCACTTCTCGTATTACCTCCATCAGTAGAAACGTCAGCAACGTTTATTTTTGCTCAATTTGAACAGGGTGAAGTATCTATAGGCATGGCGATGGCCGTTGTTTCTGTTGGACTTACAACAATATGCTTATTACTGCTACAACATATGGAGCAAAAACGAAAAGGGGTAGCATGATGAGAGTGGAAGTATGGGGAGGAGCAGGAGAATACGGTCGCTCCTGCTATTTTGTAAAAAATAAAGAGACGAAAATATTATTTGATTGTGGTATTAATCGATCTTATGAGGATAGTTATCCAAAAATAGAGAGAGAAGCTGTTCCATTTTTAGATGCGGTATTTTTATCACATATTCATGAAGATCATACGATGGGTTTACCTTTATTAGCGAAGTATGGATATAAGAAAAAAATTTGGACGACTCGTTATACGAAGGAGCAACTGCCGTTATATTATGAAAAATGGAGAAACTATAATGTGATGCAAGGGTGGAATTTACCTTATAGCGACCAACATATAAAAGATTTAAATTATGTATGTATTGATGAGATTAGTAATCCAAATGAATGGATACAAATTACTCCTACATTGCGGTTTCAATGGGGATATAGTGGGCATGTATTAGGAGCTGTTTGGTTTTTAGTTGATATGTGTAATACATACGTATTTTATTCAGGCGACTATTCAGCAGATTCTAATATACTACGAGCTAATTTACCTGAGAAATTGGGCTACAATATAAAAATCGCAATTGTGGATGCTGCTTATCACACAGATGATGTTTCGCAAAATGAACGTGTAAACGAACTATGTGCAGAAATTGAACGAGTTATGCAAAATAAAGGAATAGCATTATTACCGCTTCCACAACTTGGTAGGGCGCAAGATATAGTATTGTATTTATATGAACGATATAAAGAATTTCCGCTTATAGTAGATAAAGAAATTTTGGCTGGATTTGAAGAGATGTTCGTATATAAAGATTGGATAAAAAATAATGAAGAATTTAAATGGATTATGGAGAGTTTAAAAAGAAACATAATAGTGATGGATAATGACATTAGTATGCAAAATAGTTACGGAATAGTTGTAATGAGTGATGCGAATATGCAAACGAAACGAGCGCAGTTATATTATGAACAACTTCGGAATGAAAAGCGAAATGCCGTTATTTTTACTGGGCATATTGCGAAAGGGAGTTTTGCAGAAAAAGTTATGAAAGAACATGTAAGGAGTACATGTAGGGTGAAGCGAGTTGTGTATAAAGTTCACCAAAGTATAAGAGACGTTAAAGAGATGCTAAATACATTATTACCAGAACATACGGTGTTAGTGCACGCTTTGAAAGAGGATACGGATCGATTACAACAAAAGCTAAGTACAGCAGGATATGAAAATGTATATTCACTTGCAATGGAACGTATAGAAGTCATTTAAAATGCAAAGGGGATAGGTATATGAAAAAAGTATTTGTATTCGTAAGCATTTTCTTTTGTTGTTTCCTTTATAACGTTAAGGAAGGGTTTGCTGCTAGTCCAATGAAACCTAGTTTTGAAGTAAAGTTATTATTGAAGCCAGAACAAGTATTAGGTGATAACAAAGAGATGAAGCAAGAGGTGTTAGAACATTTCCAGGCTGGTACAAAATATGAAAGAATACAAGTGCAATTTTTAGATACTGCGAATAAAAGTTTAAGCGAGGAAGGTTGGTTTGCTAGAATTCGAAAGAAAGAATTTAGTAAAGATTTTGAACTAACATATAAAAAAAGATATCCTATTCCAAATGGTGTAATTCAAGATGCACTAGAAGTAGCTAAAAAAGAAGGATTCGATAGTAATACGGATAGTTATGAGGCGGAAATAGATTGGGGATTTGAGAAGAAAACATTAAGCATTTCAAATAAGAAAAGTTACAGTGCTAAAGGATATGGAATACTTGATTTACCAAATAAACAAGCTGCTCAAAACATGTTAATAGAAAAATTACCAGGGAAAATGAACAAATGGTTGTATACAAATTGGGGAGAAGAGATGTTAAAGAATTCCCGTATTTACGGTCCTGTATTAATGAAACGATATACAGGAGATTTTGAAAACATAAAAGCAAATATTGAAATTTGGCCATTAAGTAATACAGGAAAATTAGAAGATGACTTCGTAATAGAAGTGTCATTTAAAACAAATGAAGAAAGTATTGCGACAAAACAAAGGGAATTATTAATGGCGAGTTTAGAGAAAAAAGGCTGGTTGTTACCGAAAGATAGTTTGAAGACAGAGCTTATTTTTCAGTAAATAGTAAAAAGGAATCCATATGCCATGGATTCCTTTTTATATATGAGTATTAAGCTAAATCAGCTGACACGAACATATCACTATTTTGAAGATTTTTAGAGCGTAAACTATAAGCAACTACCTTCTTTTTATATTGTTTTACAACATCAACATGCTCTTCATGACTGTAAATATAAAATGTGAAATCTTTTTTACCACGTTTTGCATGGATAATTAAAGGAGTGCCTTCATTATGGGGTGGTGCATAATAGCGATCTAAAAATAAACCTTCGTTAAAATCATGAATAATTTTTGATTTCTGTTCGCCTTCTACGTTATTTCCGTGAATTGTAATAGTCACATTCTCTTCTTCAAGTTTTGGATGTGTTTCATACTTGCTAATAATGGATTCAATAACAGTGTTAGGAAGGCTAGAAACGATAATTTTAAATGCTCCAAATACAACTAACATTACAATAAACCAAGTCGTCATAGTATATCATCCCCTTTATTCTATTTAATAATATAACTCATATGGTAATAGTACATATGGTGAAGTTTTGTATAATTTGTGAAAAATATGCCATTTTCACGAACGAAATGTTAGAAAAATCAATTTTGTTACAAAAAGTTGAAATCGAAGTATTTTAAAAGAAAAAGGTTTATAATAAAAATATAACTAATAACCACATTACTAATTATAAGGAAGTGTAACTATGAGTACTGTAGCAATCGTATATGGTATTATTCTTTCCACAATTATTGTTTTGTTTTTTGTTGGGGTTTCACGTTATATTCATAAATGGAAAGAAGGCGTTGCGAAATTAAATCACATTGAAGAAGAACTTAGTGATTTAATGTTACATCATGGTAAGTAAACATTTATTTTTTAACTAAAAAATGTGAAGGATATCACAAAGCATGCTTTCCTAATGAAGGCATGTTTTTTTGTTGTTTAAGAAAAGAAGTGTTTTTGTATAAATAATCTAATTATTACTTAAAAAGGGAAATTTATTTAGTATAATATATAATATGTTTATTTTAGGGGGAGTATCATGAGGGGATTAAAAGTTGTTGGAATTATAGCTGGAATTACTATAGTAGGCTGTATAGCTTTCTTTTCAGTGAAGGAATATGTCAATTCCAAAGAAGACTCTAATTATGTGCTAAATTACATAAAAGAACATAAGGATGATAAAACAACTTCTTTAATTGTTAAAAGAAATGGTGAAACATTGACATCAATAAATGAAAAAGAAAAACTACCGCTAGCAAGTATGTCGAAAATCATTATAGCAATTGAATATGCTAAGCAAGTAGATGAAGGGAAAATAAGAAAAGACGAGCAAATTTCATTGAAAGAATTAGAAAAATACTATGTGAAAAATACTGATGGTGGTGCACACCCTGCATGGCTAGATGATGTAAAAGTTAAAGAGTTAGTGAAGGGTGGTCAAACTTCTTTAGAAGAAGTAGTGAAAGGAATGATCCATTATAGTTCGAATGCGAATGCATCATATTTATTAGACAAGCTTGGAGCAGCGCGGATAAATGAAAGTTTGAAAGAG
Source organism: Bacillus cereus group sp. Bce019 (assembly GCF_051781745.1). NCBI lineage: Bacteria > Bacillati > Bacillota > Bacilli > Caryophanales > Bacillaceae > Bacillus > Bacillus cereus group sp. Bce019. The sequence goes on from NZ_JBPWJX010000004.1 coordinate 223,562, forward strand.
TTAGGCTTAAATAGTCACGATGAATTTTATCCAACGTATACAGGGGCATTATATATGAGGGGCTATGTTGAAAAAGAACTGCATATTCCTCAAAATAAAGCATTGGACAAGCTACGTAATATGTCTAATGATGAATATGTTAAGCATGTATGGCAAATACATGAATGGATGAAAGACGAGAAAGAATGGACAAAACGCGAGATATCTTTAAAAGCCGATATGGACTTTCAGCGTATTTGGTCAGATCGGTTTATAGGTGCAAATGCGAAGGATTACATGAGTTTACTGGAAAAGATAAATAGCAGAAATTATTTTACACCACAAATGCAAGGTGAGATTGAGAATATATTTAAAGGAACCGTAGGAGAGGGTATGTTCGAATTTGCTGGACAGAAAGGTGGTTCTACTGCATTTGTATTAACAAATAGTTTCTATGGTACTGATAAAAAAGGGAATAAGATTGAGATTGTCTTTATGATGAACAATTTGAGTGAAAAAGCATTTGAAAAGCTTCTAAGTAATATGGATTACTTTATTCGAGATATTGTCATAAGTGAGGAATTCAGAAATAAATTATAATGAAATAATTTTATTATGTAAACAAAGGGGCACTTATGAAAAGTGCTTTTTTGTAATACAGGATTTTCCAATCTTATTATTGAATATAAATTGAAAATAAGAAAGGAGGTTGAAAAATGACAACAATATATTTCGTTCGCCATGCCCATTCTACATATACAAAAGAAGAACGGGAACGACCTTTATCTGAAAAAGGGCACTGTGATGCAGAGAATGTAACACATTTATTAAAAGATAAACATATTGATGTTGTTATTTCTAGTCCGTACAAAAGAGCAATCCAAACTGTACAAGGAATTGCGAATACATATAAATTATCAATACAAACAGAAGAAGATTTGCGTGAAAGATTATTGAGCACAGAGCCAGTATCAAATTTTAATGATGCTATGCAGAATGTGTGGGAAGATTGGAGTTTTGCATACGAAGGCGGAGAATCGAATGATATCGCACAAAGGCGCGCTGTAATATGTATGCAAAATATATTAAAACAATATGAAGGTAAGAATATTGTAATAGGTACGCATGGAAATATTATGGTATTACTCATGAATTATTTTAATTCGAAATATGATTTTGAGTTTTGGAAAACACTTCATATGCCTGATGTGTATAAATTAAATTTTGATAAAAATCGTTTCATTTCTGCTGAAAGAATAGAGAAAACAGGTCATCGGTTAAATATTTTGTAAAAGTTTATCAAAAAAAGAGGAAAGAGAGAAGTTATTGTAGAAGTATGACTTTGTAACATAAAAAATATATGTTAAAGGAGGCTGTTTACATGTTTGAGAAAGAGAAAGAAGGGCTTATTGAAGTTCAAAACGTATATGAAATTGCACCAGAAGATGGAACAATCATTGGTATGGCAACGGAAGAAGAAATGGAAATTGCTGCTGAACTAGAGTTACAGTACTATGCCCATTCTCGTTTGTTAGAAGCAAATATTCAGTTAGACGGTTCCTCCTACAAAGAGTTACTTCAGGAGTTCCAGGAGTACGAAAGAAAATCAATGAGCTTTTGGCGAGCGATACATAAACGTTTAGCTGTGCCATGGGCGTGGGTACTACGTATTGATGTTGCGAATGGCCCTATATATGTAAGTAATGGAAGTTCATATTACGAAGAAATCGATGATGAAGAAGATTATGAATAGATAAGTAAGGAAGCAGCTTTAGTTGCTTCCTTTTTTTATTTGTAAGAAATGAATCGCCTCAATAATAATATCTGGTCGATCATTTTCTATACCGTGACTAGCATGTTCGGCAAGAATATATTGGCTGTTAGTTGAGAGGTGTAATTGTTCGTGAATTAGTTCTTGCCACATTGCTTCAAGTTGTGTTGCTTCCTCTTTTGGCATGCCACCATTAGTCAATTGAGTAATAGAATATTGAGGATTTCTACCGATAACGATTAATGGTATTTCTAATGTTTTACATAGCTCTTTTAGTGAGAGAGCACAGTTTTTCCACGCCGATAGTTCAGAAGCTGTCGCTTTATATAATGAAGGCGAGGTAGAGAATTCAATTTGCTGTTTTGATTGATCGGTGAGAATAGGTTTTAGTTCGGTATAAAGTGTGTCTACATCCATTTTTGAATATATATTATATTTTTGAAACCAAACATCATCAGAATCAGTTTGATCAGAAATTGGTAAATGAAGTTCATCTAAACGGTGTAAGTTCATCGAAGTAGAATCAACTAAAATAAGTGCTTGCAGCTTATCTTCATGTAACATCGCAAAATGTTGTGCACATAATCCTCCATAGGAATGACCGATTAGAATAAATGGTTCTTGAATAGCTAGTTTGTTTAGTAACATATGTAGCTCTTTTGTAACTTGCCTTATTGTACGCGGCTGATTGCCTAAATCACTTTTTCCGTAACCTGGGCGATGGTATGAAACAACTGTAAAGTGCTCTGAAAGCTTTTCTATAATAGGAAACCAATCATAAAATGAGCAAGTCATTCCGGTTTGAATGACTACAGTTTGTTTACCATCTCCTTTTATATGTACTTCTATATTTTGCCCCATTATTTCTACAAATTTATGAATGTTAATTCCTCCTAAGCTTGAAATAATTTTTGACAAGCAAAAACGATACACCAAACACCTATACCAAGTAGGACAGATGTACTAAGTGTAAATGAATTTTTTAAACCAATATAGACAATAAATAATAGTAGTGCTGATGCGGGGAATCCATATAATACCCCTAAAGCAAATTGACTCAATTCTTGTTTATTTCCGCCTTCGAATGAAATCCAAAATAAACTAAGTAAACTCACGAGAGGAAGGGCAGCAATAAAGCCACCTATCGTACTGTAATGTTTAGCGACTTCAGTGATAACGCCGATAATAAGTGCCGAAACGATTATTTTAACGAGGAAATGCATATTTTGCCTCCTTCGCTAATAAGGAAAATGCTTTTTCAATTAATTGTTGTTCTTCTGTTGATAACTGTGATTCTAATATTTTTATCTTTTCTTTATCTAGTAAAGTATGTTTTTCTAATACTTCAATTCCTTCAATTGTTAATGTAAGGTTTACCACTCTTTCATCTTTTTTATTTCTCTCTTTAACGATGAAACCCTTTTGAATAAGGCGTTTTATATGTTCAGATGCTGTGTTATGAGAAAGACTAAGCTCAGTAGCGACTTTTCCAATTGTTATATCTTTCTCACGAGAAACGATTTGTAAAATACGAATTGCTTGGTGGGAAAGGTTGTCCTCGTATTCGTATCGTAAGTGATAATAAATGCTCTCCCAATGTTGATTAATGTTGTACATAATAATAAATCTCCTTTTTATATCGTATAGTAAGATATATTCGTGATTTCAGAAATAAAACCCTTTTATTTGGATAAAAAATGTTGAAAAAGTTTATTTTTATTGAAATATAAGGTAATCTATGTGTAAAGGTATACATTTAGCAAGAGAGAGGATGATAGCTGTGAATACATTCAAATGGATTAGTCATGAACAGATGTATGTAGATGAAATACATGTTGAAAAATGTGGTCCTCTTTCAGTCGGCGTATATGGGGGAAATCAAGAAAGTGATGCATATGAACGAGGAGATGCGGTGCTGGCTTGGTGGGATCCTGAATTACAATTTGAATTTGTTATGATTTTTGATACACATCACAAAACAAAAAATATAGATTATATAATAGAAGCGATTTCGGAAAGAAAAGAAAAACTAAAAGAGTTATTCTCATATCCAATACATTTAGCTTTCCATCATACACATATGTACTTATTAGCGTTATTTACAGATGAGTTATTTATTAAAAAGTGTGATCAAGATGATGAGGAACTCGCTTGCTTAATTTGTTTACGAAAAGGCGAATTTTTATATTGGTTATCAGTTGGTGATTGTTTCGCGTATTTATTCCATTCTGAGAAAACGAAAAATGGAAAAGGACGATTAAATAAACGGAAGAATTACGAATATATTGGCAGGAAAAATATTTTTGCAGCAAATACACCTTGCTTTACGTCAGGTGTAAGAGGATTAGAAAAAGGAATGAATCACATTGTAATGGCAACGGACGGTATTTTAGAGTGTGACAAACGAAGGTTTGATGATGATCAATCTTTAGTAGAAATATTACACGACGGAAATAGCTTGCAGATTGAGCCCGTATTAACAAATGTACTGCAGTGGAAAGGTAGAGACTGTGCCACGATTATTGGATGGTCTATTGATACTGATAATAAACAATGTGCTAATTAATATAAAAGGAGTTCAAGGTTTTTATCCTTGAACTCCTTTTTGTTAAGCAATATGGATGTGATATGTTTTTAACCATTCATTTACTTGTAGCATATACTCCATGGCACTTCTTGCTTCAAAATTGTTAATCTCTTTATTACTTTGATCAGCAATTGAAAGTAAGATGGAATGGTTAATAAGTGAGAAAATAGGATTGTTTTTATTGCTACACATATCAAGTGTTAAATTACGGATTGTTTGTAAGTAGTGTGGATCTTGTGAAGTTGGATAAGCGCTTTTTCTTCTATTACGTACATCGTCAGGTAAAGCTGGTTGTAGTGCTCTACGTAAAATGCCTTTTTCAATATTATCAATACTTTTTATGTTGAAAGGAACATTCCATAAATATTCAACTAATCTATAATCGCAAAACGGTACACGAACTTCAAATCCAACAGCCATACTCATACGATCTTTACGGTCAAGTAAGAAAGGAAGGAATCGTGTTAAAAATAAATAAAACATTTGGCGTTGTTTCGCGGATTTTTTACTTTCCCCTTCAAGAGTAGGTACTTCAAGTATCGCTTCTTGGAATCGTGTATCAATATAGTTTTCTAGATTACATTGGTTACTTACTTCATTTAGTAGAAGAGGAGATGTATTTTTCCAATTTGTTAGCCAAGGAAACTTATCTACATATAGTAATTCTTCTTGATGAAACCAAGGGTATCCACCGAATACTTCATCAGCCGATTCACCGGATAAAGCTACGGTCGCATCTTTTTTCATTTCGCAAAATAGTAAATATAGTGAAGTTTCCATTTCACCAGCACTCGGTAAATCTTTCGCATGAAGGGGAACGAATAAGTGATTTGCTAATTCTTCAGCATTCACAATAATATCATGATGCGCTGTCCCTACATGTTCAGAAACGCGTTTTACCCAAGGAGCGTCTAAACCAGTGCGAGCAAATGTCAGCTCGAAATCTTTTGCACTATTTACAAAGTCAATGGAATACGTATGAAGTGTTTTATTTTCCGCAGCAAATTCTTTACCCGCAAGTGCAGTAATACCGCTAGAGTCTAATCCGCCTGATAACATACAAACGAGAGGAACATCGGCAATTAATTGTCTTTTTACTGTATCTTGTAAAATAGATAAAATATGCGAAGATGTATCTTCTATAGAGTCTGTATGGAACTTACTTTCTAAATTCCAATACTTCGTAACTACTTTTTTATGACGTGTAAATGTTATAGAATGTCCAGCACGTACTTCTTGAATATGTTTAAAGACGCCACATCCTGGAGTGCGAAATAAGCCTAATCCAAATATTTCATTTATTCCACCCGCATCAAGTTCAGCAGGGACAGATGGATGCGCTAATAATGCTTTAATTTCAGAGCCGAAAATAATACTGTCATTTCTTTCTGTGTAAAAGAGTGGTTTTACACCTAAATGATCTCGTGCTAAAAACAATTGTTGCTTCTGATCATCCCATAAGGCAAAAGCGAAAATTCCGTTTAAATATCGCACGCAGTCTTCTTTCCATTCTAAATAAGCATGTAGTAATACTTCTGTATCTGAATGGGTTTCAAATGCATGCCCACATTTTTGAAGCTGCTCTTTAAGTTCACGGAAATTATAAATTTCTCCATTATAGGTAAGAGCATACGTATAATCACCAGCACGGAATGTCTTCGGCTGTGTCCCGCCTTCTGGATCAATTACAATTAAACGCCGGTGTGCAAAGGCCGCATGAGGTGAAAACCAAAATCCTTCAGCATCTGGACCACGATGCTCAATACTATTTGCCATCTTTTTTAAAATAACATGTTGATTTGAAAGGTCTTCCTTCCAATCTACCCAACCTGTAATTCCACACATACACATCTCATCTCCTAAATTAAAATAGTAGATTAACGAAATAAAATGTACACTAAGTTAAAAAGTGACTATATAAATAGTGTACTACATGAATTAAATTACAGACTTGAGAAAATTTTCTTTGAACGCATAGTTATGTGAGACAATGGCTAAGGGAAAGTATTCCAAAAAATAAAAAAGATGAGAGAAAAAAATTTCTCAGACGTTATATAGGGTGTAAAAGCTTTTACAAAACAATAAGGGGAATCGCTACATGAAATCAAATGAGAAAAATTTTATAAAAAGATTACAGCGGCAAAAAGAAGACGCGTTAGAATTTGTTGTCGATACATACTTACCACTCATAAAGGGGATCACGCATAAAGTTCTACTTCCCATTCAAAATGATGGACTCATAGAGGAATGTATAAACGATATATTTCTTTCCATTTGGAATAACGCAAATAAATTTCATGGAGAGCCGAGTGATTTTAAAAAGTGGATTGCAGCGATTGCAAAGTTTAAAGCAATTGATTATTACCGGAAAGCGACTAAAAAAGTAGAAATTATTTCGGATGAGTTTCATATTAGTACAGAAAAGTCGGCAGAAGACGAATTAATTGTTATGGAAGATAGAGAAGAATTATTAATGCTTATTAATCAATTAGAACCGCTAGATCAAAAAGTGTTCATTATGAAATATTTACTTGGTATGAAGACAGAAGAAATAGGTGACAAGTTAGGATTAACCCGGGCAGCAATCGATAATCGAGTGTACCGGGGGAAAAAGAAACTACAACAAAATGCTACGAATATTAGTTTTGGAGGTAGTGCAATATGAAAGACATTTATGAACTATTAAATGATATTGATATAGACGAAAAAGAACTAGAAGAAATTGAGGCTTCTGAAATTGAAAAGGAAAAAGTAAAACGAAATGTAAAACAATCGATACGTACGAAGAAAAAGATGAAAAGTTGGAAAAAAGGTGTCGCTGCTGCATCTATTTTAGTAGGATTATCAGTTGCAACTCTTGGTATCGGTTTTCCTACATATGCCGGGGGATTGCCAATTGTAGGGGACATATTCCGATTTTTAGATAATGGTAGAACAGGGTTATATGAAAACTCTAAAACTGACGCAGGGAAGATAATGGAGCCTCATTATAATTATAAACAATACACTACAGTACTAAATATGACAAAAGAAAGCAAGGGAATAAAGATAACGATTAATGATGCCATTTTTGATGGGAAGACAGTATCAATAAACTATTCTATAGAAAGTAACAGAGATCTAGGCGAAAATCCAAGTACGTTGGATTTTTTAACTATTAAAGGAGCAGGTACCCAATCAGGTAGCAATAAAATTACTAAAGTCGCAGATAGAAAATATACAGGTTTAATAAAAACAAGTAGCGATCTAGTTGGTAGTAAAGAAACTATAGTGAATGTTGAATGGAATGTACAAAGTATAGCCATTTTAGAAACTGAAGAAGAGATAAAAGGGGATTGGAATTTTAATATTAATCTAAAAGGAATAGAAAATAAAGAGACATTGATTGGAGGTAGTACAGAAAAAGATGGTGTCAAAGTAAATATGGAGAGAATGGAAATAACACCAATTTCGTTTATTCTATATTACAACCAAGAAGTATCTCAAAAGATAAGGGGTGTATGGGATGGAGTGGATGTCGATTTAGAAGTGAGAGATGATTTAGGTAATCAGTATTATGGAGAAGGAAATGGAGGTTCAGGTGAAGATTCTTATAATTTTAATTGGAGTAAAACATTCCAACAACTTAATGAGAACGCTACTAAGTTAATAATAACACCTCACGTTAATTTAAGAATCCACACTCCTGAAAATTATGGATCGGTAACAATAGTTGAAGGACAAGTAAAGGAGCGTTTTGTACCTCGAAGATTGGGAGGCAATAAGGGTATTGTATTAGATGATATTGTCATTGATTTAAAGAAATAAAAGAGAGACTGCCTAAAATCATTTAGGCAGTCTTTTTTCGTTAAGAACTAGTGACGAGTAGTGCATGCGGATGCTGCGTTTTATATTCATCTTTCCACGGAATGTTTAGTTGTTCCCACGATTCGCCGCTATCATTGGATTGAAAGACACCATTGTTATTTAACGTGTAAAACGTATGTGGTTCTACCTTGTTTGTAGCAAACATCGAAATGACTGTACCGATTGCAGATGGTAGTCCTTGTTGTACTTGCTGGAAAGGAGTATCTTTCGTTTTTCGATAAATATAAGATTCATAAGGGATACGATGATGAGCGAGATCAGCACTTGGCGCGGCAGAAACGAGAATCGTATCACAATCAGCTGGATCAATTGCCATGCTGTATAAATAATGATGTTCAAGTCCTTCACTACATGAGATCCAGCTGTTTCCATTGTTATAACTTTCAAGATATGCACGATCAGGTCCGCCCATAAATCCGTCACCACATGATGCATAAAGGCGATTTGGTGCTTCAGGGTGCATAAGTAATTGATGTGCATCGATAGGGGCACCGAATTTTTTATCAATCCATGTATGCCCTTTATCGTTACTTTGAATAACAGCACCAGCTTCGATTGAAACGTGTATTGTATTAGGGTTGTTTGGATCAACTGTAATCCAGCGTACGTGATGGGTAAAAGGTCTAGGCGGGAAAGCCCACGTATAAGAAGATAATAATGATTTCATATTTTTAAGTTCAGTCCACGTTTCACCACCATTTTCAGAGTGAAATAAAGCGCTCGGTTCTGTGCCGACATAAACGACACCATATCCGTTAACTTGTTCATTTGAGCTTATTGTTATAGAAGTGATAGAGGAGTGCAAAATACCATCTTCTTTAGGGAAATCAAAGTAACGATAAGAATCTCCAATGGGTCTCCATGAATCCCCGCTATCGTCGCTTAACCATAGACCTCGTCCAAATGTTCCGCAATATACACGGTTTGGGCGGAACGGATCAACAGCGATACAGGTAGGTTGCATATTTTGTAAGTGGTAAGTCGTTTCATAGTTATCATATTGTTCTTTCACTACAACAAGTTCACGTTCCATACAGAGAAATAAACGTTTCATTTTAGTAACCTCCTTAAAAATTCTTTCATTAGTAAACAATATGAAAATAAAAAAGAAGTAGTCTTGTTTTTATTTGAGAAAAAGGGATTGTCTAAAAAGTAGCGAAGTGTGTATACAGAGGAAGCGGGCGTTTACAATCAGTCGATTCGGGATAAAGATGGGGAGTTTGTTTCATACTAACATACAGATATTGTACTTAAAGGAGTATAAGTATGGGACATTCGCATGATCATGGTCATTCAAAAAATAAAAAGGCGTTACTAATTGCCTTCCTACTAACAACAAGTTTTATGATTGCAGAAGTTGTTGGTGGATTTGTAACAAATAGCTTAGCACTACTATCTGACGCGGGGCATATGCTAAGTGATGCAGTATCTTTAGCTTTAAGTTTACTTGCGTTTAAGCTCGGAGAAAAAACAGCAACAACTGCGAAAACATACGGGTATAAGCGAGTCGAAATGTTAGCAGCATTATGTAACGGTGTCGTTCTTATTGTCATTTCGGTATACATTTTTATTGAAGCAATCCGTCGTTTTAAAGAACCAGTTGAGATTGCTAGTAATGGGATGCTCATTATTGCAGTCCTTGGTCTGCTTATTAATATTTTATCAGCTTGGATATTAATGAGAGGCGGAGATGTGAAAGGTAATTTGAATTTAAGAAGTGCTTTCCTGCACGTACTAGGCGATCTATTGGGTTCCGTCGGAGCGATCATTGCTGCGTTACTTATTAAATTTTTCGGATGGACTGCTGCAGATGCGATTGCTAGTATTCTTGTGTCTATTTTAGTCATTATTAGTGGATGGCGTGTAACACGTGATACGGTTCATATATTAATGGAAGGTACACCACAGCACATAAATGTTGAAGAGGTAAAAAGTACGTTATTAAATATTCCGATTGTCAAAGAAGTTCATGATTTGCACATATGGTCTGTCACATCAGATTTTCAAGTATTAACATGTCATCTTATTATTAAAGGGAATGAAACGCAAAGTGTATTAAAAGAGGCTACGTATGTATTAAAGGAGAAATTTCATGTAGAACATGTCACCATTCAAGTAGAAATAGATGGTGAATTTAATCATGATGAGACAACTTGCAAAGTATGAAAGAAAAAGGATAAGAAAAAGTGTCATAACATTTTTCGCACGGCATACATATATATAATGTGGCCACAAATACTTTGCAAGGTAAATATTTCATGAAATTACTTTACTTATAAAGAGTCATCTTTTATAATCAAAAGTGGTAATTGATAAAGATTATCATTTTCAATGATCGTAGAAAGGAGTTTTTTAAAAGATGAGTAGTCAACTCCGTTTTGCTGTTGAAAATCGTAAGAGGCATTTAATTGATGAGTTAATTGGAGCAGGTGTGTTTAAGATTCGCGACCGACAATTATACGAGCTGTCTTTAGAGGAATTGGAAAAAGAGTACGAAGATATGGAAGATTATGTAAATGTTCAGGCGTAGCTATATAGATTAGTCAAAGGAGAGCTGATTACGATTTTGTGTAACCAGCTTTCCTTTTATTTCGTAGAAATTATTTTTTGTATTTCTTTCATGGGACGGAGCCAGTTTTGGGTCATTATTTGTTCCATTTGTTTTTCGTCCTGCTTCTGTAATGCTTGAATGATAGAGTGATGTTCTTCAATAGATTGACTTGCTGGAACAAAGTTTTGGAAAAACAAATATTCAAGACGTAAAACGTGAAGTTGCATATTTTCTAGAAAGGGTTCAATATATTGGTTTTTAGCAATAGAAGAAATTGTATTGTGGAATTGTATATCTAATTTTAAAGCTTGTTTTGCGTTTTTTTTCTCTATAGAGTGCTGAAAATGATCATTTATTTCAGAAAGTAGTTGAATATCAGCGTCTGTAATGTTTTGAAGAGCTTGCTTTCCTATAATAGAGTGAAGACCAGCCATCGTTTCATAAATGATAGATACGTCGTCTAACTTAATAGGAGCAATTTTCGTTTTTTGCCCTGGTACCATTTCCACTAATCCAGAAAGCTCTAATATTTGAAGTGCTTCCCTTACAGGTGTTCTGCTTACTCCTAGTGCCTCAGCCAATTCCCCATCATTAATTTTTTCATTGGGCTTCAGTACACCTTCAATAATCCAAGTTTGTAGTTGATTTAAAACGAGTGATTTTGCTGAAATTCTTCCTGGTTTTTTATAATTTTGAGGGACAGGCATAGTGAATTCAATCCTTTCATTGTATATTTTCCTTTTTTGCATGAACAAGCTTTAATTTTTGTTTCCCTTCATCCGGTTTTTGGCTTAAGATGAGCACCATTACAATGACACAAAAAGCGCCTAATAACTGAAAAGATTGAAATGGCACGTGCAATATAAGTACAGAAGAAATAATAGCTGCGAGTGGTTCTGTGCAACCAAATAATGTTGTTTCTTTCGGAGTCAGGTATCGTATGCTGTCTAAGTATAAATAAAAGGCAATAAGTGTCCCGAAAATGACGACAAATGTGATGAGCGGTAGGGTACTTAGTTTTACATATTTCATAGTTGATAATAAAATGAATTCGTTTGTAGAAATAAAGTGTACAATCGTTACACCAATACCCCCAATAATCATGCCCCATCCAACGATAACGGAGGAAGACCATTTTTCTAACAATTCCTTTGAATATAAACTATAAAAAGCGAGAGATAATCCAGATAAAATACCCCAAATAATAGCTGGTGTAGAAATAGCCAAGTTATGAACAGACCCGTTTGTTAGTAAGAGAAAAGTGCCTACTAATGAAAGGGTAATTGAAATGAAATCAATTTTTGATGGACGAACGTTCCATTTGAAAAGTAAGTATACAGTGATGAATATAGGAGCTAAATATTGTAATAATGTTGCCACGGCAGCATTTCCGTCTTTAATTGAAGCGAAATACGTATACTGTACAGCAAGCATACCGAATAGACCAAACAAAATCATTTTAATAGCATCAGATTTTTGTTTCCAAATGCCAAATATCTCTTTTTTTCTCGTTCCGAATGAGGAAATAATGAGCAAAATAATTCCAGATATAAGTAAACGGATCGTAACTAACCATTCGGTTGAAACATTGTCATATTGAAAAAGCTGTTGTGCAGCTGTACCAGACAAGCCCCATAAACAAGCACCGATTATGACCATTATAATTCCTTTTAATCGATTTGAATCCATATGATTTAAAATTCTCCTTTCTAAAAATATAAATTGAATACAATATGCAATATATCACAGAATAACTCGTTAATAAACTGAAATTTCTAATTTTATTTTTTTATGTATAGTAAAATATTGTAGAGGAGGGGGAGTATATGTTAGCTGGATTTTTAGTTTGTTTATTTGTTGGGTTACTTATCATTTTTTTAGGGTATCAAATACATGTGAAAAAGAGGTTGTTTTTGTTAGCAGGATATCAAGAAGAAACGTTTGTTGGAGATAAAAATAAATTAGCGAAGCTTTCAGGAGCATTTTCTTATATAGTTGGAGTTGCTACTATAATATTACCGCTTGGCTTGGAAAAAATAGGGGATGTAGTTGGTATCGTATATGCTATATTAATTGTTTTAGGTACAATTGTATTTATAATTAAAGCAAACCTATTAAATAAGAGTGCTATAAAGTAAAAAGGCTTCATTCTACTGAAGCCTTTTATTAATTATTATGAAGTATAAGTAAAAGCCGGGATAGGATCAATAAATGTATTCCACTTTTGTCCCATTTCCTTTTCTGTTAATAGACAATCATCTAATGATTGTTCAATCACAGAACGATTCATATCAATACCGATAAATACGAGCTCAGTTATTCGATCTCCATATCGCTCGTCCCAGTTTTTTAATACTTCTGGTTCTTCTGCAATCATTTGATTTCTTTCAGTTTCAGGTAATGCGGCTATCCATTCACCGGCTCCTTGAATTGTAATAGAGGAACCTGCTTGAGATAGAAGCCCTATCATATTATTACGAGATGCCAGCCAGAAGAATCCTTTCGCTCTTACAACATCTAAAGGCCATTTTTCTAGCCAATTCATAAGGCGCTCGGGATGGAAAGGATATTTGCGGCGGTAAACAAAGGAATTGATACCGTATTCTTCCGTTTCCGGTGTATGATAGTCACTATTTAATTCTTGTATCCAGCCGGCCGATTGACTGGCTTCTTCATAATTAAATAGATTTGTGTTTAAAATTTCTTGTAATGGTACTTTGCTAAACGAAGATTCAAGAACTTTTGCATTAGGATTTAATTTTTTTAGTAAATGATGAAGCTCTATCACATCTTCTTTTTCTAGCAAATCTATCTTATTAAGAATAATTACGTTTGCAAACTCAATTTGATCTATTAATAAATCAATAACTTCCCGGGTATCATTCTCATCGATTGCTTGTTTTCGGTCTAATAAACTTTCTCCATCTGCAAAATCATCCCAAAATCTGTTTGCATCTACAACTGTAACCATCGTATCGAGGCGACAATTTTTCGTTAAATCAATGTTAAGAACTTCGTCTGTATAAGTAAACGTTTGAGCAACTGGAATAGGCTCACTTATACCAGAAGATTCAATAATAATATAGTCAATATCACCATTTTCCACAAGACGATTCACTTCTATCATTAAATCTTCTCGTAGTGTACAACAAATACAGCCATTTTGAATTTCTACTAGTTTTTCCTCCGTACGTGAAAAACCACCCTTTTTTATAAGAGATGCATCAATGTTTACTTCGCTCATATCATTAACGATAACAGCTACTTTTAAGTTATTCTTATTAGTCAAAATGTGATGTAGTAAGGTAGTTTTTCCAGATCCTAAAAAACCACTTAATACAGTGATAGGTACTTTTTTCATGAAATGATCTCTCCTTCAAATCGTAATGATTACGTTTTATGTTAAACGATAGGAAAAGAAAAAGCAAGAATAAATCATAATGATTACGATTTAAGAATAGAAATAGACTATAAAATTTGTGCTGTAGTATGGAGCATTTGGACAAGCACATGTTTACATATAAATAAAATGGAGGCGAGAAGCTTGGTCTTTAATAGAGTTTCAAAAGAATTAGTAGGCATAGCTCTTATCGCTATGTTTCTCTTTTTATTATTTTTTGTAGATTTTACAAGTCTAGCAAATTTGCACAAAAATATGCCACAGGAATGGTTGAATGTGAATACAGTATTTTTAAGTATCATTTTTGAAGCAATACCCTTTATTTTATTAGGGGTAATTGTTTCTTCATGTATTCAAGTGTTTGTGACGGAAGATATGATTCAAAAAGTACTGCCGAAATCTCCGATTGTTGCAATGATTCCGGCAGTATTTGTGGGAGTTCTTTTTCCAATGTGTGAATGTGTCATTATACCAATTGTAAGAAGGCTCATTCAAAAGGGGTTACCACTTCATGTAGGCATTGTTATTTTACTGAGTGCACCCATTATGAATCCAGTTGTTCTTTTATCTACTGTATATGCGTTTCCAAAAAATGATTACGTTGTATATGCACGCTTTAGGATAACAATTTTAGTTGCTCTATTCATAGGTCTAATTGTGTATTATTGCTATCGCGAAAGAAATGTTTTAAAAGATGTAGAGGTTTCAGTTCAAACAAGCAATAAAAAGAGTTGGAAAGATGTTATGAATCATATTGTAGATGAGTTTTTTGATACTGGTAAGTATTTATTGATTGGTGCTTTTTTAGCAAGTGTATTTCAAACGTTTTTTGATCGGAATGTACTGGATGCAGTAGCACATAACGAAGTAATTGCCCCCTTTATTATGATGGGATTTGGTTATGTTTTATCAATTTGCTCTGCAGCCGATGCTTTTATAGCGGCATCTTTTGGACATGTTTTTTCGGTAAAGGCACTTCTCGCATTTCTTGTGTTTGGGCCTATGCTTGATATGAAAAATACGTTAATGCTATTTGCATATTTTCAAAAGAGATTTGTATTCTTTTTGATAGGAATTGTCATTATATCTGTGTATACCATCCTGCAAATCATAATGTTATAGGAGGTGAGAAAGAATGGGGAAAGAGGAGCAGAAGGCATATCATTGCTATATTCGTGGCATTATTTTAATTGGTTTAGCAATGCTCTTATTTAAACTACTTGTAACAGGGAATATTTATAATTTTATCGCTCCAAAAATGATCAAATTTACGTATATAGCTTTTGTAGTAATTTTAATTTTTGGTATTGTACAAGTTTGGAGAGATGGAAGAGAAAAACAGCATGATTGTAATTGTTGTAAACATCATACAACATCAAAATCAGGGATAAAAAGTTTCTTTGTATATGTTTTATTTGTCGTTCCGATAGTTAGTGCTTTTCTCTTTGGAAGTGTAACAATTGATGGAAGTTTAGCAGGAAAAAGGGGTATGAATCAAAGTGTACAGTCGAGAAGTCTAGAAAGGAACGAAAAAGAGGGGGAACAGGTTAAGTTTGATGGGCGAGAAGTATCAGTTGATCCAGAAGAAACATCAAATTTAGCAACGACTTATAAAACGGAAGAGCAAGTAGTAAAAAGTATGTTAGGACAGCGTAAACTACAAGTAAAGGATAAGGATTATGTTCAAACAATGAATGTAATTGGTCAAAATGTCAATTGGTTTAAAGGGAAAGAAATTACATTCTTAGGGTTTATATATAAGGATAAAGATGTGACGGGTAATAAAGCAGTAGTGGCTCGATATGGTATAACTTGTTGTATTGCGGATGCATCAGTCTGGGGGATGATTGTTACCGGGAAAAATATTGAAAAAATTCCAGAAGAAACATGGGTGAAAATAACAGGATTATTAGATGAAACGACATATAAAGGAACAGTCTTTCCACTTGTAAAAGTAAACAAAATCGAGAAAATTAATAAGCCAACTGACCCATATGTATATGATGCTTTACCTCAATAGAAAAGAATAAATTCTTCATATTTTCATGAAATAGAATCATAATCATGGCAATAAAAAAATAAAGATAAGAGTAATTTGGTTTGTTAAAAATATGTGCAGAAGGAGTTATGCGATGAACTGGGTTACTCATAAACCATCATTTGAATTTGAAACATTTAGTCCTATTATTCGGTCACAATCTGCGTGGAGTGGACATTTAGATTTTGCATATGACTTAGTACGATTTGAAAAACCGGAAACTTTAGTTGAGTTAGGTACACATTTAGGAGCCTCCTTTTTTAGTTTTTGCCAGGGAGTAAAAGATGGAGGGTTATCGACTAAATGCTTTGCAGTAGATACTTGGGCTGGAGATGGGCATACAGGTCCATATGGAGAAGGGGTTTTTCAAATAGTAGAAAAAGTAGTGAGCGATAACTACCTTAATATAGGAAATTTAATTCGATCTACTTTTGATGATGCTGTAGACCGGTTTCAAGATGAAACGATAAATCTTTTGCATATTGATGGCTATCATACGTATGAAGCTGTTTCTCACGATTATAATACATGGCTACCGAAAGTCGCGAAAAACGGTATTGTATTATTTCATGATATTGAAGTTAGAAGTGGTGATTTCGGCGTGTATAAGTTTTGGGATGAGGTAAAAGCGAAGTGCCCTCATTTTCAATTTGCGCATTCATATGGACTGGGAGTGTTATTTCCGAAGGGTTGTAGTGATAAGTTTGAAGAAATACTTAAAAATAAAGAAGAAATACAAAATATGTATAAATAAAGGTAGGGCATGCATCATTTTTATGATGTGTGCCCTATTTTTTGCGTAGAAAATAATGGTGTGAATTAAAAAGTTAAGATAGTTGTAAAAAGTTTTGTTGCAGCAAATATTAAAAAAGTTAGTATGGGATTGTTCCTTGTAAATAAAGTGAAGCTTTAATATGTTCATATCGATTCGGAATTTTACAGTAGTTAATTTCTTACCCAAGTGCTTTGCACTTACTGAATTTTAAGGCGGAGGTCTTATTGGCCAAAAATATCGGGATAAATAAAAATACAACATTTTTTATATTTTTCATTGCGAAAAACGTAATCTACTTTTACAATAGAAAGGGTTGTGAATATATTATACTGGAAAAATAAATCGAAATAATATGAAAATTTTGTTTTGTCTTCGCTAATTGTATATTACATACATGTAAGACGACATACGTCATGTTATCGACTTGTAAGGAGAGAAAAAAATGAAAAGTGTAAGATTACCATCGATGCTAGAAATCATAGTTCTTTTATTACTATTTCTTGCTGTTGTCTTTTCCTTCCAAACGATTTTTGATCTCCCAATTCAATTAGCGCTATTTATTTCATGGTTTTTAGTAATTGCGCTTGGATTAAGATTAGGATTTCGTTATCAAGAATTGCAAGATGCAATTACGAAAGGGATTTCTAACGGATTAGAAGCGATACTGATTTTAGTTGCAGTAGGTGCTTTAATTGGAACATGGATTGCTGGTGGGGTAGTACCAACATTAATCTATTATGGATTAGAATTTATTCACCCTAGCATATTCCTATTAGCAACATTAATTATTTGTTCTATAACTTCTATCGCAACAGGAACGTCTTGGGGAACAGTGGGAACAGCAGGTATTGCTATGATGGCGATTGGTGAAGGACTTGGTTTACCACTTCCGCTTGTTGCTGGTGCAGTTCTTTCAGGAGCTTATTTCGGCGACAAATTATCACCACTTTCTGATAGCACAGTTCTTGCAGCTTCTATGGCGAAAGTAGATGTTATTGCTCACGTTCGAGCTATGCTCGTATTAGATGTTCCGGCTTATATTATTACTAGTATTATGTTTACTGTAGCTGGTTGGATGTATGGCGGCGATAATGTAGATTTGAATCGAGTAGAATTTTTAAAAGAAGCTTTATTAAAGCAATTTGATATTAAAATATGGATGCTTGTTCCGGCGGTTATTGTTATCGTTCTATTAGCGATGAAGAAACCGTCTATGCCAACAATTGCAATGGGAGCTTTAATTGGTGCAATTTGGGCAACTCTTTTCCAAGGGATGAACTTTGGAGAGGCGATTGGAACAGCTTATAACGGATTCTCAATCCAATCTGGTGTTGAGTTTGTTGACAAGTTATTAAACCGTGGTGGAATTAACGGCATGCTTGGCTCAGTAGCCGTTATTATTTTCGGTTTAGGATTTGGTGGATTACTTGAAAAACTAGGTGTTTTAAAAGTAATCGTATCAAAATTTGAGAAGAAATTAAATTCTGCAGGTAATGTAACATTGTCTACATTAATCGTGGCATTCTTAGCTAATATATTTGGTTGTGCGATGTATGTATCACTAATTTTAACACCAAAAATTATGGAAGATAGCTATGATAAATTAAAAATAGACCGTCGTGTATTAGCGCGTAACTCAGAAGTAGGTGGAACGTTAACTTCAGGTATGGTTCCATGGTCTGATAATGGTATTTTTATGGCTGGTATTTTAGGTGTAGCAACGTTCTCATACGTTCCGTTTATGTGGTTAAGCTTCGTATCGTTAATTTTAGCAGTTATTTACGGATATACAGGCAAATTCATCTGGTATGTAGATGATGCAGATAAAGGAAAGCAAGCATCATAAAATAAAAATCACCTTCTACAATATGTAGAAGGTGATTTTTTTATTTTTTAATAGCATTTGCTGAAGTTATTTCATTCTCATATTTAGCAATTTTTTGTTGTATCTTTTTTAAGTTTTTTTCAGTGTCTTGCATGAGCTGTAAGACATTGGTCTCCTGTTGTTTCATTAATGCTAACCTTTGAAGGATGGTAGATTCTCCTTCCATAGACCAGTCGATAAATTGTTTTATTTTTTGAATTGGCATACTGGTGTTTTTTAAACACAAAATCATTTCTAAATATTTCAGTGCTTCTTCATCAAAAATTCGATCTCCTTTTTCGTTTCTTTGCAGAAAAGGAAACAGTCCTTGTTTATCGTAATAACGTATTTGAGAAATAGTTAAATGTTGCATTTTGGCGACTTGCCCAATTGTATAATACATATCATTCATCCTTTTATTACCAAGGTATAATGCCATCTTTGTTAAGTATTTTACCATTATAGTTTGTTTCACTTAATGCATATTTAATAATAATTTTAGCACTTTCAGTGGTTGTATGGCCACCAGGGGAATTTCCATTAAGATCCGTAGTTGTAAAACCAGGAGTTACCCCAAATACTTCTGGACCGTTAGTGGCAAATTCTTTACTAAAAGCTAATGTTAAAGCATTAATAGCTGTTTTGGAAGAATTATATCCTAGTGTATTAATTGGATGTGTTTCACCATTAGCAAACATTGTTAGTGAGGCCATGTCAGTTGTTACATTTATTATTTTACTGTTGCTTGAATTCTTTAATAATGGTAAAAAGGCTTGCATCATTTGGAAAGTTCCAAAAAAATTAACTTCAAATCCTTGGCGTAAAGTTTCAATATTTAATTCACTAGGTAGTGTATTGAAGTCTAGCGCTATGCCTGCGTTATTAATTAATAAATGTAAGTGGTCAGTCATTTCGTAAATTTTCTTTATTGCTTCTTGAATGGATTGTGAATTTGAAATATCTACTTGAATATAGGAAACGTTTGAAACATTTAAAGATTCTACGGCTTGTTGTCCAAGTTGTTCATTACGAGCACCTAAAAATACGTGATAATCTTTTTCTGCTAATTGACGAACAAGTTCATATCCAATTCCTTTATTTGCACCTGTTATAAAAGCATATTTTTTCATATTGAATTCCTCCAGTAGTGTTATAGTAGGTTACAATGGAAAGGATACAGCCTAAACTTAAGTTTAGGTCAAGAGGAATTTTTTAAAATAAATATAGAATATCTATATATAAGAGTGAGAATTCTTATCATTTAAGAGAAAGTCTGTTATTATAAGAGATGTAGGTATTATATTTTCAAGGGGATGAAAACATGGAGTACAGAATTGAAAGAGATACATTAGGAGAAATAAAAGTTCCAGCTGATAAATTATGGGCAGCACAAACACAACGTAGTAAAGAAAACTTTCCAATTGGAACAGAGCAAATGCCACTTGAAATTGTAAAAGCATTTGCAATTTTAAAGAAGAGTGCAGCGCTTAGCAATCAAAAATTAGGAAAGCTATCAGAAGAAAAAGCAGAAGCAATTGTAGAAGCTGCGGACGAAGTGATTGCAGGGAAATGGAATGAACATTTTCCGCTTGTCGTATGGCAAACAGGTAGTGGTACACAGTCAAACATGAATGTGAATGAAGTAATTGCAAATCGTGGGAATCAAATTTTGAAAGAGAAGGGATCTGACGTACATATTCATCCGAATGATGATGTGAACATGTCACAAAGTTCAAATGATACATTTCCAACGGCGCTTCATGTAGCTTGTGTAATCGCAGTAGAAAATCACGTATTACCAGCAATTACGAAATTAAAAGAAACTTTAGCAGAAAAAGTAACTGCATTTGAACATATTATAAAAATTGGTCGTACACATTTACAAGATGCAACGCCGTTAACTTTAGGGCAAGAAATTAGCGGATGGCACCGTATGCTTGAAAAAACAGAGCGTATGATTGCAGAGAGCAATACATATATGAAAGAGTTAGCAATTGGTGGAACTGCGGTTGGAACAGGTATCAATGCTCATCCTAAATTTGGTGAGATGGTATCAGAGGAAATTAGTCAATTTACAGGTAAACAATTTGTTTCTGCACCAAATAAGTTCCATGCATTAACGAGCCATGATGAAGTTGTATATACTCACGGTGCATTAAAAGCATTAGCTGCGGATTTAATGAAAATCGCTAACGATGTACGTTGGCTTGCAAGTGGTCCACGTAGTGGTCTTGGAGAAATTATTATTCCAGCAAATGAACCGGGAAGCTCTATTATGCCAGGGAAAGTAAATCCAACGCAAAGTGAAGCATTAACGATGGTTGTAGCGCAAGTGATGGGGAATGATGCAACAATCGGATTTGCTGCGAGCCAAGGTAACTTTGAGTTAAATGTATTTAAACCTGTTATTGCTTATAACTTCTTACAATCAGCTCACTTATTAGCGGATGCAATTGTTTCGTTTAATGACAATTGTGCAGTTGGTATTGAAGCAGATGAAGAAGTAATTAATGAAAATGTGAATCGTTCACTAATGCTTGTAACAGCGCTAAACCCACATATCGGATATGAAAATGCAGCGAAAATTGCGAAGCATGCTCATAAAGAAGGGTTAACTTTAAAAGAAGCAGCATTGCAATCTGGGCTACTAACAGAAGAGCAATTTGATGAAATTGTAGATCCAAAGAAAATGATTGCTCCAAAAGAGTAATAGAGAAAGCCAAGGTTCTTAGTATAGAATCTTGGCTTTTTTGATGTTCATTTTTATGTTTCATCTACTTGCAATACTACAAGCTTCAAAATATAT
Organism: Bacillus cereus group sp. Bce019; assembly: GCF_051781745.1. Taxonomy (NCBI): domain Bacteria; kingdom Bacillati; phylum Bacillota; class Bacilli; order Caryophanales; family Bacillaceae; genus Bacillus; species Bacillus cereus group sp. Bce019. Next base: position 245,200 of record NZ_JBPWJX010000004.1, read on the forward strand.
TATTTGTTAGCAGGCGTATTCATTACTTTCATCTGTGGGCAGTTCTCTTTTAAGAGTGAAATGAATTTTTCTTCTTCTAGTGGTACGAAAGTGGTCACTGAGTCAAATAAATTGTAATGGATTTCTAATTGTTGTCTAGTCCATTTTTTTGAATGAAGTTTTTTACCAGAGTATTTAACGTGACGAATATCTTCAAATGGAATTTCAGTATGAAAAATGAAACCGTGTTTTACAACAAGAGATGATTCCGTTATGTTGTAGTGAGAGAAATAGAATGAAGAAAGATTCACGATATTTAATAGCATCATGAGAGTGAAAAAAATAGAATTTTCATTTTGGAAGAATAACGAAACGAAAAAAATAATTATAAATAATGTAATGAAAATGACGTGGAATGGATTTTTTTTCGCTTTAAATTTCAAGTTAGTCACCTCGGTATACTTGTTCTTTAACTAAATTAAATCATAACATTGTGATAAAACGTGTGAATATGCAGAATTGCATATTCGCGCGTTTTATTATTCATGTAAAATTTCTTGATGGGATAAATTCAAAAGAATTTTTGTAATAGTGGAGTGGCATAAAGTGACTTACAAGAATAGAAAGATAGCGTTAGTCATAATTAGTTGTATGATCATTATGAGTAGTTGTGCTAATAAATTTGTTGAAGATAGAAATCGAAAGCATACATTTGTACAAGCAAGTAAGGTTTTAGTAGAGACTGTAAATAGAATATATAAAAAGTAAAGGATGTTTTCTTATACGAAAACATCTTTTTTGTAGTTAAAATTGAATACTGAAGTTTTGGAATGAGTGAATACCAGTTCCATATTCACTAATCGCATATGTATTCTGTGCAATTTGTTTAACGGTAAACTAAGGGTCTTGAAGAATATTTATGTTCTATTTCACATCCTATAAAATGAATTTGTATAAACATATTCGCTTTTCGTTGTATTAAACCCTTTTGTTAGATGTTTTTATAAAAGTTTATAAAATGGGCAAACGAAACGTTGAAATGTTTGTTTGCGTTGTGATAAGATGATGAAGTGATAATAAACGATATATTGATTTGTTTGGTTTTAAATAAACATTTTGAAGGAGTGTTTAGTATGAGCGATATTTCAGAGAAGTTTTGGGATGCGTCAATAGAGGAATTAAAGAAAGGGTATGTGTTTGATGAAGAAAAAGAGGAGTACATTTGCTTAGCTTGTGGTGAAACATTTATTAAAGGTGTTATTTATCAAGATAACCAAATTTTGTATGAAGCAGAGAAGTTCGTCCAATTGCATATTCAAAATGAGCATACGTCTATGTTTGATTATTTGTTAAATATGGATAAGAAATTTACTGGTTTAACGGATTTACAAAAGAAAATGGTTCAGTTTTTCCATATGGGACTGAATGATAAAGAAATTGTAAAAGAGATGGATGGCGGAAGTACATCAACAATTCGTAATCATCGATTTACACTGCGAGAGAAAATGAAGCAAGCAAAAGTATTTTTAGCGCTAATGGAATTATCAGAAGAAAAATCAAAAGTACAAACGAAATTTGTGCCAATTCATAGAACAGCAACGATGGTGGATGATCGATACAATATTACGGAAGAAGAAAATGATGAAGTATTAAAAGCTCATTTTACAGAAGGATTAGATGGACCTCTCTCTAAATTTCCGAAGAAACAAAAGCGTAAATTAATTATATTGCGCCATTTAGTGAAGAAGTTTGATAGTAATAAAAAGTATACTGAAAAAGAAGTAAATACAGTGATAGAAAATGTATACCCTGATTTTGTAACTTTAAGAAGATATTTAATCGAATATGGATTTTTAGATCGAACAGCCGATGGAAGTCAATATTGGGTGAAGTTATAATCATACGAAAAGAAAATGAATAGAAGCACAGTATTATAACAACTATACAAAGAGATAGAGATTGAAAATAGATGTTTAATAAAAGGAGAAATGAAATTTGAAACCACCTGCAGATAACAATAAAGAAGGTGCGGAGTCACATAAGTTGGAAAGTGAGAGTAAACCGATTTGGAAATCGATGTCGATGTTTTTAGTACCGTTATTATTAAGTAATGTACTACAATCAGTTGGACAATTATTTGGTATGGTAGTAGTAGGAAGATGGCTTGGAGTTAATGATTTAGCGGCTATATCAGCATTCTTCCCATTATTTTTCTTGCTCGTTTCATTTGTAATTGGTATCGGTTCAGGAAGCTCTATTTTAATTGGTCAGGCGTTTGGTGCTAAAAACGAAGATCGTTTAAAAGCTATCGTTGGTACGACGTTGACGTTTACCTTTATTATTGGAGTTGTGTTGGCGATAATAGGCAGTATTTTTGCGATGGATATTATGCGTCTAATGGGAACGCCAGAAAATATTATTGAAATAAGTGTATATTATGCACGGATTTTATTTATATCGATGCCAGTATTATTTTTATATTTCGCATATACAACATTTATGAGAGGTACAGGAGATTCTAAAACGCCATTTTACTTTTTAATTGTAAGTACAGCGCTAAATATGATCTTATTACCGATTCTTATTTTTGGATGGTTAGGAGCTCCGAAATTAGATGTGTATGGAGCGGCCTATGCATCTGTTATATCTACAGTTATTACGTTTATTGTCATGCTTGTGTATTTAAAGAAGAAAAATCACCCATTACAACTAGATGGAACGGTTAGAAAATACCTTCGAATGGATGGGGAGTTATTAAAGCTATTACTAAGGCTCGGTATTCCAGCGAGTATTAATATGATATTAGTTTCATTATCTGAAATTGCCGTAATCGCATTTGTAAATCGTTACGGTTCGGATGCAACAGCTGCTTACGGCGTTGTGAATCAAGTTGCAAGTTATGTACAAATGCCAGCAGTTAGCCTTGGTATTACAGTTTCCATTTTTGCGGCACAATCGATTGGTGCGAATCAATTTGATCGATTACAGAAAGTTGTGAAGGCCGGAATTATTATGAACTACGTCATCGGTGGTGTGTTAATATCTCTTATTTACGTATTCTCAAGAGACATTTTATCACTATTTTTAACGAGTCAAACTACAATTGAAATTGCTCATAGCTTAGTTATGATTACATTATGGAGTTATTTAATTTTCGGTCATGCACAAATTATTAGTGCGACAATGCGAGCGAGCGGTACAGTACTTTGGCCAACTGTTATTGGAGTTGTTTCAATTTGGCTTGTAGAAGTACCCGTAGCATATTATCTTTCTTACCATACAAGTCTTGGAATAGAAGGCATTTGGATCGGGTATCCAGCAGCATTTATTGTCAGCTTAATATTACAGTATGCATATTATAAGCTTTCATGGCAAAAGAAACGAATTACACGATTAGTTAGTTAAATAGAAAAATGTCCCTAAGTTATTAGACTTAGGGACATTTTTTCGTAAGTTCAGGTTTATAAATAGCTTTTTAAAGTTATATCAAAATGTTGTCTAATGAGTGTTTTATCACTCATATAAAACTCCCACGCTCTTTCCGGTTCACCGATAATCTCAAAGGATTCCTCTGTAATATATAAAGCGCAATTATCCTCCAGTGCAATTCCTTCTATATTCCCTTGATGATTTTGTAAAAAGGAATGGAAGGCGTTCATTCTGTTTAATTGATTATAATGTGGACAAAATCTTTTATTAACAATACCCCATCCGTTACTCTCTATATAACCAGAACCTTCATAATCTGATCGGATACTAGACGTGAACCAACACATAGCACCAGCGCTATAACCAGCAATAAGTGTTCCTTGCTGCAGAGCCAATAATAATTTTTCATCGAGTCTATGTTCTTTCCATTGCGTAAGCATGTGAATATAGTTCCCGCCACCTAAATAAATTAAATCGGCTGAATGAATCATCTCGTCTATTTCATACTTTGAAGGTGAATCTGTTGTAGTACGTAAAATTTGTACTTCACAATGTAATTGTTTTTCAAAAGTGTCTAAAAATAATTTTATATAGCTTTCATCATCATGACTAGCCGTTGGAATAAACAATATTTTTGGGTACTGTTTATTTGTTAATTCTATAAGGCGTTCATTAATAGGCAAGTGATTTGAATCTTGTAAATCACCGCCACCAATGACAGCTAATTTCATAGTAAAGCACCACCTAATTATTTTTGTTATATAAAAATTCGATAGAAGAGAGTTACATTCCTTCCGTAATGTAATCAATAATTAGAAAATGTAGCTTAAGTATATCGGAATAGTAAAGAAACTACTGACTATATATACCAATGCATTAGAAACCATACATTGATATATAATATTTCATACTAATGTTTCAAAATATGGAAAAAATATGTTTAAATAGATATAATGACGCATTGATTCATATTGAATTTATACTTATATTTTAAAAGGGTATCGGAAATAATAGCGATTTTTTAAAACAGTTTTTACTTTTAATAGGAAGTTGTATTACAATATGTTAAAATTATTTCAATATATTTATTTAATATGAAATACAAAGAAGGAGCGTGAAAAAAGTGGATTTTCGATTTGAATTTACAACGAAGCTGAAAGAATACTTAGACGATGAGAAGGATGAAAAAATAATAAAAGATGGACACAGAGATGTAATTTTTCACTATTTATATGCGTTAGAGACTGAAATTGGCGTTGTTAAAAATCCTAATTTTACTTTTTTTGCATCAGGAAGACGTTCACATATAGTGTTAGAAAACGTTGAATTTAAAACAGAAGTAAATGTAAAAAGTAATATAATTGAAATTACAAAAATAGTGGATAATGTAGCTATTCCGTTAGATACTATCGTAGCGAAAGATCGGGAATTATTTGCACTTGGACGTAATGAGAAGTTTAGTGTACAAATATTAGAGCAGTATCTTTTTGATACATTTGGAGATAAGTTAGGCTTATAATGAATAGAATGAGGTACGTATTTATAGGTAGTGAATTTTAGTTTATATTACTCGCGTTTGACCTCTCATTTAATTTGTACTACAATTCGTAGTGTGAAAGGAGTCATACGATGTTTACGCAAAACTATAGGTTAAATGAGCAAGGATTAAATCATTTCTTTGGACCGCTTGAAGCGAAGATTATGGAGATTATTTGGTCTACTGAAGGTATTACTATTAAAGAAGTCCAGCAGAGATTAAGTGAAGAATCGCCTGTGAATTTTAATACTGTTATGACAGTTATGAACAGGTTAGTAGAGAAATTACACCTAGAAAAACAGACTGTGAAAAGAAGTGGCTTATATCGTGCTATACAAACGAAAGAAGAATTCTTATCCAATCAAACGAAGAAAATGACACAGGAATTAGTGGGGGAATTTGGAGATTTAGTTGTAACTCATATGATAGATGAGCTAGAGCAGGCTGATCCGAATTTAATAAAAAAATTAGAAGACAAATTGAATCAGTTAAAAAAAGAGGATCGATGAAATGAAATGGCAAATGCGTAAAATCGTATTGTTAGCGCTCATTGTTAGTACCCTCTTTTTCAACTTGTTATTGTATTATGTTACATACCCATTTCTTTTTCAAAATAAGGCATTATTCCTTTCAAAGTTTTGCTTGTTTCAGTTAGAAAAACATATGAAAGAACTATCAATGGTTCGTATTATAATAGCAGGGTTATTATTAATTACTGTATTGATTGTCTGTAAAAGAATTTGGCGACAATTTTTCTATAGTAAAAAAGTACAAAAGGCACTTATCCCATTTATTAGAAAAGGGAAACAAATACATATACTGCCGACTGCGGAAGTTGCAGCATTTACAATTGGATTATTCCGTCCGAAAGTTGTCATTTCGGAAGGGTTGCTTCAAACATTTTCAGATGAAGAAATTGATGCGATTATTTTCCATGAAGAATATCATCAAAATAATTGGGATCCGCTAAAATTATTTTGTTTTACGTTATTAGCAGAAGGAATGATGTACATCCCGATATTAAAAGGATTGTTACAACGATATCATACGTATCAAGAGTTAGCAGCAGATAAATATGCGATGCAAAAAATGAAATCTTCATTTGAGTTAGGTAGTGCATTATTAAAATTGATTAAAATAAAGACAATGGAAAATGGATGTGTTACAGCTTCATTTGCAAAAACAGCAATAAATTTACGAATCAAGCAAGTGTTAAATGAAAAAGTTGTGAAGTTTAATATCCCGTTACATACGAATTCGGTATATGTAACAATAGGGTTATTCTGTGTGTCGGTTGTCCTTATTGTCGGAGAGTGCATATAGCCTCTTTTTTTAAGGATGAACACTACTCTATGTAGTGTGGATAGAGGTATTGTCATTTATATCATGATACTTTTTATCCCTATATATATTATTTATCATATATTACAGGTGTTTTATTGTATACAAATTAAATGACGAAAATTACAGCATTCTTTATTCGTCTATTCGGTGGATTTACAGGTTTTTAAAAATGAGGAGGAAGAAAAGTGAAGAAACTAATTGCTATTATACTAGTAGGTGCTCTCCTTTGGGCGGGGGTTAACTTTTATAATTTAAAGAAAGAAGAAAAGGAAAGAAAAGCGAAACAAGCAGAGCTACAGGAGAAAGAAGTATTACCACAAGTCGGTTTTAAAGCACCTAGCATCACATTAAAAGGATTAGACGGAAAGTTGCAGTCGTTAAATGATGCCAAGGGAAAACCATATATTATTAATTTTTGGGCATCATGGTGTGGGCCGTGTGAAATGGAGGCACCTGACTTAGTTCATATGTATGATAAATATAAAAAGGATGTTGAAATTTTTGCGGTGAATGCAACTGTTAGTGACCCAGTACAAGAAGCAAGCGCATTTGCTAATCGCTATGGGTTTGAGTTTCCTGTTCTACTAGATATGGACGGAGTAGCTGGACTAGATTATAAAGTATTTTCTTTACCGACGACATTTTTTGTTAATAAAGATGGAATTATAGTAGATCATGTGCGAGGTGTATTACCACCAGATCAATTAGAAAAGAAATTTAAGAAATTGATTGAGAGTTAAGAGCGGATTTTTCTATGGGGAAAATTAGAGTCACTAACAATGTAGAATTTAAGAACGAGGTAGTAGATTTATATTTAAAAGAAGGGATGAGATATAGTAATTGAGTCTTTTTTGTTTGACATGTTTACGTTTTTTTATAACAAACGTTCTGTAATTGCATACTTGGCCTATATGTAGGTGTACCTATAAAATGGTGATTATTAACAATATATTGTTAATATCCGAACATCAAAGAGTTAAGTGAAACACTAAACTCACTATTGCGGAACTAGCAACATCATTAAGTTGGCTATCACAAGAGTTACAAGAATTAATGGATAGTTTAAAATTCAATATAATCAATAAGGATTATATTGATTCATTTATAAAATCTTTTTTAATTGGAATGTATTAATGTAAATCACACGCTTACTTAAATAAATTTAAATTTTGCATATTTAATTGGAAATAGAGCATGATATTACCAATTAAATGGAGGTGTGTTAGAAATGCAAATTCGAGAAAATAATAATTCAAACGAGATTTTGGTAGCGGCGGCAGCAAGTGCAATTGAGCAAATGAAGTATGAAATTGCTCAGGAGTTTGGCGTTACACTTGGACCAGATTCAACTTCACGAGCAAATGGTTCAGTAGGTGGAGAGATTACGAAACGTTTAGTTCGTATGGCGCAAGAGAGGTTATCTGGTCAATATAAAATTCACTAAAGTTAAAGGTATATCCCATTGAAGGGATATACCTTTTTAATTTGTTTTTAAAGAGGATCGTTAAATTTTTTATTGTTGGTTAAGTTTAGAAACTGCGAATTTAGCTGTGAAATTCATTTTCTTCATGTAAGAAGAATTTACTCCTGCTTGAAATTGAACAGAAATATTACCGTCTTATTGTGCTTTGAATACGCGACCATATGGTGAATTAGCATTGTATGTGCCAATTACTTGATTATCTGCATCAAAGACTGTATAAGAAATTGGGAACCCGGAATTTTGTACAAAGACCGTAAGTTCTTCCCCTTTATTAAGATTAAATGATTTTTTTTGGGAAACTTCATAGGAACTCATAGAGTAGTATTTTGTAACTTCTTGAGTTTCTAAATTTGTAGTTGCTGCACTTGTTTTTGATGCCTCTACTCCTGGTAAATTCATACCTGATAGTACTACAATTCCTAGTGCCCCTGCTAAAATAGCTTTTTTCACAATGTTAGTGTCACCTTTAATATATTTTGAGATTTGAAAAGGAAGTAAAAACACCACTTCTTGAAACCATTATAGTTACAATGAGAATGATTTTCGATATGGTTTGATATGTAATTCTGCATACATAAGATGGCGATATAAGATAATCTATTTGAAATTTTGAATATTCTTAGAAGAAGAGGAGGACAAATTTTTAAAACTATGAATGGACTTGTAGCTGTTTTTTTACATACGTTGGTTTTATAGTGAATATTTCGTTGAGTTTATTTTGGTATGGAGGGGGTACTACAGTTGATTGATTACTATCAAATCTTTTTAATTACTATGACAGGTATTACTTTATTTTTTTATATACAACATGTAGGAAAATTAACGAAAAGAAACAAATAGACATTCTTTGTTGTAGTGTTTTTCTTTTTGAATTATTTATTTCTTAAATTGGTATAGATAAATATAGGTGGGGATACGTTTTTATTTTAAAATATAAAAAAGGAAGGTGTAATCCTTCTTTTCATGATCCAGTATATCTATGTGAAGATTTAATGATATTGTTAAAGTATATATTATAAGATGTGAAGCCAACCTATTATTTAATTTACTAATGTTATTGGCGCTATGTAAATTGTATCAACAGAACCGTCAGCATTTGTAACTTCAACTTTATAGCGGAATGTGCCTGCATCCCAAATATCTTCTCCATTGTCTGAGAAAGTGACTAATTCTTAAGTTGTACCAGCTGGTAACATAGAGTTCCAATTAAACCAAGTTTCATAATAGCCCCAGCCAGTTGCATATTGTTTTTCGATAGAAACTTTGTAATAAACTTATGTTTTTAGGGTTTGAAGAATATTCTTGATATGGATTTTAAAGGAAATACATATTTTTTACTAGATGTGAGAAAAAGGAATTGAGGATATCCTTTAAAACAAGATATATTCTGGTCAAAAAATTAGAGGGCATCAATTCATTAAAGCAGTAAAAAACGTTTTTATGAATTGGTGTCCTTTTTGTTTTAAAAAGAGAATATATTTTCTCAACAGGACAAATGGTAATTAGCTATAAGTATTAATTATAAGGATAAAAGGAAAAGAGAAATTAATAATAAAGGAGAATGCGAAATGATAACATTAATATCTGAAAGAAATCTAGCTGAAATCCATGAAGACGATGTAGATGTATTAAAAGTAATGGCACATCCTGTTCGATTACAAATTGTAAATGAATTAATGCATCATAAAATGTGTAATGTTACACAGTTAACGGAAATATTAAGACTCCCCCAATCCACTGTTTCACAACATTTATCAAAATTGAGGAGAACCGTACTCCGTTCAGAAAGAAGAGGGTTAGAGATGCATTATTATATAGATAATGCTAAGGCACCTCAGATTGTTAAAATTTTAGGTTTATAGGTTAATAATACATAAAAGGTTTCCTGTTACAAGGCAGGAAACCTTTTTTATATGTATAACTAATTGTGTGATAATATCATACCGTAGAAGCTACCTAACAATAATTAAATTTAACAGCTTGTTTTATCTTGCCACACACAATTTAACACGATATATAGGTGTAAACTTACAAAGAAGGGTTTTAAATAGAAATTAGATATAACAATGGATAATGGTAAGTGTATTAAAGAAACTATAGAATTAATGAAATACAAAATAATAAATAATAAATAGTTGTTGTAAAGGCTTATTCTGATAATAAAAGGAATTAGATACATTAAATTCAACTATGAGTTTTTTTACTAAAAATATGTAAGTGAGGATTACAAGCAACATAATCCTTTTGTAGCTGATGGACGAAAAGCTTTCATGGATTTCTTTAAGGAGGATTTTGTTAAGAACCCTAATTCTTTTGCAGAAATTAAACGTGTAGTAGCTGAAGGAGATACAGTTGCTCTTCATGTACATTCTCGTACTCACTCTCAAGATAAGGGAGTTGCTATAGTGGATATTTTCCGTATAAAGGATGGAAAGATTGTCGAACACTGGGATGTAATTCAAGAGATTCCAAGTGAAGCAGCTAATGATAATACGATGTTTTAGGTAGAAAATCTATTTATAGATTGTTAAAATATTTTTTCGAAAATAAGTAAGATTGCGTTAGTAAAAATATCCTTAGAGTGATTCTTTCTTACTAACGCAATTTTAAACTTTTTAAGTCCGTAATTATACTTGAAATCACCGCGATACCTAATACTATCCTGTATAGTTTATAGGAATAATATCTCCCTAACTAAAGTTTTCAAGAAAGGATTTATAAATGTTTTTTAATTCATTGCATGATGGCAGGAATTTAAAGTGGCCTTTATCAATTCGTTATAACCTTTCTTAAAGTGAATAAATCCTCTTTTTATTTTCTCATTTCCTCCATTTTAGATATGTCTTTTTAGGATTTCAAATCTTACCTTTTCATCAAATTTATCTGCAATGTATATTACAGTTCCGGCAAGATATTTTAGTCCATAAGCTACGGGTGTCATCCAAAGTTTATTTAGAAAAGAAAGATCTTTAATTCGGTGCTTACTTGAAAAGAAAATCATATTGTTCACTCCATTTCTAAAGGTAATCGATACTTTAATAGTCGTCTTATTTATTGTTTTAGTTGCGTAAACAAGGTAAGGTACAAAATGTACTTTGCTATTTTGAGCAATTTCTTAGTTTGGAAATTTGTATAGAGATAGAAATAATAGGAATATTAAATAAACCCTACTAAAGTTTAGTAGGGTTAAGTAGATAAAGATGTGGAGTGGATAATTTAGGAAATAAACGACATAAACTGTGCTTCTTAATTTTTTTGTGTAAGACTTTTAACAAATAACGTTAAATAGTATGAGGAAGAACCAACTAAAATAGCAAATGGTATTAGAATAATATCAATACCATTTACAATTACATAACCAAAAAATCCAGTCCAAAAGCCATTACAAAAAGAACAGTCTAAAAAAATTTCAAACAATTCATGAATACTGCGTAATCTTTCACGTGTGTACTGAAATTTTATTTCAAATAAAAATGCGCGTACCCCTAAGGATATAAATAGCAACAGGCTTATACTTATATCTAAATTCATTTTCTCACCTCCAATTCCTATTTAAAAGTCGTAATAAGTTGTTAGAAAGTTGAGGGTTACAAAATAATTAATATTTAACCGGGATATTTATTAAATCATATGAAGGATAGTTACTTCAGTAAAAGCCAATTTAATAAAATGAATTAAAGTATATTTTTTTCTATAGATATGGCCCAATGAATAAAATCTAATCTATTAACCTTAACTTTTCTGGCTCTATAGACCATATGATGGAGTCCCTCTAAATCAACTAAAATATAGCGTTGAGGGTTAATATCCTGATTAAAGGTAATTACAGCACTGTATTTAGATCGATTGTCCATATTTTCGATTAAGCTATAAGGATTTTTTATTCCAATCGCATTTTTTCCTATATCGTATCCAACAAATAAGAATTGATTACTTGTAGTAAGAACGATCCTTATCTGTTTATCATTGTATAAAAATGAAAAATATTTTTTTATATCAGTAGCATTTAAATTTCTATCTTTATGTAAATTCAAGATATCACCTCACTGTAGTTATCGAGATTTAAGTAACTATAGTTGCAAGTGAATTTTAAAGAGACTTATTAGTTTAAAGGTTGTTGCTGAATCACAAAGTATAAATTGCAGCATTTAATTTAAAGGTAAAAGCTGAATCAACCATATTAAAGCTAAATAATATTATTAATAAATTATTATCTATTATTTAATAATGATTATTTGATATAAAAATAGATTCAATACTATCTCATTTTAGAAACTAAAAATATTTAAAACCATTATTTTTATATTGAATTCCATCAATTTCAAAGTGGATTTAATTATTTAGTGTAATTTATAAACAAATTCAGAGAAATAAATCGTTTACATGTTTTATGTTAAATGACAAATACTTCTTTTAATAGAATTGCTAATTTGTTAATTGAAGAATAAATAAGAAAATCTTTGATCACGTCAATTCAATAGTTAAGAATGTACGTGAGTGTTTAATAGAATCTAAGTTTAAAAATCAATTTCGTTAAGAGTAATTATGGGGTGAGATAGAGTTTGACTAAATTTATTCTAAGTGATGTTAAATTTTCATTGTGATTTTCTTATATTGTTACTGCAAATACTTACAAGAGGGTTTGATGAGTTGTTCTTTCCACGTATCACTGATGTTTATGCTTGCATATATAAGACATTGAGAGAAGATAGTGTAATACGTAAATGTATGGGTCTTAATAATATTACAGTAGATATGGAAAATGATATGCACATACAAAAGCGTATGTCTCCTAAAGAGGCACTAAATAAACAAATTCCTTTAATTGTATTTTACAATTCATTTGTTCAAAAGGAACGAAACAATAATATTCATGTGGTAACATTTGACTTCGATATTTACACAAATGATGGTGTGGAATTGGCATTAGACCTTGCAGATAGAATAAATCAATTATTCGATAATCAATCTCTGCGGTTATTTAAAGGAGTATTTTTCAAGGGTCAGTATGTAGGATTTGCAGAGGTTGCAAGTGAAATAGAACACTCTTATAAGTATTTCACTAGATTTGAATTTATTTTTGAAATTGAGGGGTGTAGTTAATGTCACAATTTGACAAGTTTAACAGTAAAAATAAGAAAATGATTATTAAAGGTGCAGGTAAATTTATGGCTAAAATTCCAGGGTGTGATGAATTAATTACACTAGGTCACATGGCGAATATGCGTCTTGATGTGCAGTTGGATATGGTTGATATTGAAGGGGGAGACTCTTCAGCACCTATTGATACTTTACTACGTAAAAAGGTAATTGATATTACTGCAGAGGATGCAAAATTTGATTTAAACATGGTACGTCTTGTGTTAGGGGCAAAACTTCGAGAAGGAGTTAGCGGATTAGCCTATGAATTGAAAAATGAAACAGTAACAATTGCTGGTGATACTGAACCTGTTTCTATTAAATTATCTAGTCCAGTATTAACAGGTAGCGGAGCACCTAAAGTACAAATTTTCAACCAAGTTGCAGGTTCATTTGTACCAGAATCAGCAATTACAGTAAATGGATCAGCAGTAACACTAAAAGGTGGTGCGGTTGAAGGTGATACTGTAGTAGTTTATTATCCTGTAGCGTCATCTTCTATCGATCCTGATGGTTTTGTATGGGTATTAGAAGAACGTCATGATGTTAAAGGTGGACTAGTGACTCTTAAGAATCCTCTATTTGGTGGATCTTTAGGTTCAGCTTCTTCTAAGACAGAGCATGTATCTGTAAGATTAGTAAAAGAGAATAAATTACTTAAGAAAGTAACAACTAATCCTGCAAAAGGTGAGTATACAATTGATCCTTCTACAGGGGAGATTAAGTTTAATGATTATCTTGAAGGAGAGCAAATTTATGTGAACTACAAACGACCAGAAGTTGTAGATGTAATGGCAATTGGTTCTCGTGATTTTCCTCTTACAGTATCTGTTGTTCATGATGGACATTTTGAACAAATGGATGGTAGCATTCAAGGATTCCAAGTTGAATTGTATTCTTGCCGAGTGAAATCTAATTTTACATTAGACACAGCACGACAAACAGCAGCGACTCATAGTATTACACTTACAGTTATTGATGGGGAACGTACAGACAGTCGTTTAGGTTCTATTAAGCGTTATCAAATTGAAAAAAATGGCGATGTTTGTTAATTAGAGAGGAGGATACTAATGTATCCTCTTTTTTATTGATTCATTTTTAAAACTTTAGATAAGGGTGAGAATGGATTATAAAAAATATCTATCACTTAAACCTTTTTTCATAAGGTTGTTACATTTAACACATAAATTCTTATATTAGTTACGAGGTCGTTTAGGTGATCCCCTTCCTTGCGTCCTCTATAAATTTATTAAGGGGTAATAGAGTAATATAGGGGGAGATTAAATGAGTGAACGTAATTTAGCAATTCCAAGTAGAGAAGAAGCTATTGAGGAACCTACTCTTGTAGAGGAAGCAGAGAAAAAGGTTGAACAGCAAGAACCTAATAAACAAGAGGAAGTAAAGTTAACTAAGCAAGAATCAGAGTTTATTGAAAAAGTATTCTTCGAAGAGGATGAAAAGGTAACATTACGTGATGGAAAAACCTATGCTATCCCTCCTTTAGGATTAAAAGATGCTAAAAACTTAATGAAAAAGTTGAATACAATTGATACAGGTGTCATTATTGCTAATTTAATTGCAGATGAAACAGGTAATGATAGTTATGATGAACTATTAGAGGTCCTATTGATGGGCTTTAAACCGTATTATAAAGAAATTTCAGCTCAGTATTTAGGGGATTATATTGATATTGTAACAGCTAAAGAAATTATAGATATTATGATTGGACTTAATGGCTTAAAAAAGTCTTTATAGACTCTGAGGAAGAAGAAAAAGAATATGACGAAAATGCCTACGTTGATTGGGCAGAAATTTTCTTTAACTTAGGTCACTACCTGGGGATGAAAAAACAGGATATATGGGATTTGACATTACCTCAGTTAAACTATTACTTAAAGAAATGCCATAAGCATATAGAGTTTACAGTTAAGGTACATTCAATGTCCTTCACTGGGTTATTTGGGGGCGGTTCAGCTCAAGCTACCGAACAGGATAATCTAAAACATAGTGATGGAAAAGAAGTAATTGACGGATATGAGGTTGCAAATGCTGATGACATGGAGTGGTTAGCAGGTATTCTCTAATAAATAATCCTGCCCTTCCTTTTTATTTGAGGATAGGGCGGGATTTTATTATGTAAAAGGAAGGTGAAATAAGTGACAGTCAATAATCAAAATATTGGTGCTACTATTGCACTAGAGTTTGATAAGTCAATAAAAAATATGAAAGAGTTTGGAGTACAGTTGGAACAGCTAGATCATCGTTTTGGTAGTATAGAAAAACGTATAGATACTATGAAAAGCTCTTTATCTTCGTTATCGGCTCAGACATCTAAGGCAGCGGGAAGTAACCTTAGAGCAAAACTTGAGCAAGAATTAAATAATATCGTCCAGGCAAATGGTATTACTTTATCTTCAGTTGGGACAGCACCTTTAAGTATTAAACAAGAAACCGTTCAACAATTGATGTTTAAAGTAGATAAAGAGTTAAATAAAACGATTGTAAAGATGATCAAAAATATAAACATTAATATGGATTCTGCTATGAATAATAGCGTAGTACCAGTTGGAAAAGATGAATTTAATAAAATTAATAAAGAAATCTCTAAGTTAATTAGTAATCAAATTAAACAATTAGTAAATTCCATTCGCGAAAATGGGGGGGATTTAGTAAATGCAGATAACTTGAGTGGACTTAAATTAGATATTTCTAAGGGAACGGTTAAGCAAATTTTAGTAAGTATTAAAAATCAATTAAAACCTATTTTACTGAACCCTGAGGTTGCTATTGAAGGACAGACATTCACAATTTCATCGAAAGATTTATCTGAATTAACGAAAAAAGTAAGAGGGAAAATAAAAGATTCTATAAAATTTGATTTCGAGGGTGTTATTAGCGAAGAGAATAGCATTGATAGCGAGATTATAAAAACAGCTAAGCGTATTGATAGTTTAATAGAAAATTATATAAAAGGCATACGAGGAGGGCTGCAAAAGATTGATCTCAAATCTGTAGAAGTACCTATGAAAAATATATCTAAACAACTTCAAAGGTATATTGCAAATGATTTAGGTGTTTCTCCAGCCGAGTTAGCTCATACTTTTCATTCTGTGGATAGAGGATCTCTAAGAGGATATGCTTTAAAAAGGCAGTTTGAGGGTATGGAAAATACAATTAATAAAAAATTAACTGCAGGAACAAATAAAATAATGATGTCAATGAAACAATCAGTAAGAGCTGTGGACTTTGAACCTCATTCTAATATTACGCAATATTTAACTAGTGAAATTAACAAGCTGAATAAGCAAATTATTAAAAAAATCAAGGAGTCCGTTGATAAGCAGTTTGCACATATAAGAAATGAAATTCTAGAAATTAATACTAACCCTCAAAAGGCGAATAGTAATAGACAGTTAAGCTTTATTGCAGGAAATAGTGCTAATACTTTAAATAACTCAAGTGGATCAAATCATAGTAATACAAATAAAAATAATAGCGATTCTAGTACAAGTAAATCCACAAAACAAGACAATCCTTTTGACGGGTTTGGAATGGCTGGAGCGGTTACCAAACAAGTTAGGAGCCTTGCTTCGGGCTCAATGCTAGATCCGATGGCTGCAATATCTAAGGCAATGGAAACCTTTAAAATTGCTCAGTTAGAACAGTTAAAGATTACACAAAACTTCTCTTTGAAACCAGAATATAAAAACAAAAATGGAAATACAGATTGGTTAAAATTAGATAATGATACTGGAAATCTAATGAATAATGTACGTGATTTATCCACTCTTTACGGTATTGATTATGAAAGAATGTCTAAGGTAGCTGGTATAGCATCAAATGTAACAGGAGATAAACAATCTGCACGACAATTTGTTGATCAAGCTTCTAAGGTTTATCGCTTAGATAACAAATCAGACTTAGTTGAAACAATTGCTCCAGGATTACAGACAATTATGGCACAGTTTAAATTATCTGTCTGGGAGTTGGATGGAGTAGTTAACTCTTTTGCTGTTGCTACGAGTCAAACTAAAGCGAACAGTGAAGATGTTATGAAGGCTATGTCAAAATCGGGTACAGCACTCCATTCAGTGGGAGTGAATGCAGAAGATGCTGTGACATTAAATGCTTTAGCTATTCAAACTTCAGGAGAAACAGGGGAGAATGCAGGTGCAGCCATAAAAACGATTGCAGAGCGTATTACTTTACCATCTGTTTCTAAACAATTAGAAAATTATGGTGTAAAGGTATTTGAAAAAAATGAGAGTGGTATGAAAGTACGTCGGAATTTCATTGATATCCTATCAGACACCGCGAAAGCAAGCAAAAATAAATATATTGGAGAAGATAAAGTAAAATCCATTCTGTATGGAGAAGGTGGGGCAAATCAGCCACCAAAACTGATGTCCTTTTTAGAGACCATGCATAAAGAGGGTATAAATAACAGTAAGGATTTATCGTATTGGAAAATTAAGCAAGAAATTAATGAATTTAAAAAAGATCCTGCACGTCTTCAAGAAATGATGGCTGTGACAATGAAATCACCTACTGTGACAATGGAACGAGCTGGGGTATCTGTTAATAACGCATTAGTATCAGTATTAGATGCGCTAAATCCAGAGGTACAAACTTTAGCAAAAATTATTACAAACTTAGCCCAGGGAATGGAGAAACATGCAGGGCTATTTGCACAGTTAATTACGATTTTAGGTAATGCCTTGGTAGGTTTTGGTGCTATTCATGGAGTAAAACGATTAGGTCAATTGAGTAATTATGAAGAGCATTACAAGAAAGCTACTATGGAAAACAAATTCTTTGGTGGTACATCTTTAACAAATCGTAAAGTGGACGGAGCGATAGGGTTTTTAAATGATCATGTTTTGGGGGAGAGCCAAGATTTACGCAATCAAGTAAATAACAAAAAGTTCTATCGTGCGGCTATGAAAAATGATACGTTAAAAAGTTATTTTGAAGAATTAGCGAATTTAAAAGAGGATAGAAAGAATGAGATAAAAGAATATGTAAAAGATCATGGTGGAAAAGCTGAAAATATGTCCGATTTTCTTAGCATCATGGATGAATCTAAAGGCTATTATAAGGGTGAAAAGAAAGAATTAACAGCTGATGAATTACATACTCGTTCAGCCTATAATGCTCGCAACCTTACCCAAAGTAAATTATTAACAGATGTTTTTACCACAAATTTCTCAGAGCATTTAGTCAATACCTTATCAAATAGAACTAACTTTGACAGTATGAATGAGAATCAAAAATCAACAGCTGGTCGTTTGGCTCAAATGGATGATCAAAAACGTATTGGATTTGAGACCTATCTAGATCAAAACTATCAAAGTGTAGGCAAATCAATAAATAATATGGATGGACTTAACAAGGCACTCGATGAATATGAGGCTAATAACCGTAAGGCTACTATACAAACAAGACAAAGTACCACTGCGTATAGAGATTTATCGAGTGCTGTAAAAAAAGTAGCTGATGAAGCTGAAGGTGCATCAAAGAATAGAATGCAGGGTTTTCTTGATTTTCTTGATACTATCCCACAGCGAACAAGAGGAGCTGGTGGGGCTATTATGGGACTTGCACGCAGCGTAGGGAAATTTGCTAAACAATTAGCTATTGCAACCGCTGTTGGTGATGTTTTATCAAATTCTGCTGAGAGCTTAGGGTTAACGCCCAAGCAAACAAAAATACGAGATTATCATAATCAAACCGCAGGTGCCGCTGAAGCATATGTTAAATATGAGGAAGATGAAGGCTGGAGTGGCTTTCTAAGGGGAGCTGGACTAGCGTGGAATGGAATTACAAATCTTTTTTCACCAGGAACTCCTGATGTAGGTATTAACGAGGTAGGAGTAATTAAGGATTGGCCTATTATCGGGAAAGGAGGATTTAAAGAGGGATTTGAGAATTGGATTAAGAAAGAATATGGAACATCAGATTGGAATGAAGCTTTAGGAAAAGAGAATGAGAAAAGGGCAAATGATGCAAAATCTAAAGGTCAAGATGGGAATTATTCAAAAGCATCTTTAACAGATTTAACACAATCGTATTTAAATCAAACTGGAATGTATGCTAAGAAGCAGCAATTGGAAAAAGAAGAGTTTATAGATCAATATACGAAAGCAGCCATCTCTGAATCAGAGCAGAATATGCGAAGGGATGATGCAGAAAAAGCTCGTAAAGCCCGGGAAAATAAAATGTTAGGTGAGGGTCAATATGATTCCTTTTCTTATGATGATTTAAAATCTCGTATTCAAGAGAGCCAGAAAGTTGCTAATAATAAGGGAGAACTTAACTTAATTACCGCCCTTTTAGATGGTGTGAAAGCTGACTCAAAAGAGTATATGAAACTTAGATTACAAGTAATTCAACAAGAGCGCGAAGCTTACAAAAAAGAGATGGACGAGCTTCATAATTTTACTCAACAGCGAGAAGCTGAGTTGGAATATTTAGAAAAAAACGGAAAAAGATATACTGAGGATCCAGAAACTAAAGAAAGAATAGAGACGGATGATTATAAAAAAATTAAAGAATCTGTTGAAAGAAGTAAGGACAAAGAAAAGAAATTAAAAGCTGATTTTGATCTAGAATATAAGAAAAAACAAATTGAAGCACAACGTATTAAAACAGAATTTTATGTTAACGACACTCAGAAAGGGTTTTCTAGAGCTCAGGCTAAGAAACAGTATAAGGATACATTAAATGCTATTAGCATGAACACAGAGAGCCCTACTTATATTGATTCGCAAATTGTTTCAAGCCAATCTATGATTGGAGAAATGAAAAGTAAACTGGCAAATCTGCAATCCCAACAGTTAGCAGATCCAGATGGTCAGTTACAAGATACTATTCAAGGATTGAGTCAACAAATCGCAAGTGCTGAATTAGAAGTTAAAAATTTAAGGATACAAAGGCTTACAGCTTGGAGACATGATTTCGGTAATAATATGGATGATTTGGAAATTAAGTACATGCAGGAACGTGTGAACTTTGGACCAAGTATAGGAGATGATAGTTTCTTAGCACGTGACCTAAGAGTAAGAGAATTACAAGATCGTAAATCACTTATAGATAAGACCTTAGCGGTAAGAATTGCAGAGCGAAATAGTGGTAAGTTTGAAGAAGGTTCATCTGAATACGAACAAATCATGAAAGATATTCGAGAATTGACAAAGCAATCTTTACAAGCACAGATTGGTATCCACCAAGAGTTAAGAGCACAAATGGGTGGAACGTTTAATCTTCCTGAAGGCGTACAGGTTATGTCTCAGTATGATTATCTAACAAGTAAAGGTACACATTCAAACTTTAGTGTTCAATCAGGAGATATGTATGTCAATATTACTTTACCTAATGTAACTGGACAAACTTCTAGTCAACAGTTAGCGAATCTTGGAATGAATTTAGGAAAAGGGTTAGCACAAGGTAGAACAACACCACTACGAAATCAGTTAAATTCAGCCCCTTGGGGATATCCAACATTCTAATTACAAAACCCCATCTAATTATTAGGTGGGGTTTCTTATAATACTAAGGGGTGATTAAATGGCACAACAAAAACCAAGTAAATCTAATGATGATGTATTTAAACGTAAATTATTTTATGATAACGGGATTCGTTTTGTACAAGTAAGGGGGCGTATGACTGGCGATTATAAGCCACCAACACCAGTATTAAAATCCCATATAAACGAAAATATTCAATCTTCTGCAGGATTGGTAGGGAAAGGGACTTCTCATTATTCTACTACCATTCAATTTTTATTTGCGAGCAAAGAGGAATTTGCAGATTGGCTGCAGTTTATTGGTACAGAACACAAATACTATGATGAAAAAGGCACGATTTATTTAGGGATTGTTAATGGTGATTTAGATATTAAAACAGCAGAATTTGAGACGAAATATATCATTACTGTAAACCTTATGTTAATTCGAAAACAAGATTTCGAATATCGTCATCAATATCCTTTTATAGATATTGAAAATCATTGGGCGCAAACGTATATAGATGAAATGCAAAAAAGGGGCCTTGTCACTACTTATGCTAGTGATGGAACACCTGTACAATATTTTCAACCTGAAGTTTGGATTACAAGGGCTCAAACGGCATCCTATATGACAAGGACTTTTAAATACATCGAAAAGATATTGAGGGGGTATTAAAAATGCCAAAGCGATGGTTAGATGTGGGTCCAAAGGATTGGTTTTATCGCGCAGTATTAGAAACAGATAATATGTTTATTGATGCAAAAAAAGAAGAAACCTTATTTAGTGGAAAAACCTATAACCAATTTATTGGTGGCAAGTCACGTCAGGTTCATAATTTTACTTCAACAGAGGGACAAACCAAGTTTGAAGTAAGTGGATATAAACCTGATTCTAGGGAAATGGTGTTTGTTTATATTGATGGGGTGCCTACACTTCCATCTAAACTTGAGGATAATTTTATACATATTGGTTACCCGTTAACCAATGGAAGAGAAGTTAGTATTCTTTTATCTGGTGTAGTGGAAATGCATGAAGGAGATCATACACCTGAAAACTGTCAGATTTATCCTTTGATGAGCGGATGCTCATTAGCATATCCGGCAAAAAAGTTAGAAAAAGCAAATAATTACGTATTTGATATCACTTACTCTTTAAATGAAATAGCAGTTTGCATGAACAAGAAGTTAAAGAGAATACATGTAGATGTAAATGAAGATGAATCCATACAAGATGCGCTTACAAGAACCTTAGGATTTAAACGAGACTGTTTTACTATAATTAATGGATATCTTTATGTATCTTATAATTTAAATCAATTTCCTATTTATGTAAATTATAATTATCAAAAGGGTGCTCAAATCAAAAATAGGCAGGGAGAAAAAGTTGTCCCTATGTCAAGTTGCGCACTCTATAATGATAGATTCTTTCCTGATATAACGATATATAGAGGAGAGTTTTTTACTTTGTTACAACGTTTTAGAATGAATATTTATAATCGATATACAGATAGAGGATATGTGAATAATACAATTAAGCAAACAGAGAGATACATTAAAGATAAAGATAAGATTGTAGGAAAATGGTATGCCGAATCAGTCTTAAATATATTAGATGAAAAATTTAATGATGGTTGTTATGTATTTCCACTTTACGCAGATGATTCCTTTCAACCTGAGGTATGTGTAACTAGAGCTGAAGCAATTGTATATTTACATAGATTTACAGAATGGGCACTAGAAAGATTTAGATAGGGGGGAATAAGGTATGCCGAACGTATTTGATCATAGAACTCCTGCGCCTCAGTTGTTAAATGACGTAATGAGAAAAGTTAATGCTTTAGGTCATGAACCTAGGGTTATTATTGAATTTGACAAAATGGCCTATGTACCAGGAATGAAAAATAAGTTTGAAGTTTGGGACAGAATTCGAGAAGCATCTATTGTGCATCAGGCAGCAGAGGCGACTTTAACAACACCAGTAGCAGGTGCTGAGCCAAGTTCTGTTACAAAAGGTGGAGAGTCAGGGGATAGATTTGAGTATATTAAATGTGCCTTAAATAAATGGGTAAAACATTATAAGTGTCCCAATGTTGCTTATTTCTTTCTATTAGCTGTAGCGAAACATGAAACAGGATTTGGGACATTGGGACAAGGGAAACCTGAAAATGGAAGTTATATAGTAGGATATGGTTGCCCGGGTTCATGCAAGCCTGCATATAAAGGTATAGATACCCAAGCGAAGTATGCTGCAAAACGTTTTTCCGAGGCAATGAGGAGCAGATACGGAAAAATTTCTAATGGATATATGGATGCTAGTGATGTTGATTATTTCCATGAAGGTGGAGATAAAGGGTATAAAAAATGGAAATGGTCAGCAGATGGACCTAACTGGAAAAAACTTGTGAAAAGCTATTTTGATAGAATTATTGGTGAATCTAGTCAAAAAAAATGGCATTGTAAAGAATCTGGTTCTATTATTAATAAAAATCTGTTTCCAAAGCATTCTACAAATCTAAATGTTTCGAAGAAGGAAGACTGTGGTTGTGAGAAAGCTGAGACTTATACAATTGAGGAACAAAGGAAAGAAGTTCATAATGCAAGCTCTAATGCGTTATCCGGTGCTACTTTTCCTGTTGAAGGAATTTCATTTGGAAATGGTGCGAAAGTATCTTCACACCATATGAAACATAAGGGCGGAGGTGCACGTTCAGGGCATAAGGGTACTGATATTGTACATACATCCCAAGGTAAGATTAATGGTATGTGGGTAGTAGCGGCTTGGGCTGGATATGTACATAAAGCTTATAAAAGTACATCTTATGGTAATTGTGTAATGATTCAACATGGTAATGGATATATGACAGTTTATGCCCACATGCAAAATAATTCTTTACAGGTTCGAAAAGGTGATTTAGTTAATCCAGGAACACGTTTAGGAAAAGCCGGGAATACAGGTCAATCTTATGGTGCTCATTTACACTTTGAAATTTGGAAAGGTGAATGGATTTATGGTGGAAATAATCATATTGATCCATATCCTGTTTTAACAGGTGCTCAAAAATTGGGAGTAGCACCAAGCGGTGGAGATAATAATGGCGGTGGTAACACGGGCGGAAATGGTGAAAGTGGTGGAGATGATAATAGTACAGGAAATGGAAGTGGTGTTAGTCAACCACCACCCCAAATGACCATTACCCAAAATATTAAGTTTAATAAGTGTTTTGATAGGGATGCAAATCTGGATGGAAATTGGCACGGACAAGAGAACATAACCCATTTTACAGCTTGGTCAACAGGTGAAAAGTATTTAGGCTTTAATGAGAATATTGCCAAAGGAGCCGTTGAAGATTTTGGATATAAACATAACTTCTCTTCAGACGGATTTTATGAATATGCTTTCTATGCAGATCTTAAAGAAGGAGATTCTGTAACGGTTACATATGACGGAATGATTGTAAAACGATATACAAAAGAGAACAATACAACACAACCTACATATGAACCTCCAGTTTATGCAAAATGGGTTGCAAGTGATATACAAGGAGTCAATTCACATATATTAGATTTCTCCTTAAATAATGTAAGTGGTGAGGCTGTATTTGGACTAAAATGCTTTAAAGTAGTGGAAATTGAAACTCAATACGGCGCACAATATGTTGATGAAAGAATTAAGGCTCGTAAACGTGATGTATGGGTTGATACAGGGGCATTTGTATACGATAAAACCTTTACAGTAGACCAAGATGTATTGCAGTGGGAGATAAATAGCCATTTTGACGCCAGAGTCGCAACTGCAAGAATTACTTTAGACAATAAACATGGTATTTATTCTCCTACATATGAACGAGCCAATATCTTCCCTGAAAATTTAAGAGAAGCAGAGATGTCATATTATGAGAATGGTGCAATCAGACATGTGTTAAGTGAAGCTACCCCAGTACGTATTTATGCAGGCTATGGTGAAAACCTAGTAAGGGTTTTTACAGGACGTATAAGAGGAGAAATTGAGCAAAATTCTGATGAAAAAACAATTACTATTAATTGTGTAGATATGTACGATATGTTAGAAGAACATGTTTTTGATAGGGTCCTAACTTTTCCTCGAAGAGATGAGATACATGGTGATGAAAAACAACCAGTAACCATGTGGGTTAAATCATCTATTATTCATAATATCGTAAATGAGGCA
This sequence comes from Bacillus cereus group sp. Bce019, assembly GCF_051781745.1. Classification (NCBI taxonomy): domain Bacteria; kingdom Bacillati; phylum Bacillota; class Bacilli; order Caryophanales; family Bacillaceae; genus Bacillus; species Bacillus cereus group sp. Bce019. The sequence continues at coordinate 269,808 of NZ_JBPWJX010000004.1, forward strand.
GGAATGATTGGATGGAGAATCCATGAAGATGATTTGAGATATGCTGATGCAATCATTGAAGAAACGTATTATATTGATATTGATAGGGGTGGGAAAAAGGCAATCGTCTGGGATACTAAAAGTCAACAATATGTTGAAAAAGATATAGCAACTGTACAAGATGCACAAGGTTATAAAAATCCTTATGTACAGGCGATAGATTTTTTAGAAGGTACAAGGGCATCTGATGCGGTTCATGAAGTGATTGGAGATATTATGTATCGCTCCTACTGTGATCGTTATGGAACATTTAGATTGGAAAATATCCGTAAAATTAATGCAAGTGAGGCAAAATGGTCATTTATAGATGGTGAGAATTTATATTCTCTTTCCACTTCTATTGACCATTCTCGTATACGTAATCATCTTATTATTGTTGGTAATGGTGGGCAAATTGAGCATTTTGTAGATAAAGATCTTCTTATATCTACAAAGGGTAATATGAGAACGGCTAAGATTGTTGCTGATTGGATTGATGAGCGATTTGGTTCAAATGCAAGAGGAACCAAAGAGGATATTTCGAACAAATTATTTTTTGATATGAAAAGACAAGCCCGTACTTTTAATGCCGTTGTTAAAGGAAATCCAATGATAGAGTTATTAGATGGTTGTTATGTTTATGATAGTAATACTTCTAATGCAGGGTATTATGTCATAAAAGGGAACCGACTTGTTGGAAATAAGGAAGGGATGTTAAATTTCCTAGAATTTACTTGGCATGACAAAGAGAATTATTATAGCTAAAAAAACAAGGAGATTCCTACAGAACGTTAGGAATCTCCTTGTTTTTTCTTATAATGCTATGGAAAGCGAGGTGGGAAAATGGCGCAAAAGAGTCATATGAACGTAAATGATGTATATCCAATACTTGATATGATCAATAGAAAAGTTAATCAAGGAAAGGGAACAAGACACCATTTTACTAGTCCGCTATTCAATAATGATAACGACAATGGTGTAACAACATTGAATTCTTCTCAATGGCAAGTAGAGTCATTTGAAGTCATAAGGGAAACAGAAAATTCAATAGCTAATCATGTAATTAATGAGATTAGAATTATTTATCGAAATGGTGCAATAGATAAAATCTCTTTAGTCCGTGGGCTCAATCCACCTGTATCTGATGAAATTCAAGATTATGAGTACATCAACAATATTATGATTACAGAAGTTTCTATAAGAACAGAGTGGTTTGGTAAATCCCAAGAAGTTGTTGCAAAGATTATAAGGGAAAATGATTACGGTAATTTTAAAAAGGTTAAACTTACGTATTTTGACTCGGAATGGGGCTCGAGTGAGGAAGAAATCGAAGAAGATTCTATACCGTCTAAATATGAAAATCCATCTGATTTTTATAACGGTAAATATAGTAATTATGAAGAAGTGATAGTAGAAGATTATGTAGACTATGCAGAAATAGGATATGCATCTAATGAAGAAATTGAAATCTCTCCAGATGGTTGGTCTGATGGATACAATCCATCGTCTCCTGTAGATGTGAATGTGGAACTCGGACCAAAGGTAACAGATGAAATTTAGAGAGGAGGTCCTACATGAGTTTTGGAGCAAATGTAGTAGTTGGAGGGGAAATAGATAGAGTAGGTAGATTGGGTGGTGGACGTTTAGATTATCCATTTATGCCTACCAAAACAGTTCCTTATATAAAGGGGAAAATTTTAGAGGTACTAGGTACTTTAGGGCACTTTGATATTCAATTTATCCCTGATTTTGATATTGAGCTGGTTTCCGTAGCTGTAGGAGCGTCTAGATATCATTCCTTTGATAATTGGAGTTTGTTTATTGGAGATGATCATAAAAATAACTACATATTTGATGAAATATATACGAAGGATTTACCAGAAGGTGCTTATTTAATGGCTGTGAAAACAGTAAAAGCAGGTACCCCAATTACATTCCGCTTTGATAATAAAGGTGGGCAATCGAAATATGTTTGGATAAACTTTCAATGTTTAAGGGATAATCCCAACAAATAAGAGAGGTGGATATAAATGCCTTGGGTAGAGGAAACATTAAGACACGATAATTTTTTAGATGATATGTTTGATAAAGTATTTAGAAGATTTAAAGATAAATCAGGTAATTACTGGTGGCAGAATTTTAACAATCAAGTTTCAAAAGTAGATCTATATAAAATTACTTTTGAAAAAGGGTTATTTGTAAAAGGAGAAGAGGGATATCTAACCCCTTTTGAATCTCGAGAAGGTATGTTATGCATCACTCGGCATATGATTATGCGTAGGTGGGATAATGAGTATTTAGCATTCGCACAGTCAACAGGGGCTGTAAAAATTAACACTAAAGATATTCCTAGAGAAAAAGAAGGTTTCTTAGAATGGATTTCTAATTTTTATAGAAAATCTGTAGACTATACAACTGTTTATTCATACACACTAGACACATATGCTGGATATACGCATTATGTATCACCTAGTGGTGAACTTGCCCCAGTTACTATCATGAGTGAAAATCATGGTTTGGATATATTTAGGGATAGCATGGATATAGAGTACTACGGTGAGGATGAATACTATGAAAGTATGAAACAATCACCGATTATTACCATGCAATTAAAAGGAGATACAGGTGATTTAGTTGCCTCCATAGGGAAATTAAATTATCGAACTAATACGAATTGGTGGGGGGACTCTTTAATTCAGTTAAAAGGTGTATTTGATGAGACAAGTGCATTTTTCACATTAAAAGTAGATTCGGCTCCTAGCTGGGAAAATAATATGGTGACTTTAATTCCCTTTTTCTTTGGAAATCTAGTATCTAAAAATACATCTTCGAAAAATGAAACACCAATCGCTATGCTTGGAGGTAGGCAAGTAGGAGAATTTTTTGACTTCGATAGTATAGGGACTAAAACTGAAATTTTACAACCTATCACAAGAAATTATGTAAACCATCCATCAAACGGAGTAGATTCCGTTATGATCAAAAAAACAAAATATGGAGCACGTTATCAAGAACATTTTTTACGTTGGAACGTGCCACCTAATCTAATGCCACCTACTCGTGAAGAATTAAGACTGGTCAAAAATGCACAAGGAACCGAGAAAGAGGAAGAATATGCTCGTAAGTACCCAAGAGCATGGAATTATTTAAGATATGGTTACTATCAATACGATTTTCATGCATCTAGGTATAGTAATAAGATTCATACATCTCGCGCAACAGTCATGCATCCTGAAGATGGTGTATTAGGGTATATTCCTAATATCGTACTTTTGCCCGTTATTAATGTTTCTGAAGGTGAGAAATTAGTGTTCCCTTATTGGTGTGAAGAATGTAATGAATCTCAATATCAACCTGAGGTACCTAAAGAATCTACTAAATTAGAGTGGGGAATTGTTAAGAGTACAAGCAAACTGAATAATCTTCATGTGAATTTAGGAGATTCAACCAATAATTCTAATTCCAATTCTGATAAAGGTAATAAATTTTCTTATTATTGCGATGGATCAGTAAAGGCACAAGCAGTAGATGATACTTATTGGAATCCCTCTGTTATTACGCAAGATTATTTGGTTAACAGCACAGATGGTATTGGAAAGGAATTAAGCAAATCGTTCTGGGAGGGGCGAAATGATTGGTTAGATTATTTACAGGAGCCTCAAAGTCAATATCATTTGGATAACTCTAAAATAAAAATTGAAGATTTTCATAAATTTTTATGGAAAACTTTAAAAGATATTAAAGATGAAGGTTATAGTTTACAAGATAAATGGCTAGATTTTAACGAGTGGGGAAAGGCAAATTTACCTTGTTTAAATGAATTGCAAAAAGCCTCAGTATTTATGTCGGCTAAACTCAATAAACCTGTCTTATTTTTCCCAGGTTCAGAGGGGTTTTTAAAGGGCGATATTTTAGATAAAATGCTTCCTTTCATTAAGAAAGTACCAAGTGTTATATATGATTGGATTGACTTTAATAATGTATTTATTGAAAACGAAGATGATACGGGTCTTGTTGGAGCTTGGGTAATGGATAGTTTTGCTACAGCCATGCATAGTAATGGGAAAAAGGAAAATATTTTATCTTCTTTTCGTTCTTTAGTTAACTTTGAACCTCAGGTGCTGCTTTATAATATTTCAGCTGCCAAGGCACATCGCCCATATGACTATATAAAACCTAACCTGGGTTTTGGCAGTCATGTTGTTGATGGAGAATATAAAGCATATTATTTACCGGATATGACTGATGATAATTATATACCTTATGTTGCCGCAGAAGTAGCTGTACATGAGATGGGTCATGCATTATCTAATTATGGATATGACATATTAGGTGAAAAACTACATGAAATGCAAGAATGGTTAAATATTAGTGGGTGGATCGAGAATATTGATGGTTCATTTAATGAACTAACGAAAAGCTCACCGGGTACAGCGTTAGATAATGGAAAACTTGCTCCGGTATCAGATTATGGATGTTTTAGCCCGGCCGAAGATTTTGCTGAGGCCTTTATGATGTATATCATTAATAGACAATTTTTAGCTAGAAATTTTAAAGATAAACACGATTTTATAGTTAATAAATTAAAAGAAATGGGTATTGATCCAAAACTGTAGGAGGTAAAATATAATGATTCTTAAGATAAAAAGAGGAGAAGATTTTGCCTTTATTGATAATGAAGGTGATATTCAACATAAAGTCAGAGTAAGCGGTAATAATGAATCTCTTGTAAAATCTTTGGATAATATTTTGAATGTTCAAACTGGAATAAGGTTTAGAGGAGAGATTAAGGGGATTCCACATAAATTAATTACAAAGAGCGGAAAAAACCCTCCAACAATCAATAAATCTAATAAATTATATCTTATGGAATATTTTAAAAGAGACTTAGAATTACAAGGCTTTACCGTGGAAATTATAAAAGCGTAGAGGTGATTTTGATATGACATTAACTCCCGTTCCTAATTTATCAGTACCGCAAAATAAAGGGTTTAAAGGAACTGATTCACTACCAATTATACATTCAATTAGATGGAGGCATTTACCATCGAGGTACATTTTTAAAGACGTAGATGACGTAATTACATATCATTCTCATGGGCCACTTACTATAGATATTAACAAGCATGGTGTATCTTATCTTGATGTTTATTTCCTAAAAGATACTGATATCGTTGAAGTAACAGCATATATCAGATTTTTAAGAGAAAAAGATCAGCTTTTAATAGAGGAACCCTATAAAATTGGAGAGGCTGGGGCAGTAATAGCTTTAGAGGATGATGAAGTTAACCATGAATTAAGGAGAGTTAAAGGAATTGCTTTTACGCAAAAAGACCTAGGTGATGGTACACCTATGTACGACTTTATGAATATGTCTAAAGAAGGCATTTATGAAGTCTGGATAAAAGTAATTACAGGGTTAGGAAAAGAAATGCATTTAAGGGTTCCTTTTCAATGGGATAATTTGGTTCCTAGTATTCCTCCAGAAAAAGATGGTCATGATTCTGATGATGCGGGCAAGGATAACAAAAAATCAGAATATAATGATGAATATTACGTGACGATTGTAGAGGGGGACTCAGCTTTTACTAAAAGGCCTTCTACCCATTTTAGAATGGCAGGTATAGGTATGTTAAAAGATGCGGGTTGTTTTAAAAGAATAGAGACTCCTGTATTAGAACCAATTTCAAGGCCTTCAAAAATACAGATTATTAATGACATCCCAATTAGTAGCTGTGGTTTAAATTTAATTACATCACGATTTAATAAGGTAGTAGGAGAGGTTGTTACATTCTCGCTTGTACACACAAATAAATCTGGTATTCTACGCATTGATACGAAATATGATAAGAATGGTTTAAAGAGTCTTGGGAATGGAACGTTTAAAGTTATTAATAAGGGCGTATATAAAATTACATTTATTGTAACGTATAACGATGGACAAGAATGTATAACTGAGGGGACTATTATTGGCGAATTTATTTGTGAATTAAACATTACTGGTCCTTCTTTAAAATCACATGTAGGAGATTCAATTGTTCTTCATTTAGATCATGGACAAAATAGTTCAGCTTCTAATATAGGTGTACTTGTTCAAACCCCTCCTAAAGTCATGCAGACAGGAAATTACACTTTTACTAGTAGTTCACCAGGAGTATATTCAATTAAATTTATCGTTGATTATGGTTTTGGAGTTTGCGAAAAAATAGTGAATATTGAATTTATCTCAAAAAATATTCCCCCTGAAAAACCAGAAGGCGGAGGCGGAAAACCAGAAGGCGAAGGCGGAAAACCAGAAGGCGAAGGTGGAAAGCCAGAAGGCGGAGGCGGAAAACCAGAAGGTGAAGGTGGAAAACCAGAAGGCGAAGGCGGAAAACCAGAAGGTGAAGGTGGAAAACCAGAAGGTGAGGGTGGAAAGCCAGAAGGCGAAGGTGAGAAACCAGGTAAAAATGTACTAAAATGCGGACAAACGGCACAGGGTGGCATGGGATATGGGGAATATATTCATGCTGTAAGTGAAGAGGGCATCTGCTATGTGGAATATGATTTCTTCTCTGCACCAGATAGAATGCGAGTATTTGTTAATAATGAATTGATTTATGATACTTCACGTAAAATGGATAAAGAAGGAAGCCCATTTGGTTTTTATTATAAACCTGATGATGGGGAATTAAGAGTAGTAATGAATGATGGCCAAGATAAAGGGAGCAGGTGGAGTTATACCCTGTATTGTGGAAGTAGTGTACCTTCGGATGTAAAGCTAAAAGCTAAAATTATTAATTAGACATGAGTGTTGTTAACAGAATAAAAAGACTACTTATAATGAATTTAAGTAATTAGTTGCAACTTATTACCTACTCATAACGATAACTAAGTTGCAGAATAAGGGCGGGTAAAATCTCGTCCTTAATTAATAGAAAGAGAGGTGTAGAAATGCCGTATATTGATAGCACACCTGCACTTTCCCCTTATAAGGTTCGTGAAGGTAACTTACAACACGGTTTTATGGATTTACTGATTAAACACGGCTGGACCAAAGTAGTAGAGTTTAAAAAAGCTGTAACAGGGTCTTATTATGTTACAGATCATCCTTTAGAAGGGAGGCATGATGAAAAATTTACAGTTGCCAATCATATTATTCTACGTAATGCACGAGGTGATTTGTTTGGTTTTGCTGTAGTTGCAGATTGGAAGGAGTTTACTGCTCATGATAAAGGGATTCCATATTACAATGCTTTTAAATCAACAGCTACTGAAAAAGAGGCCCTTATTAACTATATGGCCAAAGAATTTGAAAAAAGAAAAGTAAATACATCTCTTTATTTTTATATGTTGGAAAAATTACCAGATGTAAAAGAGGGAGATAAATTATTTACCCCATGGGGAACGGGCTCTAGTGCAGATGAAAAACGACTTCAAATGGCTTTAGATATTGAAGTTACACAAATTGATTTTAAATCTACAAGTGCTGGTTCAGAATTTGTAAAACAAGCGAATCCTGTTGTGATGCAGTCGCCTATTGTAGAGTCATCTCTACGTTCACCATTACTTGAAAATATTGATTACCCTTATATGCATACAAATTGGTGGGTTGATTCGGAAATTAATATTAAAGGACATATTGACAGTAATAGTCTTTTCTTAATTATCCAAACGGATAATACACCAATGTGGGAAAATAATGTCGTACCTATTGTACCGATTTACTTTGGCGATATTGAAGCAATAGATGAAGGTGATCCTGCTATCGCATTATTCGCAGGAACTGTTCCAAAAGGTACTGATACAAATGTCGTTGCTGCTTATAACTTTGATGATATTAAGATTAAAGGTGGGCGTCAAATTATGCCTGTCCTGAAAAAATATCCTTCTAATCCATCTAATGGTGTTGACTCTGTAATGGTGAGTCGTACTAAATTAGGTTCTCGTTATCAAAGTTATTACTTGTCTTGGAATGCACCTGCACAAGATATGCCTCCTAAGCGTGTATCTGAAGTAGGTAATAAACAATACCCACGAGCATGGGAACGAATTAATAATTATCAATTCAATCCTTCACGTTATTCGGATAAAGTACAAACTTCATTTATTTATCTGATTCATCCAGAAGAAGGAGTAAGAGGATATTTAAAGAACTCTGTAGGATTTAATTCAATTAATATGGGATCTAGTGAATTAAGAATTCGTCAAGAGAGTTGTCCAGAAAAGGTTTTTGATGTATATCAGTGTGTCCCAGTTAGTGCAATTTCACCACTAACGAAGCGACCATCCACACAATTTCGACCAATGGGATTAGGGTTGTACAAAGAAGCACTAAATACTTCTAAGAAACCAGTAGCGAATAAGACTCTAGTTAATGTTTCTAACCTAAAAGCTACAAATCCACAAGAAGGAACTGTATTACTTACTTGGACAAATCCGAATGATATGGAGCTCTCAACGGTTAACATCTTCGTAAATGGTATGAAGTATGCAACAGGTGTCACTGAAGTAGAATCATATACTATTAAAAATGTGACAAAAGGAAATGGTGTAAAAATTAAACTAGTTTCTGTAGACATGAAAGGTAATGAATCTGCAGGTATTGAAGTATCTGTGAACGTAATGTAGTAATGCAACTTACATGTTATGAAAGAAAGGTACCTACCTATAATATACATGACATAGAAGAATTGCTATTTATAAAAATAATTAACCTATTATTAAAATAAAATGATGAAGTGGGTGATGAGATGCCATATATTGATTCAACTCCTCAGGATTATCCCTCTAAGTTTGAAGAAGATAACTTGCAGGACGTATTTGCACAAATGTTAATTGATAACGGTTGGACGTTAGTGAGGAACTTTTATAAAGCTGCGGTAGATACTAGGGCGTACAATCGCCGAACGGATCAAGTCAATTATGCAATTGCAAGACATACCATTTTTAGAAATGCAGATGGGAAATTGCTAGGTTTTGCGACAATTAGCCAATTCCCTCTTAAGTACAAGTATGAAAAAAAACAGCCTATTCGTAGACCTCACGATGATACCGATCCTAATGATCCTAACTTTAAAATGAAGCCTACTTGGGATGAATGGATTAAACAAAAGTATGTAGATAATACAACAAGAACAAACTTGTATTTCTATATGTTAGAGAAGTTACCAAACTCTAATCTTGTTAAAGAAGATGGTATTGTTTCTATCGTTACTATGCCAGGTATGGGTGGTACATCCTTTGAGCAAGACAGAGATAGGGATAGAGATGACTGGTCTAAGTGGTGGTATGAGTATTTTGAAGGAAACTACCATGTAGAAGATAGAGACTACGATCCAGAAGACTTAATTTATGAAGAAAAATTATTATCAGCTTCTCCTTTCCATGTAATACGTTCAGCACTAGATATTGAAGTGTTAGAAACACGTTGGGATACTGATATGCAAGAAGCGGTAATTGAAAAAGCTGATCCTCGTGTAATGCAGTCACCAATTGTTAAGACTACATTGCGCGCTGAATTTTTAGAGCATATAAACGATCCTTTATGGCATACGAACTGGTGGACAGATTCAGAAGTTCGTGTCAAAGGTCATATTGATAGCACAACATTTTTCCTAGTTCTTCAAGCTGATACAGCCCCTGTTTGGGAGAAGAATTTGGTTCCGACTATACCGCTATATTTCGGTAAAGTAAATTCTTTAGATGGAGATAAAGATGAAGGCTATGCATTATTTTCAGGAACTATTCCACCTGTAAAACGTGTGGATTCAACTAGAAAAGAAACTACATTTTCTTGGCGGAAAATTATGCCTGGAGATACAATCCTTTATGTCAATGATGCAACGAAATTACCTGAGGCACCAGCGTTGTTAACGATTAATGGTACAGAGGTAGTTAAACTAATTGAGAAAAAAGGTAACTATTTAACTGTTGAACGTGCGCAACTAGGAACATTCATGCGTGCACCTTATTGGGACACAGGTGCGACAATTGCTCGTCTATCGACTAACAACGCTAGCAAACGAGTGAAGAATGAAGATGTAGTATCTTTATTTGATTTTGATGATCCTGGCGCAACTGTTGGTGAAACAATTTATCCTTTACTTAAATTGTATCCACATCATTCTTCAAATGGTGTAGATTCTGTAATGGTTTCCCGTTCAAGATTTGGTGCACGTTATCAGGCTCACTATCTCTCATGGAACGCACCTTCGAACCAGCTACCACCAAATAGAGTAGATGAAATTGGTAAGAAATATCCGAGAGCATATAATCCTGTTGAAAAAACTAACAATTATAAATATCAATTTAATACTTCCCGATACTCAGATAAAGTACACTCCTCTCGAATTTATGTAGTTCATCCTGAAGAGGGTGTGAGGGGGTATTTAGATAAAGCAATTGGTTTTAACTCACAAGGAATGAGTGCAACGAACTTACGTGTTGCAAAACAAAACTGTCCGGAAAAAGTTTATGAAATGTATAAACCACATAGTATAGGTGCGGTATCTCCTCTAACGAAGCTACCTGTTACACCTTTCCGTCCTGTAGGTTTGGGGATTTATTCTGAGGACTTTAATCCAAATGAAGTTCCTCACGACATTAAGAATGATAAAACTCCTCCAGGAGAAGTGAAGATTACTAAAGTATTAAGTCCAATATCACAGACTATTGATGTAGAATTTGAACTTCCTACAGATAAGGATTTAAAGCATGTCAATATCTACTTAGATGGTAAGATCTATGCTACTGGAATTACTGGAACAACTTATTACAGATTAATGGGATTAAACACAGGATTTAAACCTGAGATCAAAATTACTACGGTGGATTCAGCCGGTAACGAATCTGTAGGTATTACTGCAACACCTATAGAGGTTTCTTAATAAATATAGAAGGGGTGACCAATATGTCATTAATTAATACAGATGGATTTTTCGATGTAGATTTGTCCGTGCAACTTCTACCTTTAGATTTAGAGAAGTTGTTTAATGCGGGAGGATGGAGTACTTTAGGGAAATACCGTGCGGTATCGCCTTTAACAGATGCAAATGGAAAGAAGGATTCATACCGAAAAACTTTTGCTGAAACTTTTCTATTTGAATCGAAAGGTAGCGATAAACAACATCGCTACTTTGGATTCACCACAGGTTATGGTGGAAATGTGAGAAAGCTTGGAGAGGAACCTGTAATTTCAAAAGATACATTTTTAGGTGAAATGAAGGATGTAACTCCTAGTGGGGCCAAAAAAACAAAGACAGTATTTGAATTTATGGTTAAACCAGTTATTCCTTCTAGTGTAATTTTATATCGTGAAGATGGTTCAATGATTGACCAAGCTACAACAAAGTATTTAATAGATGGAGAGAAAGGGACTGTAACATTCAATGATAGTCAAGTAGGTAAGGTTCTTTCTACATACTCGCTTACAGATAATGCTCCAGATCTAGTAAAACGCTTATGGTTCTTTACGTTTGAAGGATTTATCCCTACTCGATTTATTTTACGTTCTGAACGCCCTGACTTGGCTGAGCTAGAAGACAAAAAAGGTGGAGTATTTAGCTTTAAAATGAAGAAAGGGAACCAACGTATCCGCGAGAATTCATATAAGTTCTATGATAAATTAACTGGAACAGTACCCCTTGATTCCGCTGATTATACTGTGGACCATGAGGCCGGTACAGTAACGTTTTCAGGAGGAACTGAGCCGTTAGCATTATTCGCTGACTATGAATTAGAATATGTAAAAGATGCAAACGGTAGTTATGGAGATATTGAAGTAAATAAGTTTAATCCGCAAGTTCCAACAGAACTTATGGGGGCCGCTTATGATGCAGTTCGCTTTGTTTATCCTTCATTACCAACAGCCGTATCGTTTATTCCGCAAAATGATATCGGTTTAGGATGGGGACGAGATTCTCAAGTTTATTATTGGGGAAATATTACAAAGGACCGTATCGTTTCTTACTTCCGTTTAGATCCTGCGCCGGATCCTGAAAGTACGTTCTTTGCACCATTATATATTGGACGTCTATCGACAATTGGTAAGACTCCTCGAATGAATAATGTAATTATTGGTGGAGCTCGTTCTGATGATGAGATTCAATATAAAGCGGGCATGAAATTAGGACGTAGTGTAGTTGACTATGGTGTAAATACATCTAATGGTAATAGTTCTGTACTTGTACAGCGAACTGTTGGCGGGGCAATGTATCAAAAACATTACTTAGCATTTATTACTCATGATGCTGACGTAGATCCAAGCCATGAGTCTCGTTTTAATCCGTCTGTATATTCTAATAAATATCACATTTCGCCAATGTATATTGTTCATCCTTCTGATGGTTATGTGGGTAGACTAGATGAAGTTTATGCAATTCATCCAAAAAATATCTCACAATTAGATGAACTAGAAGTAAAAGAACGATCTGAAAACGAGCAAGTAGGTACAGGAGATGGAGCAATCAAAGAGTTTCATTTATTCCATAGACCTACAATCGATGATGAATTTGAAGTTCGCTTAGTAAGTTCAACTGGATGTAATACGTTAACTAAAGCGAATTATGTTGAATATAAAGCAGATACACCTCCAGCTGCTGGGAAATTTACAGTAGATGGTTCTACCAAACGATTAATTTTGGGTGATGCTCCAAAAGATCGCGTAGAAGTGATTGTTTCTTATAATTACGCCCAAACATATCGTTACACTTTAGCAGATACACCTAGAACACCTTTCCGTTTAGCGAACATGACTCCATATGCTCCTATTGGACTTGGTTTCTTAAAAGAAAATTTATAATAACCGCAACTAAGTCATGACTTGTACCGAATACTACGGTGCAAGTCTTACTTTGTCGAAAGGTGGGTGGTGGAAAATGAGTAACAGTAAGCATTATTTACTCAGTTTCACTACCCTTTTTTATAATAAAAAGGGATATGTATTCAGGTTCAATCGTCATCAAAATGTACCTAATCTAGATGTTGTCCCATTGGCTTTTGATCCTTGGAATAGGTATAGTGCGTTAGCTTTAGATGATATGAAAATGGGTACAAAAGTGAAACGAGCGGCTGGTGCGATGCACTCTGTATTAGCTGATTACAAAACTATATTTGAAGGCTCCAATTTAAATTTAGAAAAAGGTAGTCTTATTTATATAGCGGAGGTAGGAGAAGCATTAACTAGAGGGGATAAAAGTGCACGACAAGGGGATTTAATAGAAATAACAGAGAATAAGGATTTTTACGCTTATTTTGGAGAAGTTATTAGTCAAATTAATACAAATCTAGTTAAGAAACTAAACAAATATGACTTGAAATCTAGTAAAAAGTCGATGATTCATACAGAAACTCCATTTGAATATAAAAGTAGTAATAAGAGGGTTTATAGTGAAAGGAATTCATATGATTTCGGCTTTTTGAAAGAGTTAATTGGAGAAAATATTAGTTTAGAACTACTCGAGTTATTACCGAGTTTTGGTCATAATCAAGTAAAAGAATTAGCAGATGTATTATTTAAAAGTGGGCAAATTAATACGGAAGAAAGATTGCTAACCTTACAATATGGCGAGAAAGTTGTAGAAATAGCAAAAGCCAATTTTTTAAAAGTGGTTTTGAATGCTCTCTATAGCCAATTGGATAAGGGGAACAAATTAAGTGAATTTGGGAAAGAGCCCAATAAGATTGAGAACTTTAAAGTTATTTTTACAAGTTATCCTGATGAAGGAATATTAAAAGGAAAAGATACACCAATTCAAGGCGTTCTGAATTTAGGAGATATAGGTGAATCCTATAAAGGAATTTTAGGTTTTCTGCAAAAGCATGAAATGAGTAATGGAAATAAGCTGTTATCAAGTAAGGTTGCAAATACTGAAACAGGATCTTTAATTGCATTAGAAGGAAACGTTTCTCAGGATAGTAGAGGGAATTATCATTTATATGGATTAGTCCCATTTGATGTATATGAGGCGTATATTGAACCTAAAATTTACGAGGGTGTGTCTCATATAGCTACATTAAGTGAAGCGAGTGAAGTCTATAGATTAATGAATCAGAAAGCTTCATTAGATGAAACACGAAACGTACATGATGTAATTATTCAGGGTTTAGGTGCAGGTAAGAATATTTCAGACGGAAGAGTAGATTCAATGACAGTACCAAGGGCAAATGTGAATTATACTTTGAATGATTTTAGTCAGTACATTGGTAGTACCTCTTTCAGGTCTGTAAAACAGCTAATTCATAGAATGGAAGATAGTAAATCTTATCAGTATACGAAGAATAGTGAGAAATTTATCATTGCAGATAAGTATAAAAATGTTCAAAATAATTTATCAGGATTCGAATTAGGTCAGGTTTACCATTCTGGTTCTGAGTCACTGGATATGGAAAAAACACAAAGCAAATCATTTAAGTATGGATTTGAAGATTCAGTATTAAATAGTAATTTTAGTAGTCATTATCAAGCGAATGTTACTACTTTATTGGATAGCACAGAATTTATTCGTGAAGCAGAAAAGTTAAATCTACTTAGTGGAGATAGAAATTACCAAGTTGGTGAAAAGGTTGTTATAAATTCCGGTGAAACATTCCAGATTCAAAATGGCCATTTGAATAATTTAGAGAATGGTGCTAATCGTTTTGCTTTTAAAGGGGAATTAATAGCTACAGAACAGGCCTTTAGCAATGAGGATATGATAGATGTTGAACTTAACGAGTTAAATACAATGCAAACTCACTCTTTATTAAAGGACGCTAAAATAGATGGTTTTTCTTCAAGTGTGTTGGAACAATGTGAAGATGTAGTGGTTACACATGTAGTAAAAAAGAGTGAAAAGAAAAAAACAAATGAAACAAAAATTGAACAAAATATTTCTGTTAAAAATAGTGTAGCTGATTATGAGATAACTATAGAAAATGAAATTAAGTATCATCTAGATAAAGAATTTGACACATTTATTTCAACAACTACCTTAAGTGATCAAAGAGAAATCGTAGTTGATATTTCGAATGACTATGGAGATTTTGGGGAGATAGAGAAGAATTTAGAACTTTATGTAGAAGAACAAAGTGTAGTAAATAAACCCGAAAAGAACATGGAAATTCAGCAAGACACACTAATCAATTCAAAACTTGAAAAGATATTTGAATCTTATATTCAAGATAGTAATGTAGTAAATCAATTGAAACAAGAAGAAGAAATAAATTTAGTGAATTTTTTAGATGCTAAAAGTGAAAAGGTATTGAATGCTGATGTATCAACCAACATGATAGCAGATGATATACAGAGAGAAGAAAAAGCTCATGTTGATAATCTAATTGGATTGGAATTAGAAAATATAGTTGAAACCTATATTCAAAATAACGATTCAGCAGCGCTTGCAGAACGAGAAGAAGAGCTCAATGAAATATATCTAATTGATGCTGTTCTAGATAATACAAGAGACTTGTATTTATTAGATAGTAGTAGAGCGAATCAAACTGATCATAAAGAACAGGTATATATTGAGAAGTTAGTTAGTTCGAAGCATGAAAAGATATTAGAAACGTATGTGCAAAGCGGTAATATGGCAGAACAAAATGAAATTAGAAAAGAAACGCTAGAGACGTATGTACAAAATATTAATAAAGCAAAACGAATGAACGAAGAAGAACTACATGTCGAGAAGCTACTAAGCACTAATTTTGAAAAAACGTTAGAAACGTATGCGCAAAGTGATGAGATAGCAGAACAAATTGAATACGAAGAAGAAACAGCTGTAGAAAAACTGTTAGGCATGAATCTGGAAGAAACGCTAGAAATGCATGTGCAAAGTATGGATAGATTGGATCAATTACAATGTGAAGAAGAACTACATGTCGATAAACCACTAAGTATGAATTTGGAGAAAACACTAGAAACGTATGTGCAAAGTGGTGAGATAGCAGAACAAATCGAAAGCGAAGAAGAAACAACAGTAGAGAAATTGTTAGGCATGAATCTGGAAGAAACGTTAGAAATGCATGTGCAAAGTATGGATAGATTAGACCAATTACAACGTGAAGAAGAACTGCATGTCGATAAACCGCTAAGTATGAATTTGGAGAAAACACTAGAAACGTATGTGCAAAATGGTGAGATAGCAGACCAAATTGAACGCAAAGAAGAATTACACGTCGATAAATTACTAGATATGAATCTGGAAGATACGCTAGAAGTGTATATGCAAAGTGACGATAGAGCATTTCAAAATCTTCGTGAAGAGGAAAATTACCTCATTAATCTAAGTACAGCAAAATCTGATGGGATAATTGATAGTGTTGTCTATAAGGAAAATACAATGTCAAATATGGCTGAAAAAGACAATGGTATTCTATTGGATTATGTATCAGAAGGTATAGTAGGAGAGACTTATGAAACGTTAATAGAAGAGGTAGAACCATTAATTATTCATAAAGAATATGAAACAATGATACAAGATGTAGAAAGCGCATTAAGTGGAAGTGAAATCCACGTTGCAGTAGAAAAAAAACATTTAGCTCATCTGTTTAACATATTTGATATTGAAATGAACAATCAAGTTCTAACCAATGTAGGGAAAGAAAAGGATGCTACCATTGAAGATACAGTTTCAGGTAATCAAACAAATGAAATTGGAGTTGTAGTTACTGATGGGGCTCTTATGAGTTTGGGGGATACTTATGAGTCAATTATTGATCCTACTATTAAAGGTGAAATGGGTGCAACTATAGACACTGTAGTTATAGATGCGAATTTAGCAGATCACCATGCATCAAATGAAGTGGATATTGCAACAATTGAATTCGTAAATAGTGGTAATGATAGAGAAACAACATTAGAAGAAATAGAGTTTGCAGGTTCAGAAAGTAATTTCGAAACTACTATAAATCACTATGATTTTGCGAGTAATAGTCAAGAAACAGATTCAATTATAAACAATAATGAAATGGCAATTTCGGGAATTCATGTAGATACAGAGGTGGAAGAAAGTACCTTAGCAGAATGTAATGTATTCTTAGATGTTATCCAAGAACAATTTGATAAAACAATATTACGTAAAAATAGAAAAATGACAATAGAAGATGAAATGCAAACAGAACAGGTAAATAAGAAGAAAATAAGGATTTTCCAAGAAGAAGAGGGAAGTTCAAGTAATGAAACTATAATGATACTGGATGAAGAAGAACAGATAAACATTAATTCTGCTTCAAATATCACAATAGATAGTGAAACTACAACGAAAAAATTAATATCAAATACAATGTCTATAGAAGATGAGAAATTGTTAAATATTAATAAAGGGAATTATGGATTTATTGATGAAATTGATGAGGGAATGCATTCGAATTCAAATATAATTTCTATAGAAAATGAAATGGATTTAAATATTGAAAGACAGCATGAAATGAATGTAATTGATGAAGATGATACAGGTATAGGATTACCTGAACCAGATAAGCCATGGGATGAAAAAGAAAAGGATAAAGTATGGCTCATTATGGGTAAACCATTCCCTGCATGGAATGGTTGGAATATCAAGAAGACGCGATAGGAGGAAGTTACTATTGAGCATTCATAGGGTTCAGACTGGACTTATTTTTGACGATAATTTTGAAACACTTGATTCACGTTGGATCGTATCCCCTACTGACTCTTATACGTACAGTGATTCTGATAAACAATTAGTACTTAAACACAACTCTACTGATAGAAGTACAAATGCTCTTTTTTCTCTTCCTCAAAATGAAGATGAATTGTTACTACAAGTGCATTCGAACTATACACCAAAATATTTGGGAGATGAAGGTGGACTTGTTATTTGGAAGAATGCTCTTGAGAAAGTTGAGTTTTTGGAAAGTGAAGATAGCATTTATGAGAATACCTATAATATTTGGAGAACAGTAAAAAAACAAAATCTGTGGACCTTTTTTGCAGAGCGAGGAAATGCGTGGGAGCTATTTGACTCAACAATTTGTATCGATCCAGCTATGGCTGGAGTTGTATTAAAAGGTACGCCAAGGGATGGGTATACACCCCTTATTGTAGAAAGGGTTATCCTGTGTAAGGGTACCAATATTAGTGTTGGTAATTTAAATAGCTTTTATAAAGTTGAGTTAATTGATTATGAAAGAAATGTTGTAACTACTCAAATAGTACCAGATGGATATTCAGGTATAGATATTGAATTACCTACCATTCCTTTTAAGGGGAAAATCAGAGTTTACGATAAGGGTGAGACTGGTGAGTATGTTTTAATAGATGAACAAAAAGAATACGCTGAAATGTACGGAGGAGATCTGTTTTTAAGAGGTACAAACTTAAAAGTCAAATGGAAAGGTCAAGAGTTAAGTGAAACAAAAGCTACACATTTAGGAGCACTGAAAAGTGACATAATTGAACAAAAATTGACTGTCTTAAACGATACTTCGGGAAATGTAGCAGAGAATATTGAAATTCAGATTGCTGTTTATAAAAAAGAGTTTGGCTGGGAATGGTGTGATCTTGCCACAGACAACAACGGTTCTCCTAATCAATATGAAGATACAACAATACGTATAGGAACGTTACATGAAGGAGAATCAAAGGATTTTTGGGTGAGAATTGCTAGGGTCGATACAACCGACCCTGAAAAAATAAAACAACAGATGAGACCTTCACACTTCTTCTTGGAAATAAGAAACGAATAAGGGGTGGCTAAATGGGAACAAGAATGAAGCTCCATAGATATAGTCCTATCACAAAAGATTGGGATGAAATATTACACCTTGTTGATCAGGATTTCGTGAAAACATATGGTACATCAAATCCTATTTTACCAGTTGGTCATACTTATGAACCAAATAAAGGGTTATTAAAAGTGTATTATAATGGCCGGCGTTTACTAAGCGGAGTTGATTATATTGAGTTGGATGATTATCACATCCATTTAGGTGTAGGTTCAAAAAATGAAGAGCGTTCTATACAGCTACAAATTGGTGATGAGGTGTACATAGAAGTCTATAAAAACCAATATTGTAGTAGGGGGCAAGCTACTATTAGTGGAACGCAATTTTATGACTTACAAAAAGAAGTATATGATGCTAGGCAATTCAGAGAGAGTGATAAGCCTCATATTTCATTAGATGCACGTTTAGATGAAATACAACGCCAGTTAGAATTGGTGTACGGTGGAAATTCTAGTGTAGATATAGATTATGAATATAACGAAAGAGGTCAAATTATTCGTGAAATTATCACGGGAGATCATACTATTATTCGAGAGTTTACGTATTATGAGAACGAGGCACCTATGGTAAAGGGTGAATTGAAAACAGAGACTGTATATTATACAGATGGTCTTGGAAGTCTATCTCAACAGGTTACAAGGGAATTTTCATATGATCCTGCAACTAGAAGACTATTAAAGACAACAGTACGAGGGGATAGCTAAGTCTATCCCTTTGTTAATTTCTAATGGAAAGTTCTTATAATGAAAGTGCATACCTCGATTTATAAGGAGGATAAATTTATGGATTTTATTGCTTACAATAGAGCGCATCTCAATAACAGGCGTATACGGAAGCTTGACGATAAAGTGATGGTATTTGTTGTGCCATCTATTGTACAAGTAGGTATTGTTCGTACAGAATTACGCTTCCCTTATGAGGGAGAGTTAATTGATGCGTATGTAACGTGCGGCACAATGGGAGAATCAAAAACGTGTATTGACATTGAAAGATGCAGTCAAAGTTCATATGATACAAGACCTATTTGGCATAGCATTCTTGCTGATGAACTTGTTATTGATGGAAAGAGCAAATCTAATCGTACGTCCTCTACACCATATTCTTTTAAACCATCACAACTAGCTGTTAATCGTGATGATCACTTTAGAATCAATATCAAAGAGGTAGGTAAGGGCGTAAAGGATATTACTGTAGAGTTGGTAGTTGAATTAGCTCTCGAAGAATAATAAATAATTCATCACAACTTTATAAAGAGATGTAGCGATAATTAAAGTGTAAATAAAAATTAGGAGGTCATTTATATGCCAGCACCACAAGTGAATTGGAGAAAACAAGACAACTCAGGAGCTGTACCGTCTTGGAATATTGGGACCATTGATGCAGGAACACCTTCCTCTGATTTTGGAGTATTAATTTGGAATAACTTTGCGGGAACAACAGATCTATCTACTATGACAAACTGTACTATTACGACAAAAGATAGTGCAGGTGGTAACACAGGTGAATTGGTAACAAATAAATGGGTCGAGGTGACTGTTGCATCCGCAGGCGAAACGGGTCGTACACCTATTGGAGGTAATTCTACTCATCCAATCCAGGCGGGAGGAAATTCAACGAATACTGATGGTACGTTTTCTCCAAATGCAAATGAAATTTTAGGTGTTAAAAATGATGGTAATAAAACGAATGCAAAAGGTAACTATGCAGAAGTTATCCTTCGTGCCAATGTTCCAGGTAACGCGACAGCAGGAAACGTAGCATTCTTAACACGTGTTGCATATCAGTACGTATAAAAAATAGTTACTTCAATGCAATGAGGTAGGGGGAAGCAAATTGATTTTACAAAATGATAAATATACACATTCTCCTGTGGCACAGGATTTTATCTGGGTGGCTGAGTATCCTGACGGTACTCATCTCCCAGAATTTGATTTTAATACAAAAGAAGAGAATAGCTTTTATAAGATTGATAGAAATAAGCTTTTCAGATTCGGGTTAATTGGTCATGGTAATAAAATTTATTTTGAACGTGATGGTATTTTCAGTATAGCAGGTCATCGCATTCAGTTCTTTTATGAGTTTGATGGAAAAACTATACCTTTAAATGGCGATTTTAAGTATGACATTAACGATATTATCACATTTAAAGATGCAGAAGCATCAGGACTTGTAGCTGGTTTTCAGGGAAACGGAATGTTATCGAATCGTATCACTCATTACAGCTTAGGTTATAAAACGAATATTAATGTAGAAGGTATTAACTTTCATTTTAAGCCCATTGTAAAACTTCCACTTAATCAACCTGCCATGATTAATTTACGAATGGTAGCTGATCAGAAATTAGATGGAAAAGTGATTATAGTAAATAATGGACGAGTAGCTTTTGAAACTAAAGCGCCTCTTGAACCTAATATAGGTGGTGAATTGAATTGGATCATTCAGTAAAGTTAACAAGAGATCAACTTCTAAATATCCTTTATGGTACGTCTTATAACATGGATGGGAGTGTAGTAAAAGATACTGAAACGATTCGAAACTACACAATAGAAGTTATAGATAAGAAAGTTCACTTAAAAACATTTAATATACCAGTTCAAATCTTAGTAGAAAACGAATGGTGTGATATTGAAAATGTAGTAAGTGATGAAGATTTAAATCTAGTATATTCAACATTTCAAGAAGTTCATCTGGACAGTGAAATTATTTTAGATACAGATGATCCGACAGGTATTTCTGTACGAAGTCGTGAACGAGTTCGCGATTTATCTAATTTAATCTCTGAAGCAGGTATTGTTTTGCCGAGGGAATTTACTTGGGTAGACGGGGCATCTGAAACAAGTGGCGTTATTATTTTACCACAAGATGACTACGACAAAGTATTTATTGCTACTGATCCGGACAAAGATGGAAATCCTTTAATTGTCTTTATTAAACAAAAGACAGAAAAGGATCAAGAAAGACCATACTTTGTAAAAGAAAAAGGTAAGACATATATATATGTTGACCATTTCTCTGGTGGAGGGGGAACACAATCTAGTCCCTATTTAGTTGAGGATGAAAAGGATTTAAATAATGTCCGAAGTAACTTAGGTGCTTACTACACGCAAACAAAGGATATTATTATGACTAGTTATCAAACTGGTTCTGGTTTTGCTCCAATTACTAGCTTTAAAGGTTATTATGATGGTGCGGGATATGATATTAAAGATTTATATATTAATCGTACCCAATCTAATGTGGGTTTGTTTGGTGAACAAACCGGGGGGACTATTAAGCGTGTTCGATTAGTTAATGTAAATATTGTGGCCAACGGATCAATGGTAGGTGCTTTAGTAGGAAAGTCTGATGGAGATGTTGAAGATTGTGCCGTAATTTCGGGAACAGTTAAAAATGAGGGGAGCTCTGCTCAATATACAGGTGGCTTAGTTGGTTACCAAAATGCAGGGAGAATTGTAAGAAGCTATAGTCATGCGGATGTGATGTCTTCAGGTAATAACTGTGGTGGTTTTTTAGGAATTGTTAATGGTGGATCTGTATCTCAATGTTTCTCAACAGGTTCTGTTACTGATTTAACAGTTGCTAAAAATGCTTCGTATCATGGGGGGTTTGTAGGTTCAGGAAGCAGCATATATTCTTGCTATTACAATCTTACAAAACAAGGCGGAGTAGCTAAAGGTGGAGGCACTGCACTTAATGAAGCAGACATGAAAAAAGCTTCTTCATACTCGTTTGATTATCAGAATTATTGGCATATTGGCGATTATAAAGTTAATAAAGGATATCCTGAGAATAGGAAGTTTATTAAGTATAGGAAAGGTAAAGGTACTTCAAATGATCCGTTCCTCATTTATAATCAATTTGATTTAGAACAAGTCCGTCATTTCGCGGACAAACATTTTCGTATGGAAAATGATATTATACTGAACTATCCCAAATCGGGTCCTGGTTGGCTTCCAATTGGAGATGGCATGACTAATCATGAAACTGGTTGGTGGGCTAATAGCTTCGAAGGGACGTTGGACGGTAACAATAAAGCTATAGGTGGGCTTTATATGCGTAGACGTTCTACTTCTAAATGTGGAATGTTCGAAACATTATCAACTAATGCAGTTGTTAAGGATCTTATAATTATTGATGTTGATATGGAAGTAGGAAACCATTGTGGTATTATCGCAGGTTCCATGAATAAAGCAAAATTACTTAATGTGAGTGTAAGGATGTTTAATTCTTTTTCATACAAGACTTTTTCTAGTGCAAGTGATGGAAATGGTTCAGGTGGTTTAGTAGGTTTGGCAACTAACGATGCGGTTATTGATAATTGTCTATTTGATGCACCAATACAGCAACAAAGCGGTTACTTTGGTGGTATAGTTGGCTGTGTAGATATGAAAGCTACTATTTCTAATTGTACTGTTTCAGGAATTTTTGATCAAGTCAGTGGATATATGGGAGGAATTATTGGAAATATAGCTTATACAACTTATTCAAATTCTTCCAATCAACTGATAAAGATAAATGATTGTGTGGTCCATGCAGATATGAGTAAGGCAAGTGCTGGGGGGACTATAGCTGCAATTCACTATAGAAAAGATGATTACTATAACAGTGATACTGCTAGAAAAGGTGTATGGAATGTCAATATTTCCCGAGTCATTATTACGGGTACTGCTTCTGCTTCTAATTTATTAAGAGCGGAAGCAGATCGTGTTTATAGTGGACAAGCAATAGACCTATCATATTACTTCAGTAGTAGTTGGCAAGTTAGTAACAGTTTTTATAATAAGAATAAGGTGTCAGCCAGCACGTATTACAATTTTCAAGCCAAATATACACCAGAAATTCGACATCCTTCCACTTACAATGCCTATGATTTTGTAAATACTTGGACGTTTGATGAAAAAAATCGAGATGGAGATCCGGTACTAATTAAACACATTCCACCAAAATTACCAATACTAGGTTTTAGGAATGAAATAGGCCTGTATTATACTGATGAAGCCGGTAACATACTAAGATACTTAGAGTATGGGACACTGGTAGCTGGTAGTACCTCAGAAGCTTATCCCATATGGCTGCAGAATAATGCTGATTTCCCTGTTAAGGATATGAAAGTTTGGGTCGATCCACCTACAGTAAAACCAGGTATTACAGTCCAACTAAGTTTATCAAACAATCCTTTCGTACCTGTAAGTGAAATACCTTTCTCTGGAACTATACCTATTGGAGATGCTAGACAGTTTTATATTAGGTTTTTGTCCGAAGTTACAGTTACAGAGGGTGGTACATTTGATATGAAGGCAAAAGCAAGTCCTGCTTAATGAGCTTTTCATCTCAATACAATGGGATTGGATGTGATTAGAATGGCATATCCGTTAAAGGGACTGACCTTACATTTACACTCTGCGTTAGCTAACCAAGGTTATTCACAGGGTGTAAATACAATCCCTGTTAATTCTTGGTTTGATTTAGCAAGAAAAGGGCATAACGGAAGTTTGATAAGTTTTAACTTCTCGCAAGATAAAACTTGGACAGGTATGAATATACCTACGGATCCTTATTCACTTTACTTTAACGGCCTTAACAATCACGTGGTAATCCCTAATCATTTGGAATTACTGCCAACAGACTCAGGTTTTACTTTTGAAACTTGGGTCAAACCAGTTAAGTCAGGTTATATCGCATCTTATGGTGCGAGGAGTGAACGAGGGTTTTCACTTTATTTTGACTTAGATACTCGTGAAATTCGGGTTCAAATAACGACAGAAACAAAGAAAATGTCTTTTGTTTTTACTGAAGTTAACGTAAAGGCTTGGCAACACATAACTTTACTGTATGATGGAGAACGCTTATGGGGTATGATCAATGCAGCTCCGCAGGGCTTTAGCTTACCTGTATTGGGGGAATATGTTAATACAACAGCCCCATTAGTATTAGGTAAATCATCAACAGCAAATAATAGTTATTTTGAAGGAAATATAGCAACTTTTAGAATATATCAAAGGTCACTTAGTTGGGATGAGGTAACGAATAGTTATAATGCAGGTTTTCTTATTACCGACAATAAAAGTGAACTATCTTCTAAGGGATTAGTATTATGGCGTGATGAGATAGAAGCTACCTTAAATGTAAGCATAATGTCTCAAGCAACAGCGAAATATGAGACAGCCAAAGTAGATAGTCAAAATATAAAAGGCTTCATAGATATTATGAAACCTGAAGATATGATAAGTTCTATTATAATTAATCCAAGTATTAGAATAGCCGCTAACTATGAGATTGATAAATTCGGAGAAAACGATTTAGTTGCTACAATTAGTGTTACACATTTCCAAAAAGATTTAAGATGTACATTGAATATCAATCCTATCAGTTATATGCGTTCTGAATATAATATGGAGGGTTATGGATCTAGCGATTTAAAATCAGAAATTAGAGTATGTACACATAATAATCTATTTTCAAATATATCTATTAATCCTTATGTCAAATTAGTAGGTCATTATGAGATTGATGAACAATATATTTCAAGTTTACTTTCTGAAGTAAATGTATTGACGTATCCTGCACATTTAAAATCAAACATTATAGTGAATATGAAAGAAATTCATTTGTCTGCTAAGTATGAAATGGACAAAGCTTCATATCATGACTTTAAAGGTGCTATTTCTGTAACATATTTTAAAGATTTACCTTCCAATATTGGAGTTAATATAAATGTAGATAGATTGGTAAGGGCTACATACTTTACTGAGCCTTCGTATTATAGTGATCTTTATTCCGAGATTTTTGTAATGGGTACGAATAACTTGGAATCAAGTATACACATTTCTACTAATTCATATCTAAGAGTAACCTATGGAATAGATGGTATTACCATTAGAGATTTCCCTGCAAATCTTACTGTAAGAGCTGTACAGGAACTTCTCTCTACCATTAACGTGACGACCCGTTCATCCATGAGAGCACAGTATGGTATGTCTGGGATTATTATAGATGATTTGGTTTCAAAAATTACTATTACTAGTCTTTCAGAGCTCGATGGTACCTTAACGGTAGCTGTAAAAGGAATAATGTCTGCCAGTTATGAAATTTCTCCAATCTTTATAGCAGATTTACCTATGGATTTAGGGATTAAAGAGTGGAATGAATTATATGGAGACATGTTCATTAATTTGAAAAATAGTATGATGGTTACCTATGAAATAGCGCCTATTTATTTTGAGTGGTTATCATCTAAGTTATCGATTAGAGTAACTGAAAATTTACAATGTAAATTGTTTGTCTCTAAGCCATTCGTATTAAGGGCTAGTTATGGCATGATGGAAAGGCCAAAGTTTAATATGAAACTGTATCCGAATAAGGATGCATTTATTCGTGAATTTTTCCCGAAATTAAACTATGGTTCAGAAACACAGATGTATATAGGTAGGACTGGATCACCGTTTCCTGAGAAATATCGTTCCCTTGTGGGATTTGATATTTCAACAATACCTACAGTAAATACTGAAATAGGTAAAGCTATTTTACGACTGTATTATGATGGGAGAGGACAAGGTTCTCAGTCTGTCCAGGTTATTGAAAGTAATAGTCAATGGAATGAAACAGGTGTAACGTGGGCTAACCAACCTCAAGCTGCAATAGATGGATTTTCTGTAACTAGAGTAATAGGTGGAGCAGCTGGATACGTAGAGTTTGATGTTACGCAGTTAGTTAAGCAGTGGCATATATATGAAAAACCTAACCTTGGTTTCTTAGTGCGGGCAGTAGAAGAGTCCGAAAATTTATCTAGAGGATTTTATACAAAAGAAGCAATCGAGCGAAGACCAGAGTTAGAAGTTACATACTATGACATGCAGATATATTCTGATGATCATGCGTATATTTCAGCAGAAATCACAATTATTCAGAATAAGGTAAAAGATTTAATTGGTAACATTCTTGTTAGAGATAATAAAGGATTTGGTAATCTATCATCTAGTTTACATATTCATCAACCTAGGGAGTTAGAATCCCGAATTTGGATTAACCATCCACAAATTATAGGTAGTATTGTATCTAGACAAAAAGATTTTAGTGAAATTCTTGCAAAAATAGCTATTAAAACAATAGGTGCATCTGATCTTGATGGTTATATTCGTGCCAATGAAATAGAAAAACGTTCGAGTATTTATGTTCTTTATAGAAATGATTTGAACACTAATATTACCGCTCGTGTATGGGGGAACCCTATAGTTAATGGTGGGCAAATAGCCTCTACTATGAGTATTACTGAAAATAATAAAGTCTCTAGTGTTTATGTTCTTTATAGGGATGATCTCATTTCTAATTTTGATATAAGAGTATGGTCTAATGATACTGACTTGCAAAATAATCTACTCATGGAATTTGAAATCACACGTAGTTTTGAGTTGTCTGGTAGTTTAGATGTTAAAGAGCGAGTTGAATTAGATAGTACAATTGGAATTAGGGTTGAAGAATGTACGGATCAACATTCTGAAATGTACGTTAAGTATAGAGTGGATTTAGAAGGTTATGGTAACATAGGAAATCCTAATTTAAAAACGTACATTAATGTTTGGGAGAAATCTTTATTAAATGGCCATGTAATTGCAAGACAAAATATTGAGAACAATCTTCCTGCGACTATTCATATTCCGCTAGGTGGGTGGGAGGAAATTCCTTCTTCGATTAATCTACGCATGATGTATGATGTTCCAGGTATTGTAACAGTAAACTCAGGTAATTTACAATCGTTTATTACGATTCCTATTAATGCGCAAAAAAATCTGGTTTCCATGTTAAATGCGCGAGTAAGAAGAAGCTCAGATTTAGACAGTATATTTGAAATAAATTCAGGTAACTTCTATTCAGAACTAATTGTAAGAGCTATAGGTCATATAGATTTTAGAGGTTATGTAAGAGTTAAACAAAATACTGAAGATAGGCTTCCGATTAAGGGGTATGTAAGGCCTTGGGTTAACTTGTTCTCTAGCATTACTGCTAGTAAGCCACGGTATAGAGATTTAGCCTCTTCTATTAGAATAAGACAAACTGGTGCAGTGATACTAGAAAACTCTATTGTAGTAAGAGTATGGGGTGACTCTTGGCTTGATGGCGGACAACTAGATGGAACAATAGCTATTCGAATATGGGATAACCAGAATCAAGAATCGAGTATTAGTATTAGACGAAGTGCTGAAATCGGATTAAATGGATTTATTCAAGCTAAACAAGTTAGTGATTTACCTTCCAAGATTGCCGCAAGACAAATTGCCTTAGCAGATTTAGCTTGTGAAATAGCTTGCTATGATCATTTTAATTTGTTCGGGAACGCTACTGTACGAGTATGGGGTGATTCTCAAACAGATGGTGGTTTACTTAATGGTAAAATTACCGTAAGACAGTCTTCGAATAGTAATTTTGTTGGTTTAGTTGAAGTATTTGAACATTACAGTGTAAATTCCACGGTTATTATAAGGCAGAGTGATAAGGAAGATTTAAGTAGTACAATTGCAGTAAGACGATCAGCTGCATATGATAAACTTGGAACAGTAGCTGTTAGACAGTCCGATAAAAGTGACTTACAAGCTTATAATTTCTTTGTAAGACAAAGTGATAAATCACAGATATCGGTAACAGCTTTAATTAAGCGTGTTAGCAATTTAGAGAGTAGTATTGAGGTCGTAACAGCATATCCGTATGCTTATATAATGTAAAAGAGAAAAGTAGTCTACCATTTCACTGGGTAGGCTATTTTTTATGATTAAATTCTTATAATTTCTATTGAATAAGATAATAAATTTATAAATATATAAGTCCTATAAATTCTTATGATTTTGCTGTTAAAATCAATTTTCATTTTCTAAAGAACTTTCAATGGTTTAATTAAAGTAACTTTTCTTAACGTGTTGTGTTGTAGATAGTGTTTCTCTAAGAAAAGTGTTATCTTTTTATTTTTGAGTAATGTTAGAGGGAATATATAAATTTTTTACTTAAATTATTTAATAGCGTAAATATTTCCAATGTAGAAAGTTAGTTTTATGTATAGTGACATGAAATTGTTTTAACTATTCTACGTAAGAAGCTAGATAAGACTCAATGATAGAAAGTGATAACTGCCTTAAGTTATAAGGATAAATGAAATAGGAATACGTTTTATCTCTTACAATATATGGAGATAAAAATTTTGAGTGTATTCCATGTGTAACATCTCTTTACCTTGTAATAATTCACATTAAGTTATGTCTAAGGTGGGAGAATTTCTAAAAGTAGGAGGCTATTATATATGCCTAAACAGAGAAAATACAATCTTGTTGAAATTGGTTTGATCAGTATAGCACTGTGGTGGGCAGTTCTATTGTTATCTCCCATTGCTACATTTAAAAATTCTGTTTACAGTACTATGGAGCAAGTTATGCCGGAACAGTTATGGGGCATGCAATGCTTATTTATATCTTTCTTCTTATTATATGGGGTGGCTACAGATAATAAGATTATTAGAAGTATTGGATTGTTAATTTCTATTGGATTTTGGACATTTGTTTCCGTTTCCTTATGGTTAAGTGATAGTGCTACAACAGGTACAAGTTATTTTGTTTGGGCACTTATGGCCGCAGGTCTCTATCTTAAGCTGATGAAAGTAGGTGACGGTTAATGAAAGATAGTTTAATTTCTGCAATTGCTTCTGTATTAGGCATGTTTATTACAGGAGGTTTTGGTTACTTAACTTCTAAGAATAAACCAACTTCTAACACCAGTATCGATACCAGTACTAACCGTCATTCTTTATCTGATGACGAAAGACAGTTTCGAATTGAACTCAAAGATATGATGTTAACATATCAAAATCAGGTGAAAGAACTAACTCTTGAGGTTGCTAGATTAACAAAAGCGAACCTTCAATTAGAAGTACAAGTAAGACAATTAACGGCTCGTAATGAGAGTCTGGAAACGCAAGTGCATGAATTAACCACTGCGAATAGAGAATTAAAAGAAGAGGTACAAAGGAGACGCAATAGTATTGCGGAATAAGGTGACTCCTGGAAAATACATTCAGAATAATTAGTTATTTAAAAGGCAAGGACTACCTCTATCTGTTTTTATATTAAATATATTTATTATTCTAAGTAAATGTTAAACCATTAAATATTCTCCTTATAATAATGCAAATCAAGTGTTGCAATACGAGATTGATGTTCTTCATTTTATTCAGGCATGAGGAGGTCTTGATGTGGGATTTAAGAAAAAATTTGAAATTGAAACGGATTATCTGGATGAAGGATCAACCAAGCGTCCTGGTAATCGCATTTATGTTCAATTTATTGTTGCGCATGATATAGAGCATCCAAACTTAACAGCAAGAGAAAGTGTAGATTATTATCAACGTACACAGAATCAATCAAATACTGCGGTACATTTTCTCGTAGATGATAAACAAATTATTGAGTGTATACCTGCTGTGACACATGAACCAGAATATGCCTTTCATGTAATTTATGATGTTAATACTAGTAATGCATTATATGATACATGTGCTAATAATTCTGCCATCGGAGTAGAATTATGCTACGGTGAAAAAATTGATAAGGTAGATTCGTATAAGCGCTATGTTTGGCTGCATGCTTATATTTGTTATAAGTTTGGACTAAATCCTCGCCGAGATATTATAGGGCATGATGTACTAGATTCTAAGCTGAGAAGTGATCCCGCTAAAGGACTAGAATTTGTAGGTAAAAGCTTTAATCAATTCATTATGGATGTAGTAGACGAGTTTGAAAGTTGTACAAAGGAAACCAATATGATAGCTAAACAGGTATCGGTCAAAAATGGAAAGTTATATACAATACGTGCAACCGATACGCTTCAGTCTTTAACCACTCAATTTGGTATAAAAGCAGATTGTTTAAAAAAACTAAATCCAGAACTGGACATCCATGCATTGTATGAAGGACAAAGTATTTTAATCGAGCCAGGTTCACCTCAATTAGGCAAGAATTACATCAACTTAGAACTAGAAGAGTATATGAGAAGCGCTCCTGTTCGACCATATCCAGGAAAGCCTATAAAACGAGGCGATAGGGGACGGAATATAGAGGCGATTCAAAGAACATTAAAAGTGAGTGTTGATGGCATATTTGGTAAGGAAACAGAAGAAAAGGTTAAAGAGTATCAGCGTAATTCTAGTTTCTTATCTATTGATGGTGTAGTTGGTATGCAAACTTGGTATGCACTATTTTAAATTGGAGGAATAGAAAATGAATGACCTTTTACAGTCAATGCTAGAGAATGGAGCATTGTTAGTGATTTTAGCAATTCTAACAGAATCTCTTACAGAGATTCTAAAAAACATGATACCTAATAGAACTATTCAAGATCGTTTCACGTATCTGTTATCTATTTTTGTAGGTATTTCTTTAGCATTTGCTTTTAATTTAAACTTCTTTGACTTGAATGGATATGGAAAATATATATCCATTATATCTGCAGGATTATTGGCAAGTAGAGGAGCAAATTATGCGAATGGATTTTTGAAAAAATTTGATATTTTACGTTAAAAAAGGATGGGGTTAAAGTATGGGATATATTGTTGATATTTCAAAATGGAATGATAATATTAATTGGGCTGTAGCGGCGAAAAATCTAGATCTTGCTATTTGTCGTGTGCAATATGGTTCATTGAAACGTGATAAATTGTATAATCAGCATGTGCAAAAATTAGAAGCATATGGCGTCCCGCATGCAGCATATGCTTATGGGTGTTATGTAAGTGTTAATGATGCAATTGTGGAAGCAAAAGATTTTATGGCACGAGTTAGTCCAAATGCTAGATTCTTAGTGTTAGATGTAGAAGATGATACACTCGCAAGTTGTGGACCAAGCAAATTAGCTGCAGCATCTCAAGCATTTATTGATACATGTAAAGCGGCAGGGTGGAAAGTTGGTTTATATGTAAGCCACCATATGTATGAAAAATATGGGTTAAGTAATGTAAAAGCAGATTTTTTATGGGTTCCACGCTATGGCAATAAGCCGAAATATAGTTGTGATTTATGGCAATACGCAGACAATACAACAGGTGGGTATGTATCTGGAATTGGGAATTGTGATGTTAACCGTTTGAATGGTGACAAATCTCTTAAATGGTTCTTGGGAGAAGAGGAGAAGAATACGTTTTATCGTATCTACCTTGGTGACTTTAATACATCTGAGTGGAAGGATGCCACAATGAATAGAGTAAAAGAAATTCTACCTGGTTATGGTTTGTGGGAGGAGAATTTAGGAAATGATAATTATCGAATTATCGTAGGAGATTTTAATACTAAATCATGGGTTGATGAAACATTTAATAAATTAAAATTAGCTTTTCCTAACTATGGTATGTGGATTCAAGAAATTTAATAAATAAGCAGATTCTTTATTTAAAGAATCTGCTTATTTTTATATATAACTAAAATGATTTTTAAAAAGTTAAATAGTTTTAATCTTCTGTTAATTAATGTTATATACTTTTTTAATTAAGTTTTATTGCGAGCAATCATTGCATTCAGATAGGTTTTGATCTAAGCGGCTTATAGCTTGTTGACGAATATAATATAAAACTCGAGAGCTATACTTGCTTATAGTGTAACCACATACATCTAATAAATCTTTGAGTTGTTCTATATTCATTATACAGTTTAATTCGATCATTTCTTCTGCAATTACTCCTATTTCACTTTCATATTTGGACAATCGTTTTGACTCAAAGTTGTTATCTAATTTATTCTTTATACGGTTTAAAGCACGATTAACTGTCATTGGATAGACATTTAATTTTTTTGCTATCTGTGAGTTATTGTTACCATCCATAATAAGATTGATCACTTGAGTTTCAAATTCGGATAAATCGGAGTTTTTAAGTAGATTTTCTACATAGATTTTATCCATTACTTTACTTTCATAACCTATTGAGTAATCCTCGGGTTCAAAGCTTTCAAGTGAATTTAAAGAGGTTAATTCTGAAGCGAATCGAAGAACATTTTCAATGCGCTCTACAGTAACATCAAGTAATTTAGCTAATTCTTCAGCTTTTGGGAAATAACCTAGTTCATTTTCAACTTTCTCCATTTGTTTGAGTAGATCTACTGCACTTCGACTTAAGCGTACAAGTCTAGAATCATTATAGAGTAATTGGTTAATTTCCCATATAATTGGCCGATAAATATAAGTAGTAAACTTAATTCCTTTATTAAAATCAAAATCTCTAATTGCTGTAATAACAGCTATATAAGCGTGTTGAAGTAACTCTTCTTCATCCACGTTAAATTTGTTTTTTAGGGATTCAATGCTTCCTTTGTAGTGAGCAATGATTGAGAAGAGAAATTCTTTATTTTCATATAAAAGTTCAGAGAGTAAATCAGGATCCTCTTGGCAAGCTTTCAATAACACATTGTTATGTAAGTCAGGTAAATTATCTTCTCTAAGGTCAATATATCTTTGGGAAGGCACTTTAATTCACCCCAACTCTATTAACGAAGAAAAAACTGTTGGTTAATTTTAAGAAATAAGGTTGATGTAATGGATCAAAGTATGGGCCCCAATTTAAAGTATTTAAATTGAAATATAATGTCTTTAGTAACTTGTTTTTTGTCATTTTTAAATCCTCCTATTTGTTGAATCTGCATACTAACTGTCGTTATGAGAAGTTAATAGGTTGCGACGGAAAAAGTAGAATGATCTAAAACGGGAAGAAAATATAGATTTATTAAGTGAACAGATGGAGACTACTTGTAAGTATGGAATTAGAGGTTAGAAAAAACTATTTTTATATTAGATTTTTAAAATCTAACAACTATTATTAGGGATATTTCGATAGCTACTATGAAAAAGGAGGAGTAATGAGTCTGTTTTATTCAAACGAAATATCAGTTAAATAAAACAAAAAGCAAAGAAAACTTTTTTAAAGAGTAATAAAGCTGTTAAAATTTGGATTTTCTTAGGAGGTGAAGAAAGTGGCATTGACTCCGCATGGTTATAGAATATATTGTGATAAAAAATTGGAGGATGTTATTTCTATTTTAGATGAAAACTTAGAAATTAAGATTGATGGAATAGTATACAATGTCATATTAAAGACAGGGGAATATAAAACTTATCATGAGCAATTTGAAAGTGAACTTCCTGAAATGATTACAACTATCTTTCAAGATAATAACATTCCTGTGTTTTGTAAATTAGGTGGGGTATATGATTTTTCTAATAATCGTACTGTATTAGTATTTGAGCACATGGATACAAAGAAACATCATGATATTAATTTGATTGGCGGCTCAGCATACGATTTATTAATTGGAAAAGTATTAAATACGGAACCATTTGCAGATGGTACTTATTATAAATTTATGGAGATTCATAGCAATATTTTAGTGGTATACCCTGATATGTCACAAATACTGTCTACAATTTTAACAAGACAGTATGCGAGCTATACTCTTAGTGGAACAGTTATTATTAGAATGAGTATGTTTGAAGAGATAAAAAGTTCTATTTATGTAGCAAGTGCATCGCGATTAGAGGGAAGTATTTCAATTCGCAAATCAAGTAACTCTCATATTAAAGGAACTATATCAATACCTATAGATGCTTCTCATGATATTGGCTCGTTCTTAATTATTAGGAAATAAGTTCGCAACATTCTAGTTAAGTAAAACGACTATAAATATATAGCTGTAAGGATAAATTCCATATCAAACTAATTAACCTATTGAAGCTTTAGAGTAAGATTAGGTGTAGATGAAAGATTATAATCTAGGAGGAATTTAAATATGAAAATAAATAAATTTAACGTTTCTGCAGTCTTTTATTTTAAAAGTGGAAATTCAAAGAAAGTTGATTGGTTGGAGGATAAATTAGTAAAAAAATTAAAGAGTGAGACACAAGAATTAACTGAAGGTCTTAGCTTAGAGGAAGCAGATGTTTTTTTAAAAAGTAAGTTTAAGGAATGGCAAGAAAATGGTACTACTATAATTCGTAAAAATGCTAAAGGTGAAAATTCTATCATATCCTTTGCAGAAGTTGAATATATGACCATGTTAGTTAGCTTAGCTAAAGATAACTCTCTAGATACAACTGAGTTGAATGAAGATGAATCTAAAGCAACAAGAAGTATTCAAGAACATCCTGCATTTAAAAAATAATAATGAACAAGGCAGCATCATTGAAAATTTACTTTATAGATTTGAATATGAAGGACTTTTCTTTTGGGAAGTTAAACAATATGACTATACAAAAGGCTAGAATTATTCTACAAAAAATTAAATAAAAAATTTTGTAAATCCTTATAATGAATGCGATACAAGAGGGAGGATGAAATATGAGGGCAAAAGAAATTTTAACGAAGTTAGGTACTTTAGAGCAAAAGAGAGATGAGGTAAGTTCTGCATTAATTGAGACTTCCTATAGAGAAGCAAAGTTAGTTTTAGAGGACTCTCTAAAGAAGTACCAGAAGAAAGTAGATGCTTTTCTTAATACAGAATTCGAGCCTTTATCATCAACAGCTTTTCTAATGGTTTCCCACAAGCATTTAAATCTCAACACTGGTGATCAAGTTCAGTTGAATGTAGAAGCATTAACTAGTGATGGGATTACAAAGAATGTTACTGCTGAACTTCGTCCGGCTATGTTATTTAAAGATATAGATAATTTATATAATAATAAAGGTTTAATTACAGCGGTAGACATTAGTAATTATAAATTTGAAGAACGAATAGTTGAAATTGTAAAGACTACCAATGGTTTTGGTGTGGGTGATGATAGAGAAACACAAGGGTTACAAGTTATAGCAACGAATAAACGAAATGAATATCGAATTGTAAATTTAAAAGGTGACTATTTAGGGATTACTTTCCAAACAGATGGTAAAGAAGAAGTTGGTGATAACTGGTTAATTTATGTATATTGGGCGAGTACAGGCACTACTTATTCTGTCAAAGATAAATATATAGCAAAGGTGAGCCCTGAAGGAATTGTAACAGGCCTTAGCGGAGGAACAACAGATATAGTCATTACAAATGGGGTGCATGAAGTATTTGTACCAATTACAGTCGTAGGAAATGAAGCTCCTGAACCACCAGCTATTACTTCTGTGGATAATATGGAAAGCGGAGTAGAAGTTAGATTTGATTATAGTACGTCAACTGATAGTGAGAGTTATAACATTTTTGTAAATGATGTATTAGTTTTAACAGGTGTTGAGCATTCACCTGCTAAATTAGATCATAACATTTTAAATGATAAAGTATCTGTAATTGAAATGACGGCAATTAATTTAGAGGGTAAAGAGTCTGAAAAATCTAATGCATTTCAATATAAACCATTAGATGAATTATCGACTACTTAAGATTTTTTAATGTGAATGTAAAAACATAGTACATTATTTTTCATAAGGAAGTACAGGTATTATATCTAATTTAATATTTAAATTAGATATAGAAAAAACTCGCAACTAAATTGATATATATATCGACTGCTATAATACCAGTACGAAATAGGAGAGGTAAACGATATGGAATTATCTAAGAAAATTAGTCGATTAGTACAGTTAATTCAAAGTGGCGAAAATTTGTCCATTAGTATCGACATTAATTCCGGACTTGCTAGAATTTGTGACATGGATTTTTCTATGGAAGAACAAAACAAAATTATTCATGGTGACATTGATAACACATGGTTAGTCCAATGGTTTAATTACTTGCAAAAGACAATAAAAAAAGAATTAGATCAAGGTGAAAATAATGCTTTGAAACATTTAGATTTGCTTGAGGTACAACATTTGCAAGTAAGAGATAACAATGAGGAAAAAAGTCAATTGAATAAAAAGGCTAAGAATACTTCTGAATCAAATTCTAATAATGAAGCAGATATGAGTAGAAATCTTTATATTGCGGAGCTGGAAAAGAACTATCGTAATATGGAGAATCGGCTTAAAAAAGCAGAAGATTATGTGAAATATTTAGTGAAACAACTAAATGTAAAAAATGTAACGGAGCAAAACTTACAGTATCCATTACATTTTTCTAATAGTAGCAGCAAAATAGAAAATGCAATGAAAGTTAAGAATAAAGAGATTCAAAATGTTATAGATGCAATGAAAGATATTGAGGTACCTTATGGATCGTTTATAAATCATCAAATTAACGAAGTGATTATAATGAAAATTCATAATGATTCAGGGATTAATTATATTGTATCAGGGGACTATGATTCAGCAATTTTAGTGTAGTTAATAAATGAGATTTAGAGGATATGATTTTAAGGTTGGTGATAATTTAATATGCTATTAAATACATTTACAACGGATCAGTGGAAAAAGCATAGAGAAAACCTCGCTAGTAAGTTAAAGGAGATACATATCGAGCATTCCATTAAACGAATGGTAAGATATGATTCCACTTCACTTGGTTTACAAGATTACCATCTTTCTTTGGTATTTGATATTGAAAAAGAACGTCTCTATATTTGCAATAAAGCATCTAAAAGAATGACTGAAAGTACTTCTATAAGACGTTTGCAGGAAATAGAAATGGTTTTAGTAAATTGGTTAAAAGAAATGAAGGAAATTATTAAATAAATTTATATGAGGATTATGTTTAGGTTGAGGAGATATGGATAATAAAAAAGTTAAAATCTATAGATATTATAAGGGTGGAATTTATCTCGTTACTGGTAAGGGAAAACAAACAGGAACTGATGAAGAAATGGTAATTTATGAAGATGCTAAAGGGAATACTTGGATTGAACCTCAGAGTACTTTTATGGCGGATATTGAGGTATGCGGAGTAAAAGTTCCTCGCTTTGAGCATTTAGGTAATTTCTATAAAAGTAATTAAGGAGAGGGTTAATTTGTTAGGCAAGCGAAAATATATGGTTTCTGGTCATGATGCAGAAGGAAAATATGTAGAAAAAGAAGTTTGGGCTAGTTCTGCTCGTAATGCATTAAATATTTCTCAAGAGTGGAATGACGGTAATACATATACGGTAGCTCGTAAGGTTGGATGCGGCTGTGGTGGAAATTAAGTAGACATAAATGTATGCAATATATAATTATTTTATATTAATATACAGTATAAAGGATTTATTAGCGTTCTTCCTTATAAATACTTTACAGGAGGTAGGAATAAAATGTTTAAAATTAATACAGTTGAAGAATTTAAAGAAAAGATAGTAGAAGGGTTTGTTTTAGTTTATTTTTATACTACTTGGTGTGGCCCCTGTAAAATGATTACACAGGATATTAAGGAATTGTCAAAACAAATTGACGATATTAAATTTATTCAAGTTAACGCTGATCAATTTTTAGATATCACTAAATTGTGTGAAGTTAGTACGATTCCAACGCTTCTGTTTATGAAAGATGGTAAAAATATTGAAAAGAAAGTTGGATTTACTCCTAAGCAAGAAATTCAGGAATTTATTGAGGCTAGTAAATTAGCAAGCCAAATGGAGGCTGAAGAGGAAGTATTAGAAAAAGATGCCTTAAATTGAGAAGAAATTTGAAAAGGTAATACCACAAAGGTGTGTCATTTGACACACCTTTTCCTATAATGGGCTTACTATATTTGGTTAGGAGGTTACAATCGATATGCCTAAACTCAAAAGTATTATGAGATATGTTAAAGAAATAGATAAAATGATTAAAGATTTGCGTAAGGGTATGGCACATAGCCATCCATACTCAGTAGATGCTTTACGGCAATATGTAGATGAATTAGAAGCTATACGTGAAGTAATCATGGAATCAGGACTTGAATCTGGTGAAAACTTGGATACATTAATGTATAAAATTAGGGAATGTATAAGGGAGTGCGTGAGACCTTCTTATGCACGAAAACCACAAGTTTTACCTTATCCAAAACCGGATCCATGGGTACCACCTGTTACAGTCACAGGGGTTAATATTATTTTCGTTGTGGATATTTCTGAATCTATGTTTGAAGGAGGGGGCCTTGAACCTGGAGGTCGTGTTAGAAACTTATTAGTTGCCACAGCAAATGAAATCGAACGTTATGCTAAAGCTGCTAAAATCCCATGTAAAGTATCATTAGTAGCCTATGCTGATCCTACAGACAGAGCAGGAAAGAATAGGCCGAACTTTTGGAGAATTCTACTGAATAAAAGTGTAGATGTACAAGGATTAGCACAAGCATTTTCTGATATTAGTACGCTAACATTTAATCGAGGATCGGATTTCCCTGAATCTGGTATGTCTGCAATTTATTATTCAATTGATCAAGTGATAGATAAAAGTGTAATAAATGGTAAACCCGTAGAGAATTCTCTTATTCTTGTATCAGATGATAGACAAAAGTTAGAGGGCAGTAGCGAACCTTCA
Source organism: Bacillus cereus group sp. Bce019 (assembly GCF_051781745.1). Taxonomy (NCBI): domain Bacteria; kingdom Bacillati; phylum Bacillota; class Bacilli; order Caryophanales; family Bacillaceae; genus Bacillus; species Bacillus cereus group sp. Bce019. Next base: position 308,899 of record NZ_JBPWJX010000004.1, read on the forward strand.
CATCGCCTGTATAAAGAAGTTACATACGATCAGGTTGACGGGAAGCTAAATAGCCTTAAAGTATTTAATCGTTATGCGTTAGTGCCTATGAAAACTATATATACAGTTCTTCCAGGAAGAAAAGGACCTGGGAAAATAGGGCCAGGGAATTGGAATAGTCCTATCATTCCTTTCTTTAGACAGTGTAGAGAGTACTTCCATGTAAGCTCTTTAAAAGATGTAAGCGATTGGATCACTTGGACATTAGATCCTACTAAGGCTCCGAAAAAAAAGTGAGGAGGAAGTGATAATGACAATTAGATTTGGAGATTTGTATGAGGAAATCTTAGCTATTGAAGATGCTATGCAGCGTATGAGAGATGATATAGCTAGTTCAGATTGTTCCTCTATTACAAAATGTCGTTTGGAAATAGAATTAGAGATGCTTGAACAAAAATTATATGAATTAGAACGTACAAATATAGATTTTGAATTATTAAACTTTGTTACAATTATAGAATCTATTGAAAGATGCTTTAATTGTATTGATATTCCAGGTGAATTATCTCATGATATAGCTCCTGTACCATATGATACAGCAAGCAATTGCGGAGGTAAAAAGAGACAATTATCACTTAAAGATATTGAGTTAATTAAAGTATTTGAGATGAGTACTAGAAAGCCCGACAAACGACCAAATGTATTTGAATTTGTTAAGAGCGCAATGCCGTATAAAATCCTTACAATTGCATCAGAGAAGTATATTGTATCGTATGACTCGTTACGTAATGGTATTGCGGTTAAAGGGTTCAATAGGCAAACAGGGGAGTCAGTAACGAACTTTGGAAATATTTCTAGAATTGATGTGAAATTAAATGATTCGGCGCGTCAGAAATATGGCGTAGAATGGGTAACTGCATGTAAGGTTTTATTAACAACACCTACACCAATGGTTAGTATTGCACCGTTATCGTTAGCTATTGATGGTAATCCGAGCACCATGCCTAGGGTTGAATATACAAATGAGGCAGAAGTTGAAATGGTATTTCAATTTTTTGTATAGATAATTAGGAACTAAAGAAGATAAAAAAACGTACAGAAGTGTACGTTTTTTTATTATTATCTCATTTAATCAAAGTGGCAATTATAATGTTTAATTTTTAAGTCATTTTCTATCATTCCTTTCGAGAGGACTCCCACCTCTAAACGTAAGTGAAGGTGGTGAGGTGAATCGAAAGAAATATTTTATTTTCGAGAAAAAAACGGAAACGTATGTTCTTTTTTGCTATAATATCCTTAACAAGGAGGTGAATAAAATGACAAAGGAAAATCCATCAAACTATAAAACTCTTCAAATTTGGATTAAAAAAGGGCATCGTATGTATTCTTATTTTCAAGAATGTTGTCATAACGCTAAGAACATGTACAACACCACAAACTTTTATATACGCCAGGTGTACACTGGATTAACACAAGAAAAAGAGTTGCAGCCTTTGCAAAAAGAAGTTCTGGATCATATTCATAAAAATATTGGTAAGATGAATGACACACAACGTCTTGCCTATCAGGAGAAATTGGAAAAAGAGAAATTAAAGCCTAAAGAAGAACAGAAAGAGATTACATGTAATTTGTTTTCAGAACCTAATTTTGAAAAACCTTATGTAGATTACAACTTTCTAGATGCACTATTTAAGGCTATGATTCAAAATGATTATCGAGCTTTGCCTACGCAATGTAGCCAGTCAATCATGAAAGGTTTGTTCCAAAATTGGAAATCTTTTTTTGCTAGTTTAAAAGACTATAAAAAGAATCCAAACAAATATGCTGGACCGCCTAGAATTCCAAAGTATATTCGTTCTTCTGAAAAAGAGATTCTGTATACAAACCAAGATTGCATCATTAAAAACGATAGATTTTTAAAGTTTCCAAAGACGAAATTGCAATTAAATATTGGGAAACTAGGTTTCACTGAGGGTAAACTGAAACAAGTTCGTGTGATTCCAAAATACAATGAATATGTAGTGGAATTGGTAATTGATGTTCCTTCTGAACAACAAATGATTGAAGAGAATGCTCGTTATATGAGTATTGATTTAGGGATTGATAACCTTGCAACCATCGTAACAAACACAGGTATGAAACCTGTCCTTGTTAAGGGCAAACATGTCAAAAGCATAAATCAATATTACAACAAAATGAAGAGTCATTTTACAAGCATTCTTAGAAATGGAAAACAAACTAATGAAGGATCTTTTACTTCTAAAAGGATAGAAAAACTTCATCAAAAACGTTACTTGAAAATAAAAGACGTCTTCCATAAAGTTAGTCACCATATCGTAAAACTAGCTCAAGAAGAAGAAGTTTGTAAAATCGTTATTGGTCAAAATAAAAGTTGGAAACAAGAAACGAATATGGGAAAAAGAAATAACCAATCGTTTTGTCATATCCCACATAATTTACTGATTCAAATGATTACATACAAAGCAAATGCTGTAGGCATTCAAGTTGTTGTAACTGAAGAATCATATACATCGAAAGCAAGTTTTCTGGATAACGACTTCATTCCAACGTATGGAGAAAATGACCAAAATACAACTTTTTCAGGAAAACGAATAAAGCGCGGCATATATCGTTCAGCAAATAAAACTTTAATTAATGCAGATGTAAATGCTGCGGCTAACATTTTACGAAAAGTAATCCCAAATGCATGGACAAATGGGATAGAGGGGTTAGGCGTGAAACAGCTCGCTAATGTGTTAACTCCCCTGACGTTAATCGTCCGTTAGGTCAAAACGTTAGAAACCCCCACTTCAAGCTTTGCTAAGTGGGGGAGTGTTCATTAAATTCACCTAAAACGTTGAATTAAGGAAGTTGTTTATTTTCTGTTTAAATTGTTGATGAAATAATCTGTTCAGATCTACATCGCTATTAGAAAACTCTTTAATTTCTTCCATTGAAAATGTGCCACCCCAATATGGAGAGGTATGAATATCCGAATGGAATGTCACTCCTAAATGGGTAGAAGGAATGGCATTTAGCATGATGTTTGAAATTTCTTTTAAAACGTCTTGGGAAACATCTTGTGGTACATCAAAGATTAATTCATCATGTATCTGTAATACGATGTGTATATCATGCTCTTCAAGTATAGATTTGTAATTCTCCTGTAGCCATTCATCTCTATCTAAGCATTTTGTACCATCTGGCCGGGTGGGATAAAATAAATTTACCATGGCTTTTTTAACTTGCGTCGCAGAAGTTCCTTGTATTTTAAAGTTACAACTTTGCCGTTTTATTTTCTCTAATCTCCAATCTGAATTTTTGTTCTTAAAGGTGGAAGAAGAGGTAGCTTTTAAAATCGTTTCTTTAAAACGTCTTTTTCTACCAAACAAATCTTTTACATAACCATTAGTTAAAACTTCTCTATGTGTTTCAGATTCCCATCTTAAAAAGTTGGGTAATTGTTTTTTAAATTGATTAATTAACGAGGTCGCTGCTGCTTTTGTAATATTTAATTGATCGGATAAACCGATTTCTGTTATACCATATAAGGTCACTTAAACCCCTTAGTTTCCTAAGGGAGTGGACTATACCTTAGCAACTATTTCAAGTTACTTCTCACATTAAGCGAACTCGTTAGATTGGTTGTTTATATAACCGCGGAACGCTATAAGTCTCTGCACCTGCCATTCATATGAACGCTTTGGCACAGGATTACCATATGCTTATACACTTAGGTTTCCCTGTTTTGAGTGAGATTTTAATTCGGCAATCCCTTTACCGAATACAATGCTTTTCATTTCTTTTCTAAGCGATTCAAAAGCATTTGCCAGAGAAGGAATGGTAGTACTATTTAGTTCCTTCATATTATATATCTTCAAGATATATAGACATTCTGGGGTATCTGACCATTTATTTATAAGCTGTTGTATATGATGCTGAGTCTCTTTTAATGTCTCTCTTTTATAATTTCGAATATCCTCAAACAAGTTATAAGTAAACCCCTTAATTTGGCAAGTGATTTGACTATGTACATCTAAACCTTTCTTAAAGGCTTCAATTAGAACCGGTTCTTGTGTTACTATTGCGAGCCAACGTAATTCTTGTTGTATGTATACCGCCATTTTCATGGTATTTGAACACTCCTTAAAGGAGCCGGATTAGACTATACCTTCTGTTGCATTCCTGCAAATAATGGGCAAATTTTGTGACCACTAAGCCCATAGCCTACCGTATAAATGAGTTCGATGGATTTATCAATTTTGGTTGATAGACGACTCATTATTTTGTTAACTATGAATCAAGATGATAATTAACAAGCAGTCGTTGCACTTCTTGTCACTAGAAGCACAGGATTGGCTCCACCGTTACATGAGGGCGTTCCCTGTTTTGAGTAGGTTTAGATTAACGACTTCAGCCAACGTTTTGTAAACTGAAGTCAATACTGGTGAATAATCTACCTCTTTCTGCTCTAAAGGCCATACGTATAAAATCAGCTTTACTTGGTACTTGTTGTCATTGTAGTAATGCAAGGCTCTTTATCCTTGCTCTCTTTTTTCAAAGAGTATCGGACTATATCATCACCCTGTTGTAGAAGGGTGGATCGCTTTCGTGCTTATTTCACCTGTTCTAGGTTAATTTAAGTAGTCTCTGCACCTTTCTAATATCCCTATTAGACTTGGCTCAGGATTGACATAGGTAATTACCCTTAGCTTTCCCTGAATTAACGATCTGCTTACACATAAAGTTACCTTTATGCAGCCCACAACTTTAGGTTTGGTGACGAGCAACTCATACGGCCTGTTTTAGTTCCTACAGAGTTATAGATAGGATGAATTTTATTATCGATAGTACCTTGTTGTTCTTTGGGTAGGGAGTTGCAAAAAGAACTTATTAATTTCACTAAGCGACGATATTCTAGAATTAGAGGAATTACAGGATGCATTGATAGCTTACGTATCAGCGTTTTTCTATCTGTTTTTAGCTTGGAAATCACGCTTTTGCAACCTTTGTCATATTCCATGATAGGTTTTAGAATAGCGTTATCAATATAAAGTTTTTGGGCCAAATGGGCTGGAGAATTTATATTAAACAAAGTGCTTGTTAATTTATTTACGTTATTATATTTATTTTGTTGCTTAGGTGGGTGCACACAATTATTTAATGTGATAGTAGAACCTAGGTGATTCAAGATTTCTTTTTTTACGGATTGTAATTTCGCTTGGAGTATTTGTTTTACATCATTGCTTAGAAATTCTTCATTAATTTTAATGCCTTTTCTTTCAGCAGTAGTAAGTACTGCTATTAAAGGCATCTCTATTTCTCTAAATAATTTATATATATGAACAAGATTAAATTTAGGGTTTTCAAAAATCCTTTTCTGGTACTCGAATACAGACTTTAGCATAAAAATATCATAGCAAGCGAAGTAGGTAGCTACATGGTGTTGTAGCTGATCATAGAGTGTCTTTTCAAACATATATTTTTTTCTATCAATGGTATTTAAAATGGTTCCTTTTGAAATAAGACGGGGTAATACATATTCTTTATACCATTCTTTTACACCTTTTGGATGGTTCTCATTTAATAGGTTTGCAGCTATCTCAGTATCCCAAAAGATATTATATGTAATGTCAAAATTACACCAATTATATAGAGCGTGAATGTGTTGCTTACTGTTACTAAGTATTAATAAGGTATCTTTCTCTAATAGTGGTGAGAGTTTTTTCATCGTGTATTCTAGACTTAATGTAGAGATATTCCGTGATAATCGATGTTTAAAAGGCTTAATAGGTATATAAAAAAAACTGTTATCCATAAATCCAATCGTAATTGAGATGATTGAGTCTTTAAAAGGATTCAAACCAGTGGATTTCGTATCAATAAATGTATAAGCTTGCGAATGTAAGGTTTTATACACCTTATACTTGGTAATGAATTCTTTAAATTGTTCAGGGGTATGTATTAAGTAGTAATTTAAAGGTAGTTTTACTGAATTATTAATTCCGTGAACATATTGATTTTGTTTTATCGTAATCTTTTTTTCCTCATTTTTTTTTGTACGAGTTTTTTGCGTGCTTTCTTTTACTTCGCGCTTATTTAATAGTGTAAAAATGTCCTGATTGGATTCATTTGATTTAAAAAACAAAATTTACAACTCCTTACTTCAAAAAGGGACGACATAATCGTCCCTTTCTATATTTAATAATAGAAATTAAAATTCCATACGGTTTTCTAAAACGGTAATTTATGATTAGTAGTTCTCAATTGTTCCTTTTCATCAAAACCTTCAGTAGTTAATGAAAGAGTAGGGGAACTACATTGAAACTGTGCTTGCTGTAAATTATATATTGTTGAGGCTGCATTCATAAATTCTTGGATTTCATCAGGACTATGAGAAGTTATATATATTGATATATCAAGCATTTCAATTTCATTAAAGTCTGGCTTCTTTAATATAGGTTTTTCATCCACTGAAGTATAATGGTATGGTTTAGCTGAATAAGTGGTATCATTAGCACCTGTTCCACTTCTAGAGATAGTGACAAAATCTTTTGTAGGATCAATCATGTAAACATTAAAGTCTGTGTGTAATTTTTGAATGTGAGTTTTCGCTAAAGAGACTAGCTTAATCTTATTATCTAATGGATCATATACACGTAATTTAATCTTCAAATTCGGATATTTACTAGGATTAACGTGACAAAGGGGGCACACATCTGTCCCTGGGCAACGTATATATTTGGGTTTTAAGGTAGGTTCATAATGCTCGCGAATACCAACCAGATTTTCATACCAATCGATAAATAAAAGTGTAAGTGGTTTTTTATCTTTAAACGTAAGAAAGGTGTTTCCCACTTTTAAAATTGCATCTAATCCTTTTATTGTCGTCATACTTTATTTCCTCCTTAAATTGACAGGATATATAACGTCATCCGATTGTTATATATCGATATAAAGGTTTATTTAAATTAACTTTGTTTATTCTATTTATATAAATAAATAGAACTTAAGTTTTTAAATGCAGACTGTAAGTTATGAATCTAGTCAATATTTAATAGTAACAAATCAATAGTTAAGCTTAATAATTTTCCAATAAAGTTCATGTAATGAATGGTTATATATATAAAAGAGGGCTGAAATCTAATAAGAAACAGATAAAAAACGCCTTTGAAAATTATTGTCGATGTTGTATACTAGTTGTATATACTAGACTGATTAATAGTTATCGTAATAACTAATTAAATAGTTGCGGAATTTATAATAAAAATAAAAGTTGCTTTTGTTTACAAAATGTTCTTAATTGTTTTACAATATTTTTAGGTGATTGTTGTTTGAAATAGTAGGGAACTAAGTATATTAACAACAATAAATGCTACGCAATTTCTTTAATGCTCTTGTTGAATGCGATTTATTAATTTTAAGTTCGTTTGCGATTTCGGCTAAATTCATACAGACTCCTAAGCCGTCATATAGCATGTATTCTATGACATGTTGTTCAGTCGGAGTAAATTTATTTCTATGTATTTCAAAATCTGCTTTAACAATTGAGAATTCATATCCTTGTTCGTAAGACTCTTGGCAAAATGTAGGGCAATTATTTTCACTAGAATCGTCTTCAATAAATCCATCACAATAAAATACAGAAGTCGAATTTTTTTCTACCATTCTATTTGTATAACGATAATAATCAACCACGGTTCTTTTAATAATTGTTTGACAAAATGAAGGTAGCTTTTCAGATGGAACTGTTGTTTGTTGAAGAGATTTCATTATACGCAAGATACAATCTTGTTTCACATCTTCTTTATCTTGATTTCTCACCTTAAATAGTTCAAAATTAAAAATTTTAGCTATAGATTCAGAGTTTAGTATTTCCATTATTAAATCTTGAAAGTTTATAGTTGCTGTGTTCATTATATAAATCCCCTTTATTTGAATGAATTAAAATTTACTGCTTAGTAAACTAATTGAATTTGTATTTAATTTATCTAGTAACCCCATCTTAAGTAAGTCATTGGAGTCGATTTTTGAATCTTCAGTGAATTGGGGTGGATAAAGCGTATGATTGACCGTGAATCCTTCCTGTATTAAGTGTTTTGTTGCTTTTTGTGTTGCATCTTTTCCAGCTTTGTCATTGTCAAAAAATAGATCAACTATCTCTATACCTGCTAGATGTAATTCGCGTATTTGGTTTTTAAATAATAATTTTCCGTTAATTGCAACAGCAGGAATACCTACTTGATAGTTACTCATTGCATCTATAGGAGATTCTACGATACGAACTCTTTTAATCCGATTGGCTGATGTTCGTAATTGATTAATTAAATGAAGTCCAAATAAAATATCTTTTTTGTTTGGTAATCCTTCGTTGATAAATTTTGAACCGTTATAATTGCTTCCAATTTTTCGTTTTTGTAAAAAGCGAAGATCCCCGTTTCGAGTACGTTGCGGAAATACGATACATTTATTTCTGACATCTATTTTTATTTCGTAAGTATCTAAAGTCTTCATGTTTATTCCACGCTGATTAATTAAATAGGACATTGCTACATTGTAAATTTCTTGATTTTTAAATTTTTCCTCATCCAATTTTTTGAGTGTTTCTTCGGATAACGTATTTGCTTTTATACATTTTTTTCTTGTAGCTAAGATTTTTGTAATGTCTAAAGGTTTACGATTGTCTTCAAAATAGTAATTTGATAATAGGGCTTTTAATCCGTTGCCTTGTTCTAAAACAAAAGCGGTTTCAATTACACAATCTATGGTTCCTAAGTATCCACAACAGAAACAGTGTGTGTGATAGGGAGGGGTTTTAGAAATACCAAATGATGGTCTTGTTTCTGCATGATTCGGACAGCAACACATTATATAATTGCCGTTATCATTTTTCTTTGAAAATGCTGCATGGTTACTTTGATATCTAAGGGAATACTGATACTTAAAACGCAAATCATCTATTAGACTTGGTATATCAAGTGATGTATTTTCGAGAATTTCTATATTTTTTGCTTTTTGCATGTATTTTCATCTCCATTATTAAGACTAGAAGAACTGTTTTTCATCCTGATTGTTTATGGTACTAATCAGTCCGGTATCAAAGTTATATCGCACAATGAAACTTTGACCACTAGCATTGCCACGATTTTTTATAACCTGTACTTTAAAGGTAGTTTCATTTATTTTGATAATAGATATACCTTTGCTAGCATCTTGAAAAATTGCATAAGTTTCCCCGATATCTTCACCAGTCATCGTGCTATCATTTAGACTTTTTTTTATTCTTTTAGCAGACTCTCTGTTAGCTTGTGCTACTACATAACCTGGAATTCCTGTTCCTAAAATCATTTCACGTACTGCTGCTGATATATCAAATAATCTTTGTCTTAAATCCCAAAAATTATTATTGGAGCTATTTAAACGTACTTTGGATAATTGATCTAAAACAAAGCGAGTATGTCCTTCAGACTCAAGGATGCGTTGTATTTCAGTAACTGTATAGGGGCGACCACCATTTTTTTGAATATCATAGATGACCATATCTTTTTGCTTTTTCCTTAGTTGATCTAAAAAGAAGATATAACGGTCTTTTTGTTCAGCTGACATAGTACCACGTTGTATGCCTAGATTTGATACACCAGCCAGGACATGATCCCAATTTCGGGCAATTTCTTCGGCACGTTGTTCTAAAGCAAAGTAGGCAGGGAAATCCCACTCGATATTACTATTCCAAGCGGACATTAACATAAATGAGGATATTAATGTTTTGCCCATATTAGATGGTGCGAAAACAAGAAAATAATCAGTTTCTTGCCCATCACTTACTAATCCATTAGTCACTAAATCTAATGTTTTAAAGCCTGTAGTCGCTCCTAAAATTTCATTTTCATCTCTACCATGAATTGATAAGTATTTACTCTTACGTGTATCCGCCATTCCAGTATATGAGTATCCTTTGTTGTCAATATTCGCAAGTTTTAACATATTCGTGGCATTTAATTTAATATCTAAAATAGCTTCTACAGTTTTCTTTTCAGCGACAAGGTTTGCTGCTTTTTGAAGAAAGGGCTTGAATTTTCTATGTAACCAATCTTCTTTAAGAGCATCTACTACAAATTCTGTTTTTTCTAATTCGACCATTTCAAATTCTTCAAATATATTCATTACGGTTTCTATTGTTGGAAGTTGTTTTTGTAATTTTTTAAAATTTTTAATGTAATTAAAAATATCTTTATGTATAGGAAAATGTTCTTCATCAAGGCCATTTTTATCAATTGAAGACCAATCTCTATTTTCTAATATATGGTTTAATAGTTGTAATTCTTCAATGGATGGCATAATATAGACTCCTTTTCATCTAATCTCGACATAATAATCGATGTGATAATGGAAATAGTTGCGATTTTTTTAATAACAAAACGCGGAACTTATGTTCGTTTTTAGGGTGAAAAATTAGAACTTATGTTCTTTTGTGATTTAAAATAAAACGTATGTTCTATTTTTAGTGAAAAATAAAAGAACTTATGTTCGTTTTTGGGGCGTAAAAGAATAGAAGATTAAACCAGAAACCTAATGGAATAAAGCATCTTACTATCCAAAACAGATATTGCTGCTTTATTATGTTCTGATTAACTTCTTTTGTTTTACATATATTTATATATAAGGATTTAATGTATTTCTACTCAATTCATAAGCTGAAAATTTAATCATGTAAATTAGTATACTATGGAAATATATTAATTGTAATACTATTTTTACATATTTATCATATTATTGTTAAATGCATTCTAGAAAGACCCCGTTACATGACGAGATCTTTATATAATTGGCTTCAGAATATAACTTTTTTCTTGTCTTCTATCACGACCTCCTAATTGATATACAACAGTATTAAATAACATACGAGATGTAATAATATCCCCAAGACAATTCTCTTGTTCTAATTGTTGGAGTGTAAGATTAGAAGTGAAAAATGTTGATTTTTTGTTTTCTTTACGAAAATCAATTACATCATAAGTAAAATCCTTAATATAATTTGTAAATCTCCCATTTCCTATATCATCAAGTATTAGTAGGGGAACCGTCTTCATGAGTTTTACTTGTTGTAAAACTCTTTGTGTGAAATCTTCATCATTTAATTGATAAATTTGCCGTAGATCATTTGCCCATGAACCATACTTAATATAGAGTACAAGCGGAGACTCAAAATTAAATAAATAAGGATTCATTACTGATTTAAATATATATTCCATTGCAAAGGCTATAGCAGTATATGATTTACCAGTTCCTTTTTGTGGATGTATAAAAGCAAGATTATTTCCATTCTTAACGATTTCCTCTATTGAATTAAAAGTATCTATAATGTAGTCTTTGTACATTCTGTTATCCGTGTCTATTAAGAAATTTTTTTTATTTGCATTTTGATATTCTAAAGGAATTTGAGAAAGCTTTAAAGCTTGATTAAGTAAGATATAACCGCTACACTCAGGATTTATTGTATAATCCTGTGGCAGGGGAGTAGTACCATTTCTACGTTGGCACCAATCTCTAACGACACATTGTGTACAAGTAACATAAGGTTCATTCAATATTCACACCACCTATTATCCTATAAATTATTTATATGATTTTATAATTTCAAAACTGTTATATAATAGATTGATTTTTAAATATAAAATTACTAGTCAATACTTCAATATTTAATTCTTTTCTTTCTAAAACATGAAGGAATAAAGCATTTAAGTGATTTATTGTATTTTGCTGAATCTCCATATGATGTAATGAATATTTATTTTGATTAAGAAAAGACAATATTGAATTCTTGCATTTCATAATATCCTTCCAACCATATTTTTTTGCAAGTGTATCTATTACTTCCCATATCATTTCTGATACTTTTAGGAGTGGAATTTTATCACATTCTATTATGTAGTATCGATTACTTTTTCCACGACCTGGGACCTCTTTTTTTATAAATCCTTTTTCAACTAATTCATTAATATAACGAATAATTGTATTTATTGAGCAGGAACAAGATATAGACAATCTATAAATACTTGGGAATGCAAATTCTCCTTTTTTATAAATGTAATTCAAAATGTTAGAATACACCAATTTTGCGTGAGTACTTAGGCCAATACAGTGAGCTATCATGCTAGGAGTGCTTATATGCCCTTTGTTGTATGAGCTATTGTATATAAATTCTCTTTCTTTTGAATTTGGTATCGTTTTATACAATTAAAACACCTCTTTCTATTATAAGTATCGTTTTATATGCTGAAAAAGTTGAGGGGGAATTTTAAGGAAATAAAAAATAATTCTACATTCAGATAAAAAATAATTCAATTTACCTATAATACTATTAAATAAAATCCAATAAACACGCAGTTTTTTAATAATGGAAAGCTTTAATTGTTTATATTCTTGCGTAGTTTGGGTTTGATTATAAAGAGCGATTATAAAGCGGGTATTACAACTTGAATAGTTTAGAGGTGATGATATGAAGAGTAATTGGAAATCTCATCCGATTTGTGGATTAGGAGATCAAATTGGAAAAGCTATTATGCTTACATGTAAAGAAAATGCATATATTGGTGGTTTAAAAGACATCACTGAAAAATCCATTATGATTGAAGTTGGTGAGGGGATGGTTATTGCTGTGGACCGCACTGTATTAAATGATGAATCAATAGAACTACATGTTGTGGGAGGATAAAAGATTGTCTGATTTTGTTATAAGTGAAAATACGCGTAATAGTATTAGTACTATTAATGCTCCTAGACCAAAATTAGATCCCCGAGATCCTAATATTGGGAAAATAGCACTGGTTAAAGAAGGGGCATATAAAGGTCTAAAAGGTATAATATATCCACCTACTAAGGAATTGAAATATGATGGAGAGTTTGTAAAAGGATTTACAGGGCATTATGAAGTAGAAAAACTCTATCATGTAATGTTCTTTTTTGAAGATGGTACATTTTTTTGTGCAATGGAGACTGATTTAATGGATTTAGAGGTAGAAGGGGGTATATTCATTATTGATGACGGAGATGGAACTGTTGCAAAACCCTATGGATGTGGTGAAAGATTATATACGTCGGTTCCAGAAATTTATCATGAATTACCTTTAAATAAATCAGGTTATATCATTATCAATACCTACCAAAGCAGGCGGGTAGATTCTGTATTTAAAGTGTTTTGGATTAACGATCTTACTACACCAATAGGGCAAACTCATACACGCGTGCATGGAGTAGTTTTTAATAGTCCACATGATATAATATTTTATTATGATCCCAGGTATAACCCAAATAAGATAGTCATTAAGAATGATTATATAGGAAATTGGTATCATAAGGTCAATTGTCTTACAGAACTTGATGGCTCAATATTTAAGCCGTATACCTGTGGGACTAATATTGTTCTTAATAGTCCCATAGATATGAAAAAGTGTTTTTTTCAACTAATTGAACGTACAGGGGAAGTTGAAGTTGTATATAAATACTTGGGAGATCCTAAAAGTGAGGCTTCATTAGAAGTGTTTTGGCAGAATGAAGTCATAGGGAAAGTAAACACTAAGGAAAAAAATTTTGAGGAGAAAAGCATTATCTTTAGTGTAGATGAAATCAAAATGTTTAATCCTCAGGTAAGAGTTACAGTACATGGACACTGGGAAGTGAAAGTAAAATGTCCGGTAAATAAGGGGATATCAAAGTTAAGAGAAAAGAATTTTTGAGTACTAGTGGTATGGCTTAGGAAGAGATAATTACATAAAAATACATGTGAGTTAAAATACGCATAATTCTACTGTAAAATGGATATGTTTTACGGTCACAATCAACAATATGTAGTAGCTCTACAATAAGTAGATAAGGCGAAAGGTATCTTTTGGAAGCGTAACGATTATGAATTAGCTGAAGAGCGCTTAGTTTCTGCTTTGGATATATTTAAGAAAAATGAAGAGAATCATGCTTGCCTTATCGGTTGTCATAATTTAAGATTCTTATACAACAGTTAGAATTTATCAGAATTAGCAATTCGTCATATATCTGAAGTAATTGCCGAGTCCCCTAACAATTATAGAGCATTTTAATTTTGGCTTGCGAACTTGCAAAATTGGGGAGGGAAGACAAAGTATTGAATGTATTTGAAACAGGATTGGAAATTAGTAATGATTTAAAAATATAGAATATGACCATCATTTCCAAATCTTAAAAGCATACATCTAAATATTCCTGAAGAAGAGCTAGAAAAACTCATAATATCTAGGAATGAATATTACACCAAGGAAACTTTATATGAATACTTCCAAAAATATAATGGTAAATTAGTCATAAAATATTATGATGAAGATAATCATATGAAGGCATCTAGGTGCTTTTATAGTAAAGGGACTATTGAGTTAGCTAGTAACATTAATACTAAACTATGGTATGGGTTCGTTAAAAGTTGAACTGATCCCAGAAAGTTTGACAAGTCGTTTCATTAGGCAGCTTTTAGGGCATGAGTTCGATATTGTACCGGGCTCATGCCTTTTAATTTTGCCTTAATTCGTTTGTGATTATAATAATCGATATATTTTTCAAATTCTTATTTAAAATGTTCTATGCTTTCAAAATCTTTTAGATAAAGAAATTCAGATTTCATAATACCAAAGAAACTTTCAATAATCGCATTATCGTAACATCTTTGATACAAGTGAATAGGTTGGTCTTGAATCAATTGTATAAGCGATTATCTCTCAATTAAATAGATCTAACATCGGTGATAAGTAGAGCTTCTCGCCGCATAATTTAAATTCTGTTATGTCTGTAACTCATTTTTCGTTTGGCTTTTTAGCCTTAAAGTTACGTTCTAAAATATTTGGCGTAATCTTCCCTACTTTCCCTTTATAAGAGCGATATTTTTTCATACGAACTAGGCTCTTTAAACCTAACTTTTTCACAATTCGTTGAACTTTTTTAAATAAGCATTCTCCATACGCAAACGCTCCAATTCAGCTTGTAATGCTTCTACTGACTCTTCTGTTTGTGTTTGTTTCTTAATTGATTTTTGATTGTCCTTAGTCATAGATTGACGCCCCTTTTTCTTAGATTTAAGGGCGTCTACTCCTTTTTGACGTAGCTGAATACGCCATTTTCTAATAAGTCCAGATGAAGAAATATTAAAAATAACTGCCGTTTCGTTTGGAGACGTCCCATTTTCGAACATATAATTTAGTACGCCTAGTTTATACTGTACAAAATACGTTGTATAGTCTTTTTCAAATGCTCGGATTCCATGATATTCAAATTGTTTTATACATATTCGAACCACTTCGTGATTCGTTCTCAATGATTTCGCAATATCTTTTATACTCTCACTTCCATCTTGATAATGTATTGCTGCATTCATTTTGTTTTCTGAAGTAAATTTAGTCATAAAAAAACTACACCTCCAATTGTTAGACTGTGTCTAACAATTGGAGGTGTAGTTCATAAGAAGTAACCTGTTTTTATTTATATATTAAAAAATCGGCGGAGTAACAGAAAATAAGACTATCGCGTTTTTTTCAAAATGATTCACCCATTTATGCTTTAAATAAGCAGGTATCTTTACACTGTCGCCAGTTTCTAATACGTATTCTTCCTCATTTAAATATAATGTGATTTTCCCATCTAAGACAAATGCTAATTCTTCTCCTTTATGTTCTAGCACATTTTCTGATGAAGCTGTATTAGGCGGGACGGTCATAATTGCTGTTGCTAAATTTCCAGTGAAATCAGGTGAAAGCATTTCATATGATAAATTATCAATAATCATTTTCTTTCGTTTATGGGAACGTACAATTAAATCGTCTGTATTTGTATCTTCAAGTAAAAAGCTAAATGTTGGCACATCAAGAGCTTTAGCAAGCACTTTTAATGTTTGGATAGAAGGGTTAGCGGACCCGCGCTCAATTTGACTTAACATTGATGGTGTAATATCGGCCATCTTTGCTAGTTCTTTACTAGTTAAACCTTTTTCTTTTCTTTGTTTTTCAATTTTTTTACCAATATCTATATTTTCCATAATGAAAATCTCCTTAATAATTATTAAATTATATTTAAATAAATTAAATTAAAATTAACTTAATGGGATTATTTGTGTTAAACTATATTAAAATTAATTTAATTATAATTTATTGTATGGTGAGCTACAAGGATATAAGGAGGAAACAAAATGAAAGAAATAGGGGCATTACAAGCAGAATATCCATTAGTGAATAAGCTTATTGCAACAGAAGAAGTATTTTGGATAAACCCAAACATAGAAAAGTATGAAACGGCAATAAAAGATTCACCACTTAATGAAGAGAATGTAAAAGATGCGGAAGAGAGATTAAAGCGTTTTGCACCATATATTGCGAAAGTTTTTCCTGAAACGAAAGGGGCGAACGGCATAATCGAATCACCTTTAGTGAAAATACCTTCTATGAAAGAAGCTTTAGAGAGAAAATATGAGCAACCTATTTTAGGAGAATTATTATTAAAATGTGATAGTCATCTTCCAATATCAGGATCAATTAAAGCTAGGGGTGGCATTTATGAAGTGTTGAAACATGCTGAGCAACTAGCATTGCAGCACGGAATGGTAACAGAAGAAGATAATTATTCCGTTTTAGATAGTGATACATGTAGAGAGTTTTTCTCGAAATATTCAATTGCAGTAGGTTCTACAGGGAATTTAGGACTTAGCATAGGGATTATGAGTGCGAATCTAGGTTTTAATGTAACTGTTCATATGTCAGCAGACGCAAAAAAATGGAAGAAAGATTTATTAAGAAGTAAAGGTGTAAACGTTATTGAATATGAAGATGATTATAGCAAAGCAGTAGAAGAAGGAAGAAGACAAGCGGATGCGGATCCTAGCTGTTATTTTGTAGACGATGAAAACTCACATGATTTATTTTTAGGATACGCAGTAGCCGCATCACGATTACAAAAGCAATTAGAAGAGTTAGAGGTTGTAGTAGATGAAGATCATCCTTTATTTGTTTACCTTCCGTGCGGAGTAGGAGGAGGACCTGGCGGAGTAGCATTCGGTTTAAAGTTATTGTATAAAGATAATGTTCATTGTTTCTTTGCAGAGCCAACACATTCTCCTTGTATGTTACTCGGCTTAATGACAGGCCTTCATGACAAAATTTCCGTTCAAGATATCGGAATTGATAATGTAACAGATGCGGATGGACTTGCGGTAGGAAGGCCATCTGGATTTGTCGGTAAAACGATGGAACCATTTTTGAGTGGGAATTACACAGTAAGTGATGAAGAGTTATATAGATTGTTAAAAGAACTAGCTGATACTGAGAATATTGATTTAGAGCCTTCTGCACTAGCAGGTATGATAGGGCCAGTGAAAGTATGTAAAGAAGATGAGTATTTACAAAAGCAACAGTTAACAGAGAAGGTGAAAAAAGGTACTCATATTGTGTGGGGAACGGGTGGAAGTATGGTTCCAAAAGATATAATGGATGAATATTATAGGAAAGGTTTGGAATTAACGATATAAGAAAAATGAGGCTAGTTGTAGCCTCATTTTTTCATGTACATAAAAATCTTTGTTATTTTCACAATAGTTCTTTATAGTATATATAAAGGATAACTAATATTGAATAAATACAACAAAAAAGCTTTATTTTACATAATAAGAGGATGTGTATACGATGTCATTACAGACTAAATATATAGCGGGTATTTCGCTTGGGGTTATGGGTGTCGGCTTTGCGGCTTCTATCCCTTTTCAAGGAACGGTAGCAGGAGAGATTATACAAGGGGGATTTGAAGCTGGATTGGTTGGTGGACTTGCGGATTGGTTTGCGGTTACTGCTTTATTCCGTCATCCGATGGGAATACCAATTCCGCATACAGCTTTGTTACCTAAAAATCGTAAACGAGTAACGAAAGGGCTCATTCATACGTTAGAAAATGAATGGCTGACGAAAGAAAGTATTACGAATAAAGTAAAAGAGATGCAGTTAGCACAAATGGTACTGCAAATTGCTGAGAGAGAAATGCAGTCTGATGCTGTGAAAAAGGGGATTGTAACGATTGCAGAGAAAGCAATTGTTACAATAGATACAGAAAAGTTAGCTGTTATTATTGAAAAAGAATTAAAAACATATTTGCATACAATTAATACAAGTAACATTTTACAAGTGCTTGTTGATCAATTAGTTGTGCAAGAATATGATGAAAAGACACTTGATTACATATTAGTGAAGGTAAAAGATTGGACAGCGCAAGATGAAGCTCGTTACCAGCTCGGTAGCTTAGGTATGAAGGCAATGGAAAATATAAAAGTAGATGGATTCTTGCAGTTTACTTTGAAATCATTTATGAATATTGTAGATGAAGATAAAATTGGCGGCATTTTGCAGAAGTTTATCATTAGTAATATTAACAGCTTACAAGAGGCTGATAATAGCACAAGACAACTTATATTAGCGAAGATTCGTCAAGAAATTATCAATGTAAAAGAAAATGAAGCCTTATTAAAGGAATTAGAAAATTGGAAAGAAAAGTGGATTGCGAATTGGAATGCTACTGACAAAATAAAAGAGATGCTAGAGCAAGTACAACAAAGAGCAGTTGCTTTTGTAAATAATGAAGAATTTGCTGATAAATATGTTATTCCATTTTTACAAAAACAAATGAATAAAATAAAAGAAGATGAACAGACAGTTCAAAAAATAGAAGATTGGTTACAAAAACAAGTTGTAAGTCTTGTTGAGAAGAACCATTCGAAAATTGGTAAGCTTGTACAAGAAAACCTTGATAAGTTAGATGATAAAACGTTAATCGAAATGATTGAAAATAACGTCGGTAAAGATTTACAGTGGATTCGAGTAAACGGGGCTGTTTGCGGATTTATGATTGGATTAGTGTTAGAAGGAATTAAAGCAATTATATGAGAAAAACCTTCCGCAATTGCGGAAGGTTTTTTTATTTTTCAATAACACTCATATTCAAATTATAAGCTTTCTCAATATTTAACTTGTACGTCCCATTTCCAGTTTTAATCGAATTTTTATACCAATGTTCTTGGTTGTTTAATTCTGGATGTTCTTCTGAAGAAGTATTTTCGTTTTTCGTTAAATCTTCTACTTGTTCCCAAGGTGAGCTTCCATGTGTTTCTTTTTGATTCGTTACTGCTGTTAAAGATACATCACTTTCTTTTGCAAGATGGACAGACACTCTTGAGCTTTCCTGTACAAACCAATTATTTTGTAATTGACCTGGATAAAGAGATAGTTCGTTATTTGAAGCACGGATTTCCACATTTTTATTTTGTGGAAGAACAAGCGTTGGTTTCACCTGTGGTGCTGAATTAAATAACGTATGCTGAACAGGTAATGATTTTAAAGTGATATACATCGTTTCTCCAGCCGTTTGAACTGAAAGGAAATCATCTCGTTTTAAATTGAGTTTTTCATTTGCTTTCGTTGTCATTTCATAAGTTCCCAAAAGATGAATTTGATTTGTATTATTTCCCTCTATCGTTAGAGGTTGATGTCCTGCATCTACTACGATTTTTTTGATAGATTCAGGTATATCAAATTGTCCGTCTGGAATATTACTCGTTTGCCTCGTTGTGTTAATAGAGTGACGAACTTCTTCTAGTAATCCAGTTGATAATAAACAGTAAAAAGCAATTCCGACGCTTCCTAAAACGCCGATAAAGAAAATACTAAAAATATCATATTTAATAAATGATTGTTCCTTCTTAGAAAATAGAAGGTATAGTAAAACTTCGGCTCCAAGTATGATAAGTAAAACTGGCCACCATGCAGTTAGTGTATCTAATACTTGAATTCCTTTTATGACTGAAAATAGTAAAAAGCATCCTAACGATATAATAGAAAGCCCCATTGAGAATGTTCCAACACGCCAAGTCCTCATTCGCTTGTCCCACCTTTGTTTTCTTTATTTCCAAGTAACAATTTAAAGCCGCCGCCAATTAAAAGGAGCGCAACGATAGATGTTTGGAAATAGCGATAATATAGTTCACTAAGATGAATATTAAATATAGTTGCAAAATAATCATTCAAAATAGGAAGGACTGTTTGATTTAATAAATAATAACCACCGAGTGTAATTAATCCGATACCGATCCATCTTTGATGATTTATAAAATAATCGATAATGGGTTCGTCTTGAACTCGTTCTTTTCCGTATTTTGCTGTTTGCTGTAACGCATCAAAAAAGCTATAGAACCAAATGATTGGTACTAAAAACAAAAATGCAGAAAGTCTTAATAAGTCGAGTAAATAAATAGATAGTAAGAAGGCTGCCATAAGCTGAAGACCACGGCGTTGTAAGCCTAAATACATATGACCTGCTCCAGGGAACATCGCTAAAATAGAAGCAAATGTTTTACTTTTCTTTCCCTGCTCTTGATGTTCTTCAAAATCTTCGAAAATAGTACGGTCAATTAATTGCTCGTCGCGTTCTTTTTTCTGTAGTTGCTGAACAACGTCAAAGAAATTATAAATCCATAAAACAGGTAACGTAATAAGGAAGATAAGGAAACTTCCTTGAGATGTTAATAAAGTCACAAATATAATCATGCTGCCTAAGCCAGCGCAAGCGACTAAAAACGTAAGACCGCGTTGCATAAGTCCTAATTGGAAATGGCCAAGTCCAGGGATGATAGATAGGAGAATGATATAAAATCGTTCGCTCTCTTTAGAGGAATTTATCAATTCTCCAGCTTCTTGTTTTTTCGTTTGTTTTATAATGGTGATAACTAAATCTAGTAAGTTAATTGCCCATAGAACGGCTAGTAAAAATAGAGAAAGAAAAGCAATATCACGTTCTCTTACTACTATGGTACAAAATACTGCAAAGGAGAATAGAAATAAAGATCCTCCGCTATATAAAATAAACCGTCCTAGCTTTTTTAAGTATAAATGTCCAAGCCCAGGAATTAGCCCTAATACAAGTGCTAAAAAGGGGTTTTTATTCATGCTTTGAACCTCCGTCCTTTTTTGGTGTGTCTACCGATTTGTTTACAATTTGTTGTGAGATAGAAGACTCGTTATGTTTTGAAGATTTCTCGAAATTTGATGTCGCTGTAAAAATATATTGGAATAAACCACTTACCATAAAAATAATTGTAGCCGCAGTCGCAATTATGTAGTGAATAATGGTGCGCTTTAGTGAGTTTGTTTTTATATTTTCGTTAGGCTGTAGCGTTTCAAAATCAATTTGCGTTATAACTTCGTTCATAAATGAATCATCATTTATCATTGGAAGGTTTTCCTGTTGTTCATCGATACTTTCCATATAAAGTGCTAAACAATGATCACATTCATAAAGGTGTTCTTCCATAGATTCACGTTCATTGCTTTCTATAAAATCTAGAGTATAATTGCGCCAATCTTCTTTTGAATAATGTGTCATAGAAACTCTTCCTCCTTCCAATGTTTTTTAATCCATTTTCTTGCCCGATACAGTTTCATTTCGACTGTTTTCACTTCAATATTTTCCTGTAAAGCAATTTCTTGATAGCTTTTTTCTTCTAAGTAATGTGAGAGAACAACGTCACGATAATTTTCGGGAAGTTCTCTCAGTTTTTGAGCAATGAGTAATTTTTGCTCTTTCGTCAATAATAAAGCCTCAATATTATGAGAGGACTGTATATTTTCCTCAGTTTCTTTACATAAGGAGAGTTCTTCGTTTTCTCTAGCTTTCTTTCTCTTATAATCAATAGCGTGATTGGTGGCAATACGAGTCATCCATGTTTTTAATCCACGAAATTGATAATTTGGGAGAGAGGCGTGAATTTTTACGAATACTTCTTGTGTAACATCTTTCGCATCTTCTTCATGTCTTAAAATAGAAAAGATAACTTGGAAAATATAGTGACGATATGTTTGCACAAGGACACGAAAAGCATGTTCGCTTCCTTGCTGTGCTTTTTCAATTAATAGTTTTTCCTCAATCGGTCTCTCCCTCCTTTTTGACGCATTCTATTATATAGACGTAAAGAATGATAAGTCACCCTACACATGTTGTAAAAAAAGAATAATATATTTTTAGAAAGGAGGCTATATGAAAAAAAGGTGTGAAAAAATGGTAAAAAGGAGTATATAATGAGCAAGTAGGAAATGTTACGGGAAGAAAGGATGTGAATGTTAGTAGGGGAAGGTCCATACTAACAAGCATGAAAATAAAAATATTAATAGCAGATGATAATTCTTTTATTAGAGAAGGCATGAAAATTATTTTAAATACATATGAAGAGTTCGAAGTGGTAGATACAGTAAATGATGGGAAAGAAGCAGTGGACTATTGCCAAAAGAACGACGTTGATATCGCTCTTTTAGATGTTCGTATGCCAAACATGAATGGGGTAGACGCGACGAAATTCATTTGTGAAGAGACGAAAACGAAACCGCTAATTTTAACGACGTTCGATGATGACGAATATATTTTGGATGCAGTAAAAAACGGAGCGAAAGGTTATTTATTAAAAAATAATGATCCAGAGCGTATTCGTGATGCGATAAAAGGGGTATATAACGGACAAACTGTTATGCAAGATGTAGTGCTTAATAAAATTAAGTGCAACTTAATGGAAAGCAAAGAGGACGAATGTAAAATAGATACAAGTCTTTTTACAGAAAGAGAACTTAGTATTATCGCGTTAATTGCGAAAGGTTTCTCGAATAAAGAAATTTCAAAACAACTTTTCATATCAGAAGGAACGATTGCAAATTATATTACGTCAGTTTTAGGGAAAACTGGACTTGAACATCGTACACAAATTGCGATTTATTATTTAACAGGGAAAGTAGAGTAGTGATATGGAATTTTGGCTAACTGTAAGTAAATTAATTGTCTTTTTATATATTGTGTTTAGTTATATTTACGCAAATGTAGTAAATTTACCTTGGGTTATATTTACTTTACTTATTTACCTCTCTGTAAACGTGCTGATTTCTATATTTAAAAAAGATACGTACAAAAACATATTAACTTCTCTGTCAATTGGCGTAGTTATGTTCTTTACATGGAGGATTCATCCATTTTTTATTTTGCTTTTACCTTTGAACTTATACGAAATTACATTCCATTATATAGAAAAGAATTGGCCACGTTTTGTCGTTATGATGCTCCCAATTACGATTGCAGATGAAAGTATTCGAATGACTTATGGATTAATTGTTGCATTTTCTTTTCTCGTTTTAACTATTGCAGAGCGATATATATCGCGTGTAGTAAAGCTTGAATCGCAAAATGATAAGATGCGAAAAGATATGCAGCGGCTGACGAAAAGCTTACATGAAAATAAAGAGTACATAAAGCAATCAGAGTACACATTTAAATTAGAAGAGAGAAATCGGTTGTCACAAGAAATTCATGATAAAATTGGCCACTCAATGACAGGGGCGCTAATTCAAATGGAAGCAGCAAAGAGGTTAATGGAAATAGATAAAGAAAAATCTGCGGAGTTATTACAAAATGCAATTCACATTTCAAAAGATGGAATTGAAAGTATTCGCATTACATTAAAAAATATGAAGCCACCAACTGAGCAAATTGGTATTCATCGTATGAAATTATTCATAGAGGAATTTGCCGGTAAGAATGATATGAATATTCCTTTTGTGTACAAAGGGAACTTAGATATGATTTCTCCCATTCAGTGGAAAATTATCGGTGAGAATGTTACAGAAGCACTAACAAATGCAATGAAATATGCTGATGCGACAGTTATTTCTATAGATATTCATGTGCTTAACAAGATGGTTAAGGTGCAAGTGAAGGATAACGGAAAAGGGGTGGCTCTTGTTAAAAAAGGTCTCGGTATTATGGGGATGGAGGAGCGAACGGCGTCTGTAAACGGAAAAATTATTGTAGATGGAACAAGTGGTTTTTCAGTAACGATGTTGTTGCCAATATAAAGAGAATGGTACGAGGATGAACCATCTCATATGAAAAAAGTGAATATTCTCATGTGAAAAGAATGAACTTCTGCACTGAGCAGGTTCATTCTTTTTGTTTATACTAAAAGCAGAGAAACCGAAATAGGGGTGAAAATGATGAATACATTAGAAATTAAAAATTTAACGAAAAAATTTGGTGATTTCATCGCAGTTGATAATATGTCTTTATCTATTAAAGAAGGAGAAATATTTGGCTTTTTAGGATCAAATGGTGCTGGTAAAAGTACAACGATAAATATGATCGCTGGGTTGTTAAGAAGTAATGAAGGTGAAATTAGCATACTAGGAAAAAATATAAAGAAACATAATCGATTTGCGAAAATGAATATCGGTATTGTTCCGCAAGATATTGCGATTTATGAAGAGTTAACTGCCTATGAAAATGTGAAATTCTTTGCTGGATTGTACGGATTACGAGGAGCCGAATTAAAAGCTAGGGTAGAGGAAGCTCTTCAATTTGTAGGACTTAGTGATAAACAGAAAAGCTATCCGAAGAACTTTTCTGGTGGGATGAAGCGAAGACTGAATATCGCTTGTGCAATTGCTCATAGACCGAAGTTAATTATTATGGATGAGCCGACAGTTGGAATTGATCCACAGTCAAGAAACTACATTTTGCAGTCAGTACGCAAATTAAATGAAATGGGAAGTACAATTATTTATACGAGTCACTACATGGAAGAGGTAGAAGAGATTTGTACGAAAATAGCGATAGTAGATCACGGTAAAGTAATTGCAGAAGGTACGAAAGAACAGTTAAAAGCAATTATTACTGACACGAAAGATATTTGGATTGAAGTGAAATCGGTAGAGAATTTAGATGTAGAAAAATTAAAAGAGATAAACGGTGTGAAAGCAGTTCAAATTGAAGAAAACGTAATTAAAGTGAATTCTGATGCGGGATTAAATAATTTAAATAAAATCATTCAACACTGTATCAATCATGATATTGAAATTCGTTCATTAGAGGAGCAGGCTCCCAACTTAGAAACAGTATTCCTTACATTGACGGGAAGAAACTTACGAGATAAATAAAAAGTAAATGAAGAAAAGGTAAAGGGAGGTTCATCAATTGAACATCTTCAATATTGCAATTATGCATATTAAAAGAGATTTCAGAGATGTAAGAACTTTAGTTTTTATGTTAGCATTTCCGATTGTGCTTATGCTTGTGTTAGGAACAGCGTTAACCAACGCATTTAATAGTGATAGTCATTCGATTAAAGATATACAAGTGCTATATAAAGATGAAGCGAGTAGCACGTTTTCTCAATCATTTGAAGCATTTACGAAAGAAGTGGATAAATCAGGTATTCATTTTAAAAAAGCTTCCGGCAGTATAGATGGGAAAGAAGAAGTGAAGCAAAATAAATATGCCGCTTATGTAGAGTTAAATAAAGATGGTGCAAAATTTTATGGGAGTGACAAAAGTAGTATTGAGGGAAGTATTGTGGAAGGAATGCTTACAACATTTGTTGATAAGTACAATGTAGCGGTCGAAGTTGCAAAAGTAGATCCTACTAAGGTTAGTACGGTTATTTCAAACGGAAATCATAATGATTATATAAAAGAAACATCTTTACAAGCTACGAAAAAACCAGGTTCCATGGATTACTATGCGGTTGTAATGACAACGATGATTGCATTATATGCTGCAATGGGAGCGAGTTCTTTAATTCGAGGAGAACGCATACGTAAAACAGGAGATCGTCTCATTGCTGCACCTATAAGTAAAGCTGAAATATTTATTGGAAAAGTACTTGGTAGCCTAGTAGCAAACGCCCTTTGTGTATTACTTGTCATGTTATTTAGTAAATTTGTATTTCAAGCGAATTGGGGCGACCACCTTGGAATCATATTTATTATTTTATTAACACAAGTCTTTCTAGCAATTAGCTTTGGTTTAGGGATCGGGTATATTACGAAAACAGCTGAATCATCGAGAGCAATTATTCTTGTTGTTATACAGTTAGCTTCTATTTTTGGTGGTGCATACTTCGTAGTAGAAGAAAATTTCATTACGAACTTATCACCATTAACGTGGGCAAACACAGCTGTCATGAAAATTATTTATGCAAACGATGTAGGAGCGGTACTGCCAGTAATATGTTTAAATCTTGGGATTTCAGCACTCTTTTTATTAATTGCAATTATTGCATTACGTAGACGGGAGGGGCTATAGTATGAAAGATATTTTATGGCTCATACAAAAAACGCTATCTGTCCTTTTGAAAAATAAAAAAGGGTTATTCATTATTATTAGTTTACCGATAATCGGAACACTCATCTCTTTTTCGATATACGGAAATGCGGGGCAAGGCACGTTAAATATCGGGATTGTAAATAAGGAAAATGAGCCGATAGCAAATGATACGATAAAGTTTTTAGAAGGATTAAATCATGTGAAAGTGAGTAAGGTTAAGGAGTCGGAAGTAGAAGATAAACTCACTTCCAAAAAACTTGATGGAGTTATTACATTACATTCTGGTTTTTCAAAAAGTGTTCGAGAAGGGAAACCAGATCATATTGAAATTGCATCGATTAAAGGTGATCAAGTAACAGCATTTATAAAATCATATTTATATAACTATATTGATAATGTAGTAGCTATTAGTAAAGTAGCAGGAACAGATCAAAGTACATTTGATACTATGTACGCAGGCTATCAAAAAAGTGCATTTAAGATGAAAACTGCAACGCTAGAAGATACTTCGAAAAATAAAGATATGACAAATCAAACGATGGGTTACCTTATTATGTTTATGCTGTTTTCAGCAGCGAACTTATCAGGTTCTATTTTAAAAGAAAAAGAAAATAGAACGTACTTTAGACTCTTATCAACACCGATAGATGGGAAGAGATTTATATTATCTAATGTCGGAGTAAATATGATGATGCTAACAGTACAAATTCTAATTACAATCCTATTCCTAACGAATGTTTTTCATACGAATATCAATATGCCTTTCATAGTGATGATTGGCGTACTCATGCTATTTGCTTTAATAGCGATTGGAATATCGTTAGTCCTTGTCGCTTTTTCGAAAAACTCAGCATCGGCAAATACGATGCAAAATCTGGTCATTGTACCAACTTGTTTACTTGCCGGATGTTATTTTCCATATGACATTATGCCAAAAGCGGTACAAAAAGTAGCTGATTTCCTTCCGCAGCGTTGGTTGCTAGACACGATAGCAAAACTACAGCAAGGAATTCCATTTTCAGAGTTGTATGTAAACATTTTAATCTTATTCGCCTTTGCGGTAGCATTCTTCTTAATTGCTATTTATAAGTTTGGAAGAAATAATGATGCGAGAAACTTTGTTTAATATGAAAAGGGTGTGACGTTAAGTCACATCCTTTTTTGTATGAAGCATGAAATCTGGATTTGAATGCCAAAATAGAAGGATGGAAAGAAAAATGAGCGAAAGGAAATCAAAATGATTAAAAAAATATTACGAATTACTTCTATTATTATTGCTATTTTCGCTTTTATTTTAATTTGTATGCATATTGATGTTACTTTAGGTAGGAAAATGGAAACTGGGAAAAACATGCCAACAGAGTATGCACCTCATTATAGTGATTTTCAATTATATGTAGAAGGAAAGTCATTTTATAAACGGTTATTTACTGATATAAAAGAAGCGAAACAATCTATTTACACTTATTTTTTTATTTTATCGGATGATAAAAGCAGTCATACTTTTTTAAACTTATTAAAAGAAAAGGCAAGAGAAGGAGTAAACGTATATTTATCTGTCGATTTACTTAACGATTTATCATTTGAAAGAAAGATGAAAAAAGAATTACAGAAAAATGGTGTGCATTTTACATATAGTAGAAAACAGGAATTACCATTCGGGTTTTATTCCCTTCATCATCGTAATCATCGCCGCATTACAACGATTGATGGAGAGATTGGTTATACAGGTGGTTTTAATATAGGGGATGAGTACTTAGGGAAAGATAAACACTTTGGGTACTGGAGAGACTATCATGTACGGATAAAAGGAGAAGGTGCAAAAGATTTAGAGGAACAATTTGCTTTGGATTGGAAACGAGATACGAAAGAAGATATAAAGAGAAGTACGAATAAAGCTAGTAAAGGGAATACATTACATACTATGGTTAGTTATAATGGGCATCACGTCGCTGAAAAATATATAGATCTTATAAAACAAGCTCAGCACTCCATTGTAATTGCAACGCCGTATTTTATAGCGAAAAATAAAGAATCCATGAATGCTTTAATCGCAGCACAAAAGCGTGGTGTTACAGTAAAAATACTTTGGTCATATAAACCAGATCTACCTCTTATAAAAGAAGCGGCGTATCCATACATACGTCAAGCTGTTAATAATGGGATTACTGTATATGGTTATAAAAAAGGAATGTTCCATGGTAAATTAATGCTTATTGATAATGAATTAACCGTTATTGGTACAACAAACTTTACTTCGCGTAGCTTCAATATAAATGATGAAATGAATTTTTATATTTATGGTGGTCCTATTGTAGGACAAGTTAATAAGACGTTAGCAGAGGATTTTCATGATTCGAAAGAAATGACGAAAGAGTTTTTTGAGAAGTTATCTTTTTGGGAGGGTTGTAAGGAGAAAGTGGCGGGATTGGTTGACTTCTATTTGTGATGATGAATTAGGAAAGGGTGCCTACAAAAGGCACCCTTTTTTGGTGGGAAATCATTATTTTTCATGCACCAGCATCGTAACATCACCATTAATCAACGTCCCCACATGTTCGCCTAAACATATTTTCTTCATGACACCAGGCTCATCAAAGTTAAAGACGTGTGCTGGTAAATTGTAGTCCCGGGCAAGCAGTAATGCCGCTTGATCCATGACTTGTATATTTTGTCTAACGACATCATTATAGTTTAGTTTGCTGTACATTTTTGCTGCTTTATTATGTTTTGGATCACTAGTAAAGACGCCATCTACTCCTTGTTTTGCGACTAATATTGCGTCACTATTCATTTCAATGGCCCTTTGAACACTTGGATAATCTGTCGTAACGAATGGTTGCCCGTTACCACCTCCAAAAATAACGATATACCCGTTATCTAAATGGTGGACTGCACGTAGGCGAATGTATGGTTCAGCTACAGCATTAAACGGGATGGAAGTCATAACGCGCACTTCTTTATTTGTTTTACTTGTTAAAACGCCGCGTAGCATTAAGCTGTTAATGATTGTACCTAACGTCCCGATATTGTCAGCTTCTACACGATCGATTCCCCATTCTTCCGCTAGATGACCTCTAAAAATGTTCCCGCCTCCAATGACGATAGATACCTCAATACCTAAATCAACGATGGATAAAATTTCGTTTGCGATATGTTCTAATCGTTTGGAGTTAAAGCTATTTCCGGTTTGATCGGCAAGTGCACCGCCGCTTAATTTAATTAAGACACGTTTATATGGTCTCATAACAATTCCCCCTATATAGATCGCAGTCAACTCCCCCCACTGAGATAAAGCCTTTCAGTGGGGCTTGAGTTCGAACACTAGGTCTTTTCGTCTATCGCTAGACAGTTTGACGCTCTAGCATTCATGCTACCTTATGGTAACACCCCGAGTCTGTTTTTGGTTGGTACTGACAACGAACGATTGTTTTCCCACTTGCATCACCCTTTCGAAAAAGAGCAGTTCTCCCTTATGGAAGAAGCCACCACTCAGATGAATCCGGCGTGTGCTACAAGCCCCGACAAGTCGCGTACACATGGATGGTTGACGCACCCACTAAGCTATGCACAAAGCAATAGCCTTACGTTTTTGCACTTCTAATAGAATCGGCGTTTTCACTTTGAGATTGCCATCCAATTCTACAACTCCTGACTTTTTCAATGTATTCAGCGCACCATTAATATCGGCATGGATACATGTTCCTGCTTTACTTTGATACAGACCACGCGTAATTCGTTTGCCGCTAAAGCGATATTGCGTCTTATCATCCTTAGACCAAACTGGAACCGGATCCTTATCAAGAAAACTAGCTTTTGAAGTATAGCTTTCTTCTTGTTTGAAAAAGCGAATGCCTTCTTTTACACATTTATTCTCAATCGCTGCAATCAATTTCTGAAATGGGATTTGAACAAACTTTTGATTATTCTTTTTCCCCATATGAGAGTTTTGTTTCCAACCAGCGTTATACCCTACAACAATCGTATCTATATCGAATTCTTTCACTTTTTTGAACAACAGACCTACTGTTTGTGCAATATAACCGTTTATTTGTCTTTCTCGTTTATGCCAAAGTGCGGCCATTTTATTCGTTACAATACGTTTTGAAATTCCATTGTCCATATTTTTCTGCCCTAGATTACATATCATTTTGTTGAAGTATTGATTTATGGATTTTAGTTTTTTCCCATCCATTAAGAAGGCATCACCTGTATTGGTTACGCAACTTAACAATCTGTCTACACCTAAATCGCAACTCAAAGCGTTACTAGTGGTCGTAGGTGGTTTCTTCATTTGAGAAACGTGCATTTCATATGTATAATGCACCTCAAAGAACCGACCTTTTTGCTTTGGTACAATCTCAATGTAGGAGATGTTTTTATTTCTTAAGTTTTTTGGCATACGTATTTTAATAGAACCGAATTTTTTTCTGAATGCAACATTCATCGGAATCATCCAATACCCGTTCTCATCCACTTTTGGCACTTGATAGATTTCAATAATTCGTTTGTCAGTGGAACGAGAATAATTCGGAAACTTAGGACGCCCTGTGAACTGCTCAGTTTTTTTCTTCCACTGTTCCAACGCTTTAAAAAAGCTCTTCACTTCTGTAAACAAGGCTCTACGAATCGCTTGAACCGAATTTGATTGAATGCCCCAGTAATTCATATCGGCTTGCATGGCAGTATCCACTTCTCTTATAGTAGCCATTTTATTATGATTCAAGTAACTTTGTTTAATCGTGTACAATCCAACATTTCGCAATGCTTTTGAACTATGTGACATGCGTTGCAGTAAGCGGAATTCTTTAGCAGTCAAGCAAGTTCGCCCAATATTTTGTTTTTGAGTGAATCGTTGTATGATTTCTCTTTTCTTTTGTTTACGTAATACTTTCACTGCTTTCTTTCTGGCCATTGTTTTCACCGTCTTTCTTAGAGGACTCATTAAAAATTTTTTAACAAATCCATATTTGGAACGAAATGAAACAACATGCGAACATGTTCTTCATCGTAATTCCTTTTGACTCAAGTAGCTGAATGATAAGCATTATCCAATTTCGTTGTCTTACAATCTATTCCCTCCTCTCCTTATCTACGCAGATTATATCGTAAGACAAAAAAACAAACATTCGCACTCAAAAAATTATTATGAGCGAAACAAAAGAGTTCAGCCTACCTTCTGACGGCAATTCATCTCCACCTGAATTGTTGAGTTTCACCCGTAACACAAATCGGAGGGAGTCTTCTTGCCGAAAAGGATAAAAAAAGGAACAAAGGCGAATGCCTTTGTTCCTTTTTAAGAAAATGAAAAAGAAAAGAAGAAGATAGGACGAATTGCTTTGTATAGTTTTTCATAATATCCACTCCTTTTCATTTTGATTTGTTTTAAGTATATATCTTTTTGATTATACGAAACAATCTGATTACTTATCAAGTTTATTTTATCGTTTTTTAACAAAATGGTGTCAATGAAAAAAAGAAGAAAAATATTTGAATTTTTTGTGACGAACTTGTAGGTTTTTGTATGATTTTGTAGGTTCGCTTATAAGATGTGTGAGTAGCTTTTATAAATTCAAATTGAAAGCGTTCGCATGAGGGGGATGAACATAAATGAAAAAATTCGGATTGGCAACACAAATTTTTGTCGCGCTTGTTTTAGGGATTGTAGTAGGGGCAGTCTTTTATGGCAATAAAACGGCGATTTCTTATATCACACCAATTGGGGATATATTTATTCACTTAATTAAGATGATTGTAGTACCAATTGTTATTTCAGCATTAATTGTTGCAGTAGCTGGTGTAGGAGATATGAAGAAGCTTGGGAAACTGGGTGGTAAGACAATTCTTTATTTCGAAATTATTACGACGATTGCTATTTTAATGGGATTACTTGCAGCGAATATATTCCAACCAGGTACTGGTGTTGATATGAGTAATTTACAGCAAAGTGATATTTCTTCTTATAAACAAACTGCAGATGCAACAGAGAAGAAAGGTTTTGCTGAGACAATTGTTCACATTGTACCGAAAAACGTATTTGAATCGATTGTACAAGGTGACCTATTACCGATTATATTCTTCTCAGTATTGTTCGGCTTAGGAGTTGCGGCAATTGGAGAAAAAGGAAAGCCTGTTTTTAACTTTTTTGAAGGCGTACTCGAAGCCATGTTTTGGGTTACAAATCAAGTTATGAAATTTGCACCATTTGGTGTATTCGCATTAATTGCCGTTACGGTTGCAAAATTTGGTGTAGCGACATTACTTCCGCTAGGAAAACTAGTGCTAGCTGTATACGTAACTGTTATACTATTCGTTGTGATTGTATTAGGTATTAATGCACGAATGGTTGGAGTAAACATTTTTACATTAATGAAAATTTTAAAAGAAGAATTGATTCTTTCGTTTACGACAGCAAGTTCAGAAGCTGTTTTACCTAATATAATGAGAAAAATGGAAGAGTTCGGTTGTCCAAAGGCAGTTGCCTCTTTCGTAATTCCGACAGGTTATACATTTAACTTGACTGGATCGGCTATTTATCAAGCGTTAGCGGCATTGTTTGTTGCACAAATGTACGGTGTGCACATGTCACTAACGGAGCAAATAACGTTATTATTCGTTCTCATGTTAACATCCAAAGGTATGGCGGGAGTTCCAGGTGCATCGTTCGTTGTTGTATTAGCAACGTTAGGTTCGATGGGGCTACCACTAGAAGGTATCGCGTTAATTGCGGGAATTGACCGCATTTTAGATATGATTCGCTCATCTGTCAATGTATTAGGAAATGCATTAGCGGCCATTGTTATGTCGAAGTGGGAAGGCGAATTCGATAATGAGAAAGCAAAACAATATGTAGAAACAGTCAAAGAAACAAAAGCAGCATAAGAAATCGTTAAGGAGTGAATAATCATGGCAACATTAACTGAAGTTAAAAATGGTGTTCGAATTGAAAAAGATTTTTTAGGTGAAAAAGAAGTACCAAACTATGCATACTACGGCGTACAAACAATGCGTGCAGTTGAAAACTTCCCAATCACAGGATACAAAATCCATGAAGGCTTAATTAGAGCGTTCGCAATTGTAAAAAAAGCAGCAGCGCTTGCGAATACAGATGTAGGAAGATTGGAATTGAACAA